>JAFUNM010000055.1 GCA_017482195.1 Clostridia bacterium
AATCGTTATGACCGTGCCACTCCAGCAGTTCGCTGGGCACCTGGGAATAGTGCTGCAGACCGTAGATGATTCCCGGTACGCTGCGGGGCAGGGAAACTTCGGTATAAGGAACTCCGTATCCCATCGTATCGCAGGCGCGGATCCGTACGGGAATGCCCGCCTTACGGGACATCTCCATTAATTCATTGACAAAGGGCACCACAAACCCGAAAAAGTCCGCTCTGGTGATATCCTCCAAATGGCAGCGGGGCATCACTCCGGCCTCAAAGGCCTGTGCCACGGTGGACAGATACTGATCCATAGCCTGACGGCGGGTCATTTTCAGTTTGTTAAAAATATGGTAATCACTGCAGGAAACCCAAATGCCGGTCTCCCGAATGCCCAGATCCTTCACCAATTTAAAGTCCTCTTTATTAGCACGGATCCAGGTGGTGATCTCCGGAAATCTCAGGCCCAGCTCCTGGCAGCGGCGCAGGGCCTCCCGATCCTTTTCGCTGTAAACAAAAAACTCCGTCTGGCGGATGATCCCATAGGGGCCGCCCAGCTTGGAGAGCAGCTTATAGATTTCCACGATCTGCTCCACCGTGTAGGGCTCCACCGACTGCATTCCGTCCCGCAAAGAGGTATCGGTAATCCATATCTCCTCGGGCATTCCCAAAGGCACCCTCCGATGATTGAAGGTAACCTTGGGGATCTCGGTATAGTTATAGATGTCCCGATACAGATTGGGGTCTTTAACATCCTGTAATTCATATTTATAGGTTTCGTCCTCCAACAAGTGGCTGACGCCGGATAATTCGGGCATGGTATTCATCCTTTCTTTGAATTTGTGTATACAATTATACTTCCGTTTTTGAATTTGTCAATACCTATTTTTATATATTTATTTTATATATGCCTAAAATATGCCAATCGCCCACAACGGGATTGTTGCGGGCGATTTATGCCTTACTCTTCTTTTTTATAGTAAAACGGTTTTCGACTCTTCCGGAATTTTTGAAGGTTTCTGTTGCTCATGCTATCCCTCCAATTAGTCTTATAAGTTTCAATTATATCACTATAAGACTAATAAATCAAGCGTATAAGACTAATAAGCCATCAAAAAATGGTGTAATATAGTCATATAAGACTTAATTGGGAGCAACTTTCATGAATGTTTCTGAACGCATAAGAATCCTTAGAGAAAAAGCAGGCTATTCACAAAATATTCTTGCAGAACTTGCCGGCATTTCACAATCGCATCTTCGGCGTGTGGAACTCGGTCAATCCAGAATAACCGTTGATCATTTACAGATGATTTGCGATGCGCTCGGGATAAGTTTAAAAGAGTTTTTCGATTATACCGCAGAACAGGATGAGTTTTCAGAAGCGATTTCCAACTTATCCACAAAACAAAAGCATCTTTTGATCGCTTTTTTGAAAAGTTTATAAAAAAGCAACAGAGCCTTAAATGCTCTGTTGCTTTTCTTTTTACATTAAATCCTCATTATAAACTGCGCGGGTGCCGCCAATGCACTTAGGACGGGTTCTTGCTGCTAACAAAACAGCGGAACCGATCGTTTTTTGGGAAAGCCGTACGGGAACGGCCACCGTTTTGAGGTGCATTCCGATCAGAGTGCCGCCGATATCCAGCCCCGCATCTGCAGAGATCTTTTCCACCGCCACGGGGTCTGCCATCCGAGCATAAGCCGAAGTGGCAAATGAACCGCCGGCCTTGGGCTGGGGCAATACATTCACGATCTCATACCCTCTTTTTTCCGCAATTGCCCTCTCTAAAATAAGAGCACGATTGAGATGCTCGCAGCATTGAGCAGCAAGAGCAACACCCGCCTCCCTGCAGGCTCTGCCGATACCGCAAACGATGGCTTCTCCCACCTCCAATGCGGAATGAGTGCCGATTTTTTCGCCCAGCACCTCACTGGAAGAGCAACCTACAACCAAAAGAGCCCCTTCTTTCAATTTTGCCAGAGCGATGAGCTCTCGGGCAGCGGTATAAGCTTGATTTTCAAAATCCTGAACCATTTTATTTTTTCCTCGCATAGACTAGAATAGGTGATATTATGGAATTTTCCTTTGAGTGCTTAAAAGAAAAAGAGGTCATCGTGGTTTGCTCCGGTCGGAAGCTCGGGTTCCCCCGGGACTTTATCATCGATTGCGACTGCGGTAAGATTGAAGCGCTGATCCTCTGCCACAGAGGCTTTTCTTTCTTTCAAAGAAATGAGATCCGAATTCCCTGGTGTGATGTGGAACGGATCGGCGAGGATGTGATCTGGGTCTGCCGGGAGCCGCCCACCTGTTAATATATTATAATCCTTTTTACTTAAAAACGCAAGAAAAACGCCCCGCAGGGGGCGTTTTTTTATTTATAGCGATTTTCAAATCCAAGCTCTTGCATATATTCATCTATACTGACCACGGTATTTCGGCGCCTTGCCCGCTCGGCGGCAAAGCCGATGAAATGATTTTTCACCGAGGTATCGATGGTGGCAATGCTGTGGCCGGTGTAGGTACCGGCGAGGGACTCATAAAGATCCCGCAAGATCCCGTCATCTCCGCCGCCGTGACCGCCCACAATGCTTTCATCGGTTTTCAGTACCGAAACTGCAGTATGTTTTTTCCCCTCAAAGGTGAAAATCCGAATTTCCGTATCGGAGGCATTGGCATAAAGCTCACCCTTCGTTCCGAAAATACGGATATACCGCCCGCCCTCGTTAAAGGCATTCACAGAGAAGCTGGCGGTAGCACCGCCCTCAAACTCCAAATTGACCACCTGGTGATCCGTTACATCATTATTGGCATGATAGACGCAAAGACCGTAATCCGTATTCTGTAATACAGGCAAAACCTCTTCATCATCCGGAATACGTTTGGTAGAAATGCCCTTGGTGATCCCCCGCCGGTAGAAGTTACGTTCGGTGCGATCCTCATAGTAGATCTTCATGCAATTGTAGGGACAGGTCTCCCCTACCGGACAGCCGCCGTCGGCGCAGCGCACCGGCGCGCCCTCCGGCGCCTGCTCAGGCGTAAAATGGGTAAGGCTGCCGAAGGATTGCACCTGCTTGCAGGGCCGATCCATCAGCCATTGAATGATATCCAGATCATGGCAACTTTTGGCCAACAGCATCGGGCTAGACTCTGCTTCACTGTGCCATTGACCGCGTACATAACTGCTGCTGTAGTGAATATGGCCGACGCCCTCCACCATCACTAACGACATGGGTGTTCCGATGGTATCAGCCAACAGCAATTCTTTTACCTTCCGATAAAAAGGAGCGTACCGCAAAACATGGCAGACCAAAACGGTCACTCCGGCCTCCTGAGCAGCATGGGCAATATCTGCGCACTCTTCCGGAGTGGGAGCCACCGGCTTTTCCAAAAGCAGATGATACCCCAGGGCAATGGCCTCCATAGCCGGTTCATAATGATCCTTGTCCATGGTGGCAATGATCGCCAGATCTGCCACTTTCGGCTGGGAAAGGATCTGCCGCCAATCCGTATAACAGGCCTCCGGCCCGATACCAAGGATATCCCTCATTTTTTTCAGGCATATTTCCTTCGGATCCGCCACCGCCACGACCTGATATTTTTCCGGCAGTTCTGCCATTCGTTTTGCAAATCCGTTTCCTCGGGATCCGCACCCGAGGATCACAACCTTGATTGGCTTCATAAGATTCTCCTTTTCAACAAAGCTATTACCTTCATAATATAGAAACTTCTGCAAAAATAAAACATGATTTTATCCGCAATCATTATAATTCCGTCCGCAAACAAAAAAGCACCCGGAGAACTGCCCACCGGGTGCTTTTTTGTTATACATCCATAATAATAGGAATGATCATAGGACTGCGCTTTGTTTTGGAGGAGATATAATGTGCCAGGGCATCCCTCATATCACTCTTGAGAGCCGCCCATTCCAGGTTGCCCCGGGAAAGGCTCTTTTTAAGGGCTGTCTCGGCCACATACCGCGCCTCACCCATCAGATCCTCATTTTCCCTAACATAGATAAAACCGCGGGAAACGATATCAGGGCCGCTCAGCAGTTGTCCGGTCGTCTTATCAATAGCGGCGATCGCCAAAATAATGCCCTCCTGAGAGAGGATGCGGCGATCCCGGAGTACAATGTTGCCCACATCCCCTACACCGCTGCCGTCCACCAGAATGGGAGCGGCCTGCACCGAGCCGGTGATTTTAGCGTTCTTCTTATCCAATTCCAGCACATTGCCGTTTTCACCTACAAAAATATGATCCTCCTCCATCCCGGTGGCCATAGCCAGGCGGGCGTGGGAGGCCAGATGATGGTATTCACCGTGAACAGGCATGAAATACTGGGGCTTTACCAAGCTTAAGATCAGCTTCAGTTCCTCCTGGCAGGCGTGGCCGGACACGTGAACATCGGCCATCTTATTGTCTACAACCGTTGCGCCCAGCTTTTCCAGCTCGTTGATAACGCGGCTGACCAGCCGTTCATTGCCGGGAATGGGCGAAGCAGAGATAATAATCAAATCATTGGAATCCACCGAGACGGTGCGGTGATCGGAAAAGGCCATCCGATAAAGGGCGCTCATAGGCTCCCCCTGAGAACCGGTCGTGATCAAGGTCACTTTATTATGAGGATACTTGGACACCTGTTCCAGCGGGATCAGGGTTCCCTTGGGCATTTTGAGATACCCCAGCTCCTGCGCCACCGCAATAACACTCTCCATGGAACGGCCGGAGGCAGCCACCTTACGGCCGAACTTCACCGAGGCATCGATGATCTGCTGCACCCGATGGACATTGGAGGCAAAGGAGGCCACAATGATCCGTTTGTCAGGCGCACCTTCAAAGATGGAAAGCAGGGCATTACCCACCGTTTTTTCAGAGGTGGCCATGCCGGGCTTTCCGGCATTGGTGGAATCGGCCATCAGCAGCAGTACCCCTTCCTTGCCCAGTTCACCGATGCGGGCCAGATCAATGGGTCTTCCATGTATGGGCGTCGTATCGATTTTAAAATCGCCGGTATGGACAACAATGCCCACCGGAGTGCGAATGGCGAAGCCGACTGCATCGGGGATGGAGTGATTCACCTTGATAAACTCCACTTTAAAGCAGCCACGCTCGATGACCGAGCCGGGCTTGGTCTCCATCAGCATGGCGGTCTTATCCATCCGATGCTCCGCCAGCTTACGGCGCACCAAGCCTAAGGTCAGCTTATTCCCGTAGACCGGCACATTCATTTCTTTTAATACATAGGGCAGCGCACCGATATGATCCTCATGGCCGTGGGTCAAAAAGATACCCCGTACCTTTTCGGCATTCTTTCTCAAATAAGTGATATCGGGGATCACCAGATCCACACCCAGCTGATCGTCATCGGGGAAGGCCATGCCGCAATCAATGATGATGATATCGTTTTCATACTCAAAGACGGTCATGTTTTTCCCGATCTCATCCAAGCCGCCCAAGGGAATGATCTTCAGTTTGGATGCCGGCTTGCGGCTCTTTTTAGGAGCCGCCGGCTTCTTCGCGGCCGGCTTTTTTACAGGTGCTGTTTTTTTGGTCTGCTGGGAGGCGATCTTCTCCCCGGGCATCCCGCCGCCCCGCTTACCGCCGGCGGCCCGGATCATATCCTGATTGGAAAGCAATTCCTCTAAATTCAGTTTCTCAACATTGCGCCGACTCTTCGCACTGCGTGCTTTGGCACGCTCGATGGTTTGTTTTTTTGTGTTTTGCATTTTTTATCCTTTCTGACAATAACAAACGAGCCTCTTGAAAAAACACATTTCAAAAGGGATCATAAAGCCTCCTATAGGCGATCCGAAGGCTTATTTAATAACAGAGAAGCTCTGTTTACGTTCAAAGTCAATTCTATTATATCCGATTTTTCCAAAAATTACAACTTTATTTTGGCGATCCGCCGATATTCCTCTCCGCTGGGGGTCGGCTGCTCACTCCAGCAGTTCCAGAGATCGGTGGCATTCCGCTCCGCCCCGAAGAAGGCGGCAGAGGCCTCTTCACAGTCCTTTCCCGAATGGCAGACAGGCAAAGCAGCCGTCTTTTTCAGCTGACGAAGCAAGGCTCTGCCCCGTTCTCCCACAGCCAACACCCGCAGATAAGGCACCGCGGCCAGAGGAAGGTCTTTTTTGATCCCTAAGGCCGCAGCCATTACCGCACGGCGCAGCTTTGCATGGGAATACCGTTTCGTCTTGATGCGATCATAAAGGGCGGAAAGGCTCTCACTTTCAGACAGGGCTGCAAGAATGCGGTTTTCCAACCCCTCGCTGATATTGGCGCAGGCTCTCAGCTGCTCTGCCGATTTGGTCTTTAAAAGGGTCATAAGCCCCCGTTCGGCAGCCTTGCGATCCAATGCCGGCCCTTGCCCCAGGGGGCAAAAGCGGTCAAATTGTTCCCGATGGGCGCGGATATAGGAGGCAGAGGCAACCGTACCTACAGGCTCTCCGTCATGGGGTGCACAGCGTAAAATGCCGCAAAAGTCCAGCCCCCGGTCAAGACAAGCGCGGATATAGCCGCAGGCCAACAGGTTATTCGGTTCTTTTAAAAAGATACTCTCTTCAGGGCAAAGGGTCTCCAAAGCCGCCTGGCGGGCAGCGCCGTAAGAAAGACCCTGCTCCATTTTTTTCTTGAGAACAGGCGCTAATGCCTCCTCTGAAACCGAGGCTAGTTTCACCAACGGAGCAAGATCCTGCGTTTCCGTACCGAAAGCCAGGGTCACCGGTTGCCCCAAGGTTGCAGCCAGCTCCACTCCCTTGGCCCCAAAGCGGTCTCCGTCGGATAAAACGAAGGGGATGGGCAGCTCCAGCACCAGATCAGCACCGTTTGCCACCGCCGCTTCGGCACGGCTCCATTTATCAAAAGCGGCCGGCTCTCCCCGCTGTACAAAGGCACCGCTCATGATGCAGACGGTATAATCGCCCTCTTTGGAAGGCAGATTATTTAATAAATAACGGTGACCGTTATGAAAGGGATTAAATTCGCTGATCACGCAATATATCATTTTTCCTCTGCCTCCTTTGAAATTTTTAGTTGAAACTTTTATAAAAGTATTATATAATAATTTGATGGAAAATAAAAGAGTTTTTTAAAGGAGATAGAAGAAGATGAAAATTCTGGTTATTAATGCCGGCAGTTCTTCCCTGAAATATCAGCTGATCGATATGGATCAAAGCGAAGTGCTGGCCAAAGGCAACTGTGAACGGATCGGTTTGGACGGAAAGATCACCCATCAGGCAAACGGCGAAAAGATGGAGCTGGAAACCGCTCTTCCAACCCATGCCGATGCCATCAAGATGGTACTGAAGTATCTGACCGATGAGAAGTGGGGCGTTATCACCGATGTATCCGAGATCTCCGCTGTAGGTCACCGTGTAGTAAACGGCGCCGAAATCTTTGTAGAGGCCACTTTGATGGATGAAGAGAAGATCAATACCCTTGACGGTCTGACGGAGTTTGCTCCTCTGCACAATCCTCCCGCCGTTGTGGGTCTGCGCGCCTGCATGGAGGTCATGGGCAAGGATGTTCCCCAGGTGACTGTTTATGATACCGCTTTCCATCAGGATATGCCCGCCACCTCTGCCGTTTATCCCATCCCTTACGAATATTATGAGAAGTACGGGATCCGCCGCTACGGTGCACACGGCACCTCCCACGGTTATGTAGCAGGAGAATGTGCAAAGCTCTTAGGCAAAAAGCCGGAGGAACTGAACATCGTTACCTGCCATTTGGGCAACGGCTCCTCCATCACCGCAGTAAAGGGCGGCAAATGCCTGGACACCTCCATGGGCTTTACTCCTTTAGCCGGCGTGATGATGGGTACCCGCTGCGGCGACATTGATCCCGCAGTCGCTATGTATATCATGAATAAAGAGGGGCTTACTCCCGATCAAATGAGCGATGTCATGAATAAGAAGAGCGGTGTGTTCGGAGTGAGCGGTGTTTCCTCCGACTTCCGCGATCTGGATGCCGGTGCCGAAGCGGGTAATGAGCGTTGCCGTCTGGCTCTGGATATGTTCGCCTATCAGGTGACCAAGTATATCGGCGCCTACGCTGCTGCTATGGGCGGCGTGGATGCCATCGTCTTTACTGCCGGTATCGGCGAGAACAACCCGATGATGCGCACGGCCATCGCTGAGCCCCTTGCCTTCCTGGGTGCCAAGATCGACGAGGAGAAAAACCAGATGCGGGGTAAGGCAATGGCCATCTCCACCGAGGATTCCACGGTGAAGATCTGTGTCATCCCCACCAATGAAGAGCTGGCCATCGCCCAGCAAACGCTGGCGGTCATCTCTCGCTAAAAACTGAAAGGAAGCGAAGCGGTTATGCTTGCAAATTTCATTAAAGGCTTTAAAAAATTCTATAAAAAGCGTTTCGGTAAATTTATTGTAAAATTCGGTATATCTTTTGTAGCAACCCTGCTGATCTGCTGCATCGGTCTTTGGGCCGCCTACTCCTATGTCTTCGGCGGCATGGAGCAGAGTGAAGCCATCTCCAAAGAAGAGGTCGGCATTGAAGTGCAGGATTACCATACCGACGATATCATCAACATCGCCCTCTTCGGCATCGATACGGACGACGAGGAGATGGCCAACGGCCGCAGCGACAGTATTATCGTGGTCTCCATCGACAATAAAGTGGGGGAGATCCGCCTATCCGCCATCCAGCGGGATACCTATGTCACCATCGAAGGCCGTGGCAAGGATAAGATCAATCACGCGTATGCCTTCGGCGGCCCCGCTCTGGCAGTCAAGACCCTCAACCAGAACTTCGGCCTGGATATTACCAACTATGCAGTCATCAATTTCGCCAATCTGGAAAAGGTGATCGATGCCCTGGGCGGTATTGAACTGGAGGTCACCGAAGCCTATCTCCAGCAGGCGAATAAGCAAATCACCAACATGGCACAAGCCAGAGGCAGCAAAGCAGATTATATCGAGGGAACCGGTATGCAGACGCTGTCCGGCATTCAGGTCTTAAGCATGAGCCGTGCCCGGTATAATGTGGGCGGTACAGCCGCCCGCTCGGAAATGCATGAGCTGATCCTCAACGCCTGCTATGCCAAACTCAAGACCAAAAACATTCTGGAGTTTCCCGCCATTGTTAAGGAGCTGCTGGCTCTGGTCAAGACCACCCTCAACAGCACCGATGTCATCAACGTGGGCATGAAGGTGCTCTTAAGCGGTTATGAGATCCGTCAGGCAGTATTCCCGCTGGTAGAGGATCAGAAAAACGGCGGAGGCGGTGCTATGATCAACGGTGTCTGGTACCTGACTTATAACGAAGAGCAGGGCAATCAACACGTCCGAGATTTCGTATACGACGGAAAATTGCCCGGAGATGAAGTCCCAACAGAATAAATAAAGATCCGGTTGCAAAGGGCCGCACGCCCGAAGCAACCGGATTTTTTATAACACTTTGGTGATTTCAAAATAGCCGTCCAGCAATGTATAGAGCGGCTGGAAGAATCGCATGATGTTCCAAATACTGACACCACCCAGACCCAGAGAACGCAAAAGGTTCAGCTTTGCCTGATAGCTGCGGGCATCCTCATACCACACCTCATGCTGCTGTCCCCGACGGTCGTAATACCGAAACCAGGGCGACTGTGCTCTTTCATCGAATTGGATCTCCGCACCGTATTTGCGGGCAAGCGCCACCGCCTCATAATTGCCGATGGAGCGGGCAGGGCGGCCCTGCTCGTAGGGCAGCCGCCAATCGTAGCCGTAGTTTGGCAGACCCATCAGAATCTTTTCGGGTGGGATCTCTCCAACTGCAAATTGAAGTACCCGTTCCACCTGATCAATGGGTGCCACTGCCATGGGCGGGCCGTAGGTATGCCCCCATTCATAGGTCATCACCAACGCCCGGTCAGCCGCGACCCCCATGCCCATATAATCGTGCGCTTCATACAGCAACCCCCGCTGCTCCCGGCTGGTCTTGGGTGCCAGAGCAATAAATACCGGCAAGGGAGCAAGCCCCTCTTTTAAAAAGGTGACCAAATCGGTATAATTCTGCCGAAATTCTCCTGGAATATACTCCATATCCACATCTACGCCAAGGTAGCCTTTTTCTTCCATGACCTGCTTCAGTTCAGAAAGCAGTCGGTTTCGTCGGTCAGCGCTCTCCAAAAGACGAACACTCCGTTGGCTGTTGAATCCGCCGCTCTCGTCTACAGTCGTCAGCACCAGAATAGGCGCCACTCCTGCCTCTAATGCCATCTGCACGACCTCTGTATCATCCACCTGGGGAGGTACCAGACCGCCCTCATCATCGACCCCATAGCTGAACACCGAAAGATAGGTAAGATAGGGCAATGTTTTTCTTAAAACCTCCCGGTCAATAAAGGGATAGGCATAGCCGTTGACCGCCAGCGGGCCGCTCTTCTCTTCCGGAGAGGGCACGATCAGGCTGTCGCCGATCACAAGGTATTTATCGGGATCGATGCCGTTGGCCCGCACCAGCTGATCCACCGATACTCCATAGCTTTTCCCGATCTTATACAAACTGTCACCGGGACGAATGGTTACGATCGTCATTCCAAAAACACTCCTTTCAAAAAATGTATATTTACATTTTAATCCAGTTATGTTATGATGTAGGTTGAAAAAATTTGAAGGGACGATCATATGCAATTTTTATACTTTTTAGAGGACCTGCGCAATCCGGTGCTGGATGTGATCATGCAGATCATCACCCATTGCGGCGAGGAACTGGTTTTTATGGCGGTAGCCATGCTCTTCATCTGGTGTATTGATAAAAAGCAGGGCTATTATTTGCTGACCGTTGGCTTTTTGGGCACCCAAATCAACCAACTGCTAAAGGTTAATTTCCGGATCGAACGCCCCTGGGTACGGGATCCCAATTTCACCATTGTGGAAAGCGCCCGGGCAGAAGCCACCGGCTACTCCTTCCCCAGCGGCCACACCCAAAGCAGCGTCGGCACCTTTGCAGGCATCGCAAGAATCACCAAAAAGCGCTGGCTGCAGATCATCTGTGCAGTTATGTGTGTATTGGTGCCCCTTTCCAGAATGTATTTAGGCGTGCATACTCTTTGGGATACCTCCGTTTCCTTCTTTATTGCCCTTCTTCTGGTATTCATCCTGTATCCTATCATCAATAAGTGCTTTGACCACCTTAATGCCATGCGGCTCCTCTTCGGGGTAATGGTCGCCTGGTGCATCGGTCAGGTCTGCTTTATGGAGTTTTTTCCCTTCCCGGCAGAGGCCAACGGCGAGGAGCTTTACAGCGCCTTGAAAAACGCCTACAAAATGCTGGGCGCGGTTTTGGGCTTCTACGGTGTTTATGAACTGGATCAGCGGTATATTCGCTACGAGGCCGCCGAAGGCTCCTTCTGGAACAAGCTCCTCCGCTGGATCTTGGGTCTTGCGGCAACGGTTGTGGTGCAGGAACTCTGCTACGCAGTATTCGGACTTCTGCCCGGCGAGCATGGAGCACTGTTCTGCCGCCTGCTCTCCTATATGGTCATGGTACTCTTTGCCGGCGCAGTCTGGCCCCTGACCTTCCCGCTCTTTAAAAAAATTGCGAAATAATGATTCAATAAAAAAGACTGCCCTCTGGGCAGTCTTTTTTATTTTAAATAACGATCCGTAAAATTACGAAGATATTTTTCCAAGAAAGGCACAAGGATCTCATAATCAGGTCCCAGCTTGGCAAGATTGAGTTCGTAGTTATAGTAACCGTCATAACCGATCTCTTGGAGCGCCTTGAAGGTCTCCCCCCAATTGACAGTGCCCTGGCCGGGAATCAGATGCTGATCGGAAAAACCGTTGTTATCATGCAGGTGCAGTGCCTGGATGCGGCTGCCGAACATCCGGATCATATTGGGTACACTTAAGTAGCCTGCCTCCGTGGCGGCGTTAGTATGACCGGTATCCATGCAAAAGGCTTTCATCCCGGTCTTCAGTTCCTCATACTCGCCCAGCATCAATTGGGGATCAGCGAAATGATCGAATCCGTGAACGCCGTTATGGCGGCAGCGACCGAAGCTCTCCATGCAGATCTTCACGCCCCATTCCTCAGCGGCGGGGATAAGGTCCGCGTACATTTCCTGGTTGACCCGGTGCATGGTCTTGGCATCCACCTCATAGCCCCATTGCATGGTAGAGATGCAATGGACCACCGTATATTCACAGCCCAAAAGGGCGGTTGCCTTGATGCTCCGGATCGCCGCTTTCTTTAAGAAGGCATTATGCTCCTCATCATCTGGAACATAGGAGTCCACCAGATTATGGGTCAGGGCGATCTTCAGCCCCAGCTCATCGGCATAGGCGCGGATGTCCTTAAAATAAGCTTCATATTCCTCGTCGGAATATTCAAAAAGGGGCAAAACAGGGGTCTTATATCTTGCATGGCGGGCATAGTGGACCAAATTGAAATCCACCCCGTCGAAACCGGCATCCCTTGCCATCTTCAGCGCGGCTTTATCGCCGTAAACAATCTGCAGGGTTCCGATGCTTAAACTGATCTTTGCCATGATCTTAGCCTCTCTTCATCAAAATTTTCACACCGTCTTTGCCGTCTTCCAGAAGTACACCCATTTCGGCTAATTGATTGCGAATTTCATCTGCCTTGGCAAAATCCTTGGCGGCGCGGGCAGCAGTACGCTCCTCCACCAATTTCTGCACGTCCTCGGGGATCTCGGTTTGCCCCTCACCCTTAACGATATTCAATACGTCGGTCAGTTCTTCAAACAATTCCTTCAGCTTGGTAAGGAACTCCAGAGAGTGGCTCTCGGAGAGGCGGGTATTGATCCAGCGGGCCAGATCAAAAAGAACACTGACTGCATCAGCAGTATTGAGGTCATCGTCCATCTTCTCCAGAAATCGCTCTTTGAAAGCATCCAATTCAGGCAAAAGTGTCTCCTCTTCTGTACTCAGCTTACCGCCGGCAGTTTTCATATTGTAAATAAGGTTATTTTTGGTCGTATACAGACGCTCCAGACCTGCTTTAGCGCTTTCCAAAACATCCTTGCTGTAGTTGATGGGACTTCTATAGTGGGAAGAGAGCATAAAGAATCGGATGGTCTCATAGCCGTACACCGCGGCAGCATCTCTTACGGTAAAGAAATTCCCGGCAGACTTGCTCATCTTGCGGTTATCCACATTGATATGGCCGTTATGAAGCCAATAGTGAGCAAAATCACAGCCGTTGGCGGCTTCACTCTGAGCGATCTCATTTTCGTGGTGGGGGAAGATCAGATCTACACCGCCGCAATGAATATCAATGGTTTTGCCTAAGAATTTGCAGGCCATGGCGGAGCACTCAATATGCCAACCGGGACGGCCCACTCCCCAGGGAGACTCCCAGGCAGGCTCGCCGGGCTTGGCGGCCTTCCATACGGCAAAGTCCATGGGATCCTCCTTCTGCTCGTTCACATCGATACGGGCGCCGCTCTCCAACTGATCCATAGGCAGATGAGAGAGCTTACCGTAGCCCTTGAACTTCTTGGTAGAATAGTACACATCCCCATTGGATTCATAAGCATAACCCTTTTCGATGAGATTTTCGATGATCCCGATGATATCCTTCATGCAATGAGTGGCACGGGGATGGATGGTCGCCTTGCCCACACCGAGGCCGCCGGCATCGGTATAATACTCATTGATATACTTATCACCCAGCTCCGCCAGAGTGATGCCCTCCTCATTGGAGCGACGGATCATCTTATCATCCACATCGGTGAAGTTCTGGACGAACTTGACCTTATAGCCCCGATACTCAAAGTAGCGGCGTAGGACATCAAAGGTGATAAAGGGACGGGCATTACCGATATGGAAAAAATTATAGACGGTAGGGCCGCAGGCATACATCAGCACCTTGCCGGGGGTAATGGGCACAAATTCTTCCTTCTGGCGGGTCAGGGTATTATAAAGCTTCATTCTTTTGTCTCCTTCAATTGTTTTTTCAGTTCCTGAATTTCTTTGGACAGGCGAGCCAGCTCCTCCCGCACCGGGTCGGAGATATGGATCTGATCCATGGGATCTACCTTTTTGCCCTTCTGGCGAATGACCCTTGCGGGAACACCCACCGCAGTAGAATAAGGAGGAATTTCCTCCAGCACCACCGCATTGGCGGCGATCTTGCTGTGGTCGCCGATGGTAAAGGGGCCTAAAACCTTGGCACCGCTGCCCACCATCACATGGTTGCCCAGAGTGGGGTGGCGCTTGCCGGTATCCTTGCCGGTGCCGCCCAGGGTCACTCCCTGATAGAGCAGGCAGTGATCTCCGATCACGGTGGTCTCGCCGATAACGATGCCGGTGCCGTGGTCGATGCACAGGCCCTTGCCGATCTTTGCCGCCGGGTGGATCTCCACGCCGGTACGGAATTTAGCATACTGGGAGACCCAGCGGGCTAAAAAGTATCGCTTATGGCGATAAAGCCAATGGGAAAGACGGTAAAACAAGACCGCATGAAAGCCGTTGTAGAGAAAAAAGATCTCTGCTTTACTTCTTGCGGCAGGATCCCGCTGCATAAAGGCATCTAAGTCTTCACGCACTTTCTTAAACATAATCATCCTCCAAATAAAAAAGCCTCTGTTGTTTCCAACAGAGGCGTCAAAATCATTTACGCGGTTCCACTCCGAATTTATCACTCGCTGCTCCCGGTAACGGGGGAGAACGCCGCCTTCCACTAACGCAGAAGGAAAAACCACGGAGCGCACACTTGGGATATTCTCAAACCTGCCGGGCTCTCAGCCAATGACCGCGGCTCTCTTCTCGGGGAGAGTATCTTACTATTTCCGTTTAGATTATTATATGGTAGAAAACCGAAAAATGCAAGCATTTTGCCCCTTTGAACGAAAAAAAATTTGTTTTTTTCATTTTTTTCCATTTTTCTTCACACTTTTTTCATAGAAGCGGTATATAATATACTCAAAGTGAACAAGGAGGGACAACCCTATGAATGAATATAATTTTGATCCGATGACCGGCGAACCCATCCGCAAGGAGCCCGAACGCACTCCCGCCGCCGAAGACCGGTCTTTTTCTGAGACCTCTGCACCCGAAGAGCCAGCGGTAACGCCCAATACCGCTCCCACCCCGGAGCAGCCGGTTTACCATTATGTACGGCCGGAGAAACCAAAAGAAGAGCCTACGGTCTTTACCAATCAAACGCCTCCGGCTTATTCTGCGCCGGTGCTGCAGAAAAAAGAGCCAAAGCCTCTAACCTCCGGTAAATTCTATGCCGGCATCGCCATTGCGCTGGTCTGCGCTCTGGTTTTGGGTCTGGCGGGCGGCTTTTTAGGTGCCTCCCTGATGAAAGAGAACACCATCATGGGCGAAGGTACAGCAGTCATTTATAAAACCACAAAATTGCAAGGTACCGATGAAGCCATGACGGTGGAGCAGGTCGCTGAGCTGGTGAAACCCAGCGTGGTGGCCATCACCACTGAGCAGGTGGTTACCGGCTCCTTCTGGCAGCAATATGTCAGTGAGGGTGCGGGCAGCGGTGTCATCATCACCGCGGACGGTTATATTGTGACCAACCACCATGTCATCGACGGAGCCACTAATATTAAAGTCACCCTCTCCGACGGCACCAGCCACTCTGCCACCCTTAAGGGCTCCGATGCCAAAGCGGATCTTGCAGTTATCAAAATCGAAGCGTCCAACCTGCAGCCTGCCGCCTTCGGCAATGCCGAAGAGATCACCCTGGCGGAAACGGTCATTGCCGTAGGCAACCCCTTGGGTGAACTGGCCGGAACAGTGACCAGCGGCATCTTAAGTGCTCTGGATCGGGAGATCACGGTGGAGAACACCACCATGCGCCTGCTGCAGACCGACACCGCCATCAACCCCGGCAACTCCGGCGGCGGTCTCTTCAACACCAGCGGTCAGCTGATCGGTGTAGTCAACGCCAAATCTGCCAGTGAAGAGATCGAAGGCTTAGGCTTTGCCATCCCCATTGATACGGTAGAAGCTGTCGTCGAGGATCTGATCACCCATGGGTATGTGACCGGACGGGTAGAACCGGGCATCACCTATGTAGAGATCAATGACTCCATGACCGCCATGATGTATCGAGTCAATGAGCTGGGTCTTTATATTTCGGCAGTAGCCTCCGGCTCCGATGCCGAGGCTGCCGGCTTTAAACCCGGTGACTATGTGGTATCGGTAGAAGGCACCAAGGTATCCACCGCCGCCGAGGCCACTGCCATTGTGGATAAAAAGGCGGTGGGCGAAACGGTGACCTTCGTTATCAAGCGCAGCGGCACCGAGCAGACCATCACCATGACTCTCTCGGAATATATCCCCTCTATCACCACCGGCCAGACGCAGAACAACAGTCTGACCCAGATGTTTTATTAAAGCAAAAGAGCGTTTCTTTCGAAACGCTCTTTTTTATGTATTGTACCGAAAACAAGGTCTCTTTTGGCTGCTTTCATTAGAAAAATAAATGCTCGATCAAAATCTTCGCTCCGATTCCGATCAAAATGAGCCCGCCTAAGATCTGTGCCTTCTCTTTTAAGAGACCGTCGAACAGCTTGCCGATATACACACCGGCGGTGCTGATGGCGAAGGTGCAGATCCCGATGATACCGACGGTAAGGAAAGCATCGTTATATCCGGACAACTCGGTGGAAAAGCCGATCCCCACCGCCAACGCATCAATGCTGGTAGCAACACCCTGCACCAAAAGGTTTTTCAATGTAAAGGGAGAGGTACATTCCTCTTCCTCTTCTTTTTTTAAAGCACCGCGGATCATATTGGCACCGATTCCGCCTAACAAGATAAAGGCGATCCAATGATCGATGACCTCGATGTATTTCATAAAGCTCAGGCCCAGGAAAAAGCCGATCAGCGGCATGGCTGCCTGAAAAAGCCCGAAGGTCAGGCCGTCTGCCAAGGCATGGCGGGGTTTAAAACGGCCGGCACAGAGTCCGTTGGTAATGGATACGGCGAAGGCATCCATGGCCAGGCCGATGCCTAAGATAATAGCGGTAATGATCATTTTAAAATCTCCCTCAAGGCCGCCCAATCAGCGGCAGAATTTTGAACCTGTTCCAAAAGCAACGCAGCCTTTGCGGTGGTTGCAGCCAGATGAGCGGTGTCGATCTTCGTAAAACCGAGGCCTTCAAAGAAGGCCGCATCGTTTTTAACCGCCTGCTCCAGAAAGGCTGTTATACTGCTCTTGACCAGCTGCGGACCGTAGCCCTTTTCCTCGGCCAGACTGAAAAGATGCTCCTTATATTGAACATAGGTGCCGTTTACTAAGGCCGTCTTACCGCCGGCAGTATAATAGAGGGCCTCCTCTGCTCGTTCGGGCATTCCCTCATAAAAGCTGGGCAGCAGGAAGATGATCTCTTCTCCCTGTACCCAGAGGGTGGTGTCAAATAAGTATTCCTTCCCCTTTTCCAGATTGGAACGGGAGGAAAAATTACCGGTGGTGCCGTAAATACATACTGTAATGGGTTCCTTCGGCATACAGCCAAAGAAATCCTCGGTCACCTCTACCTGATAGACCGTATTGGTCTCAGCCTCCATCTCATAATAGGAGATCATCCGATCGTTGGTTCCTACCGAGAGAACCTTGCCGGCGAAGAAAAAATGTCCTTCTGCCACCGCCGCCTCTAAGGTTTGGGTCATTTCCTCAAAGGAATAGCCTTCTTTTTCATTTATTCGGCAGCTGCAGACCAGCAGCACCAATGCACAAAGCAAGGCAAAAAGCTTTAAATTACGCATCCTCTTTTTCTCCATACAGTTCCAGCATCTGACTGTAAAACAGCTTTTGCCGCTCATAGAAATTGAACTCGTTAAAATACATACTGTAGGTCACACCGGAAATTTCGGTGATATACTTGGTCTCAATGGGTTCCTTCAGCGCCGTCGGCAGTTGATAGACAGCGGTAAGATCCAGCTCTGCCGCACTGACGGCCGTCTCAATGAGGCCCTTATAAAAGACTCCGGTGCCCCGCTTTTCCAGCAGGGTCACATCGGTCTCCCGTGCCAGCTCCAGGATATATCCGTAATCGGTGCGCAGGTATGCCCGGATCATCCGGGGCGCCCAGGCATCGGCGGTGTCGTTCACCAACAGTTCCATAGAGCGAATATCAAAGACACTCATGCCCTCGGGCATGGTCAGCGCAAACTCCGAGGAACCGCCCAGTTCAAAATCATCCTTACCGGGGGTATCTAAATTATAATCCTTATAATAGGACCCGCCTGCATCGGAATAGAAACGTATCCGCAGGGTCATGGTGCCATCGTAATCCAGAAGATCGGTCTCCGAAAGCTCCACCGTACCCAGCTGCTCCTTGAGAATCTGACCCTGCGTCTCCAGACCCACGGTTTCCACATCCAGATACAGCACATCCCCGTCGCTCATGCCCAGCTCCCGCAGAGTAGCGTCCTTCATCAGGCCGTCGTGAACGGTGACATTGTCGTTTTCACAAATCTTCAGCACATAGGGGTAAATCTCGCTGATCTGGTTATAATAATCATTCTCGCTGCTGACCGGATTCAGCACTGCTGACGGATTGTCCTCGGCGAAGGTAAAAACACCGCTCCAATCTCCTGCAGCCAGAGTCATCCGCTCGCCGCCCAAAAGAAAGGAAACTTCCGCCTGCCGACAGCGCCAACTGCCGTAAAGTCCTTTTGCATCCGGCATTAAGGTCAGCTTATATTCCGCAATATCAAAAACCGAAACGGTGTCGGGCAGGATCAGGGTAAATTGATCCGTATAACCGCTCTCAAAATTATCAATACGCCGATTGGAAAGGGTATATTCCATCAGATCCCCGTTTTTCAGCGTCATTACCAGATTGACACTGCCCCGCTCCAGATGCACCTTTTCAGGATGCAGATTGTCCACCGTATCGGTGGTGAGAGTCACCTGAATGCGGTTGGAGGAGCCAAAGCAATTCAGCGCTGAGAGGATGGGATTACTGCGGTCATAATCGGGATCGGATAACCGACGTACCAGCACCGCCTCATCCGCTAAAAATGCATTACTCAGTATAGAAGAGGCCACCGTTAAAGCGCTGACTGCCGCCAAAAAGAACAGCATAACATAAAGACGTTTGGCGAAGGCGCCGAAAAGACCTGTCCAAAGACTGCTTTTGCGCGCAATGCGGCGCACCGTCCAACGAAAACGAACCGTAAAGGCTTTCCGGAACGACCGACGACGAAACTGATTTTTAAGGCGTCTTTTTCCTCTCAAACAATTTTATCTCCTTTTTACTACTTAACTTTTATCATACCATAAAAATATAAAAAAATATAGTACTGAAACTGCATTTTTTAAAATTTTGCATAATTGACCTCTTTTGCGAAAAACTATCCATATCGCAGAATATTGCAATATTCCAACGAAGGAGATGAAAACATGAATAAAATCGCTTTGATCCTCGCCATTATCGGCTGCCTCAACTGGGGTCTGGTGGGTCTTTTCCAATTCGATCTGGTAGGCTGGATCTTCGGCGGAATGGATGCAGTGGTTGCCCGCATCATCTTTGTGGTGGTTGCATTGGCAGGCATCTGGTGCATCAATCTGCTGTTCAAAGATCTGGGCCCCCAACACGATCGATAACACACCAATAAGACGCTTGAAAAAGGGTCTGACCGAAAAAGCCGAAACATTTGTTTCGGCTTTTCTTTCTAAATAACTTGAAACGCTTTTAATAGAGCGATCGCATCGCGCATTCCGCACATATATATTTCTTCATATTCCATACTTATCTGTTGATTGCGAAGATCCTCTAATTTCATCAGCTCTCTTTGCCGCTCCTTCGGTAATGCCTTTTTGATCTGCTCCCAGCAACCGTTATATTTTTGCACCCATTGCTGATATTCGGGATCTTGACTTTCCATTGTAAATAAATGCCGATTCACCGCATCCAATAATGCCGGCTTGATAATGTCTAAAATTGTTTTCAATATAATCACCTCTACAACATTGTAACACATAATTTTCAAAAGTGTTGAATTTACAACAATGTTGTTGTTTTTTATTTTCTATACAACAAAGAAGTTGTATGGTTAACAATTATTTTGTTGTTTTAATTTTTTATGTTAAACTGTTGTAAACGGATTTGGCTGATGAACTCGGCGTTAAACAACAGCAATACCACCTTTGGGAAGCCGGCACCAATAAATTGTCCGCCGAAACGCTGATCGCTCTATGCAAATTTTACTATCTCTCCGCCGATTACATTCTTGGGTTGAACGACGAACCTAGGCCATACAAATAAAAACAGAACCCGAAACCATACGGTTTCGGGTTCTTTATTACAGATGGCGGTCAGAGCCCTTCTCCAAGGGTCTATCTCAATCCTTTTTTAACCAACAGAGCATTGATCTTATTGGTGGGCTCCAACAAGCCGCTGATAGACGCATCATGATTGAGGGTATCAATAATATAAGCAATATACTTGGAGAGATCCACCGAGCAATACCACTCGCGAGCCAGCAGGTCGGGGGTGGAATAAACGCCGTTGGTGGTAAAGACCTTGGTAATGAGGCCTTCTTCATAAGCCTTATCAAAATGAGAAAGACCTTCACAGAAGAGACCAAAGGTGGTGCAGACATAAATGTTGCGGCACTTGAGCGCCTTCAGCTTTTCGGCCAGATCCAATACGCTATCACCGGAGGAGATCATATCGTCCACAATGATCAGATCCTTACCGGCCACATCGGCGCCCAGATACTCATGGGCTACGATGGGGTTGCGGCCGTTGACCACCTTGGAATAGTCGCGGCGCTTATAGAACATACCCAGATCCACACCTAATACGGAGGAGAAATAGATGCCTCTGGCCATAGCGCCCTCATCAGGGCTGATGATCATCAGGTGATCGGGATCCACCTTGATATCGGGGAACTGATTGACCAACGCCTTGATCATCTGATAGGTGGGCATTACATTATCAAAGCTATTGTTGGGGATGGCATTCTGCATCCGAGGGTCATGGGCATCAAAGGTGAGGATGTTGGTAACACCCAATGCCACCAGCTCCTGCAGAGAACTGGCACAGTCAAGAGATTCTCGGCTGGTGCGTCTGTGCTGACGGCCGGAATACAGCATAGGCATGATCACATTGATCCGCTTTGCCTTGCCGGCAACCGCGCTGATAATACGCTTTAAGTCCGCATAATGATCGTCGGGACTCATGGGAACGATGCGGCCGTACATTTTATACTCCACACCGTAGTTAAATACATCGCAAACGATATAAAGATCCAAACCGCGGACAGACTGACGGATCAAGCCCTTTGCCTCGCCGCTGCCGAAACGGGGACAAGCCACATCGATCAGGTAGCTATCCCGCTCATATCCCAAATAGGATGCGGAAGATTTATGCTCATGCTCCCGCTCTTTGCGCCATTTGGTAAGATAAAAGTCCAACCGCTTGCCCATCTCCTCACATCCGGGCATTGCGATGATCCCCAAGGGACCCACGGGGGTATTCAGTAAATTCTCCAAATAATCAGCCATTTTAACATCCTCCTCCAAGGCGAAAAATATCTATCCATATTCTACTATAATTTTGCCTCTTTGTAAAACCTTATTTTCATATTTTTTCAAATTTCGGCAAAAGGCTATAAAATGATGGTTTTTTCTAAGGAAAAACTGTATATTTCTCGGCGTTTCACCCGAAGTCCCCGCACTCTTTTCAGCGCCTCGGCATAAAGCTCCATCTGAAGTTGATAGCGTTCGATCAGCTCCTGCGGATCGTTTACCCGGTCCGTCTTATAGTCGAGAATGACGGCTTCGCCGTTTTGCACCCAGTAGCAGTCCAAAACGCCCTGGATCAGAATCTCCCCTTCGGTCTCCTCGCCGAACAGGTCTTTGGCGGACATCGGAAACAAGAACCGTTCCTCTTTATAATAGGCTTCGGCCTCCATCAGCTGCCGAAAGCTTTCGCTTTGTGTGAAACGGCGCAGTTTTTCCACCGGAATCAGTCTGCGCTGTTTTTCCAAGATAAAGCCTTGGGTAACCAAACGATCCAGTTCCTCCTGGGAATCCCCTTGCAGACGGGCAAAATCACAAAACTGCAGCGCCTGATGGAGCGCGTTGCCGATCTCATTGCCCCTGGGCTGATTGCCTTCGGCAAAGCGGGGCACAGCGGCTTTGACCTGCCGCTCCAGTAGAGGCTCGGCATCTTCCTCAGCCTCCCGGATCCCTTTCAGCTCGGAAACCGATAATTTCGCCGGCAGTCCCACTGCCGCCAGATGAGGATAGACCCAATCCAGCCGCTTACGGAAAGCCTCACGGTCAAAGCCTTCTTTTTCCGCGGCAGTTTGTATTTCGCCTGTTTCCTCTTCTGCGAGAACCCCTTTTACATAGGTCATAAATATCTGCGGTTTATCCGGCATGGGGGCAAAGCCGAACTCTTGGCGCAAAGCCTCGCCCTCGGCGGCACCGGCCAGCAGCGTACTCAACCATTTGGCAAAGGAACCGCCCTTTTCCTTGATAGCCCAAAGGGGCAGTTTTTCCTTAAAGGACACCCCGGCATCCGCCCAGTTTTCCATGGTCTTACGGTCAGCATTGACCAGCAGGATGATCTTACTTTCCGAACGGGTCAAGGCCACATAGAGGATCCGTTCCTCCTCGCTGACGGTATCAGCATTGATCTGATCCTCCAACACCTTCTGTGCTAAAGGACGGAACCGATAATACAGCTCCGGAACGGCGTGCTCGATAGCGGCACCATAGCGGGAATGGAGCAGTACCGTTTCCTTGGCATCGGCGGTGCTGAAGGACTTCCGGCAATCGCCCAAAATACAGACCGGAAACTGCAGTCCCTTGGATTTATGGATGGACATGATCTGCACGCTGTTTTCCTGATTCTTCAGCCGCGCTCCCGATTGGGTGCGTTCCCGGCTGATGCGGATATGCTGTACAAAGGCATAAAGCCCCCGATAGCCCTCCTGCTCAAAGAGACGGGCTTCCTCTGCCAGCAGCTCCAGATTAGCACATTTTTCTGCACCGCCGGGTGCGCAAGCATAGGCACCGAAAATGCCGCTCTCCTGATAGATGCGATATAACAGATCATAAACATAAAGAGTACCCGCCAGTCTGCGGTAGCTCTCGATGGTCTCATAGGCCGCTTTTGCTTTCGGGTCGGTCTCGGCGGCCTTTTTCAGATCGTCATATAACGGGGTATGGCGGCGGCGCATACCGGCCAGTTCTCCAACCGTAAATCGGAAATAATCACCGTACAGCAACGATACCAGCGCCACGTCGTCATAAGGATTATTCAGAACCAGCAGATAGGCCAGAACGCTTTGTACCTCAAAGAGATCGAAGAACCGATCTCCTTCATTGCGGTTGGTGACCGGGATCCCCGCCTCCCGAAGAGCCCGCTCAAAGGTAGGCGCGGTGCGGGAGACTCCTCTTAAAAGGATGGCAAAATCTCCGTATTCGGCAGGCTTTCTGCCGCCGTCCGGCAGCAATATCTCCTGCCGCTCCTCCACCGCTTTTTTGATCAGCTGAGCCGCATAGCGGGCATTTTGCAGATCCCGCTCCATCTTCTTTCCGTTTTCCTCCGATTTCGGTTCCAGCCAATGGAATTCGGCACGGACGGCATCCTCCTCCGCATATTCCCGACGGGGGATCAACGCCTCCCTTTCATCATAGGTCACTCCACCCAAAGCGGGGCTCATGATCGCAGAAAAGACCCGATTGGCAAACCGCAGCACCCCCGGATGGGAGCGGAAATTGGCATTGAGCTCCAAGGTGGTCTGCTCCGATAATTGCGGATCGGTATAGGGAGCAAACTGCTGCCGCTTTTGATCGAAGATCTCCGGCTCCGCACCCCGGAAACGGTAAATGCTCTGCTTCATATCTCCCACCATAAAGAGGTTGGTCTCCTCCTTGGAGAGGGCGCGGAAAATAAGATCCTGAGCACGGTTGGTATCCTGAAACTCATCAATGATGATCTCATCGTAGTCCTGCCGCAGCTGCAGAGCAAGGGCGGTGGGCACCAAGGTGTCCGTTTCGGGATCATAAGAATCCACCAGCAGCTGCACCGCCATCTGCTCCATATCCTGATAGGAGATCCAGCCGCCCTTACGGCGGGCAGAAGCCAACCGGCGACTCAGCTCCATAGAAAGAGCAAAATAAGTCTCCAGCAATTCCTTTTCCTGCCGCAGGAAGGTAAGCTCCTCTTCTTCGGAATAGAAAAGCTGATCGCAATAGGCCTTAACCGCGTCCTTATAAGACTTACGGTAACGGTCAAAAGCCTCCCGACTTTCCGCCTCGCCCATGCCGTCGGTAAGTTTTTTCCAATTGAGGGTGGCAAATCTGATCTCCTTCAAGGCCGCCCGATATTCTTCATAATTTCGCTTGGCCAAAAGGCCGGGCAGACGCTGCAGCATCAGCGCCTCTTCCTGAACAAACTCTACCAGCGCAGGAAAGTCCCTTAAAGCGGGATGCCATTGCACCCGGCGGAGATAAAAGCCGCCCTGCGCCAAAACGCTCTGCAATTGATGGTATAGAAGACGGTAAAGACCGTCCTCGGCAAAGCAGGCAAAAAGACCCTGCTCCGTATTTTCATAGGGTGCCAACGCCCGACGGACAAAATCCTCCGGCAGCGGCTGCTTATCCAAAAATTGCATGCCCTTGATTAAAAGCGCTTTGAGATTTTCATCGCTGCGGCCGGTGGCAAAGCACTCCAAAAACCGCTTGATCTGCGGCTCTTTGCTGCCGTAGAGCTCCTCCACAAAGCCTTCGGTCTGCTCCTCCACCATGGCGGCCTCAGCGGTATCGTCGATCAGCCGCAGGCGGGGATCCAGATCCAGCTGCTCGAAATGGCGGGTAATCAGCCCTAGGCAAATACTGTGAATGGTACCGATCTCGGCGCTGTCGATCAAAGCGCTCTGCCGCATCAAATGATCGTTTCCGCCATTGTCCCGCAGGTACTTGTCCACCGCATCCTTGAGCTTCATTCTCAATTCCTCGGCGGCGGCCTTGGTATAGGTCATTAGGATCAGTCGCTGCACCGAGCCGCCCTGGGCGGTGAGGTAACGGAGCACCCGCTCAATGAGCACCGCCGTCTTTCCGCTGCCGGCGGCAGCGGAAACCATGAGGGCATTGCCTTTACCGTTAATCGCTTTTTCCTGCTGTTCGGTAAATCTCATTGGCGTTCCTCCTCTCTCCAACCCAAGGGTTCTTCGGAATACTCCCGGCGGGGATCCCGGTTTGCATCAAAACCGCAGACTGCTGCAAAGCCGCAATAGCGACAGGCATCCTGGGCGATGCCCTTCATCGGCAGCACCGCGGCATTCCCCGAAAGGATCCCTTCGGCCGTCTCTTTAATAACGGTCTCCATATGCCCCACCATCTCGCTCATCAGGGCAGGCTCATAGACCTTGCCTCCCTTGGCGAAGCTGCCGTCTTTATTATAGCGAATTTTAAAATAGTGACTGCCGGCGGCGCTGTCCAAGCCCTGCAGGGCAATGGGATCCTGCGTATAAGCTCCGTCCCGCTTATAAAAGTCGGTAATGGCAGTCTCCAGATCCTCCGGCTTCACCGGCTGACGGAACGCCGGTTGCTTAGCCTCCATATAGCAGGCGGCGCCCGGTTGGGGATTCGCCCAGCGGCCGCTCTTCATCAAACCGTAAAGATAGATGGGCAGCTGAACCCCGTCTTTATTGGTGATTCCCTTCATATCAAAGGTGCGGCTGCCGGTTTTATAGTCGGTGACCTTTAAGTAGGTGGTACCGTTTACTTCATAGGTATCCACCCGATCCACCGATCCGATGAGTTCGGCCTTGCGGCCGCCCTCCAAATCTAAAGAAACACCCGACAATGAGACCTCCTCCCCATAGGGAAGATACCGCCCCTCCTGCAGCTCGCCCAATACATTCTCGGCCACCCGGCAGAAAAGGCTTGTCATCCGCCGATAAAGCGCGTCAAAACGGTTGCTGCGATTGAAATCCTTCAGCTGATCCTCCAGATATTCGGTGGCAAAGCGCTCTCCGAACTGTTGAATTTTTTCTTTATTATACGATCTGTAATCAAACTGCTCTTCCCGCAGCTGCTTCATCAGCCGCTCCATGCCGTAATGGACAAAGGTCCCGATATTGGCCGCATCAAAGGTAATGGGCTCTAAGGGATGGATATCCATGGTCTTTTCCATGAAATAATGGAAGGGGCAGTTCTGATAAAGGCTGATCTGGCTGTAGCTGAGACGCAGGCGATCGCCGAAGATCCGCTGTACCACCGCCTGGGGAAGGCGCTCATTTGTCTTACGGGGCGGCAAAGCCTTCTCGCTCAGTTCGGTTAAAATTCCGTCACTCAAACCAGGGTTATAGCCGATCAGCTCTCTTGCTCCTGCCGGAGTGAGAGCAAAATCATAGTCCTCCATCTCCTCCCGCAGGATCGGGCGGCAGCCGGTAAGCACACGGACTTTATGGATGTAGGCAGACGGAATCAGCACTTCTCCGCTCATCCGGAAGGCGCTATAGGTAAAGGTTAAACCCTCTTTCGCAGAAAAGAGTGCCGCATAAAAACGGTACTGACCCTGCAGGGTATTTTGCTGCAGAGTGGCATTGCAGGGCAGCTCCTTTTCGGTCAACAGCCGACGCTCCCCATCGCCGATGAGCCCTTTGTCGGAGACCGGCATGGGCAACAACCCCTGATTGCAGCCTACCACATATAATTCCTTGGGCTCGGCGAGGCGGCTGTGCGCCACCTCCCCCAGGGTGACGGCATCTACGGTAGGGGGCGCCACATTGAGCGCGGTCTCCTCTCCGCAAAGGCCGATCAATTCTTCTAAATCATAAAGGGAGATCTTCTGCCCCCCGAACACCGCATGGATATCGTCTAAAATATCCACCATGGCACCGTAAAGTTTCAGGTATTCCTGACCTAAGCGGCGGCTTTGCTGCCGTTCCCAACCGTTTGCGCCCTCTCGGCTCTGTTGGTTATATTCTGACGCAAGAGCACCGATCCGTTCTGACACCGAAAAATCGCAGAGCAGCTGATAGATGCCTTCGGTCAAGGCAGAACCGGTACCGGCGGCTGCCGTTTCTTTGAATTTTAACAAGGGCAAACGGAGACGGTTTTTTAATCCGTTGAGTTCTGCAAGCAATGCCTGCTGCTCTTCATCCATTCGGCCGCTGCCGGCGGGATTTTGTGTCCAGTCCGCCTCACGTATCAATTTATCGCCGTTGATCTGCCATAGAATACAATAATTCTCCAGGCGGCTGATAAGATCCCGCTCCTCGCCGCAAAGACCGGTCTTTAAGAAGATCATCAGATCCTCCTGGCGAAAATGCCGCTCCGGGCTGATTAGACGCAAAGCGCTTTGCACAAAAGCAAATATAGGTTTTCCCAAAGAAGAGCGGCCCCGATCCACAAAGAGGGGCACACCATACTTGGCGAAGACGGTTTCGGCCACCGGGCCGTAATCGGTGAGATTGCCGACCAAAAGGGCATAATCCCGATAACGGGTACCCTGCTCCCGCACCTTTTTGGCAATATCCGCGGCCACCATAGCCAGCTCCTCCCGCAGGTTCTGTCCGGCCATCAGCCGGACATGGGGAGCCTCCATCGGCTCTGCCGGACGAGGCGCAAACAGATGCTGCTCCAAAAAGGCCAGATCCTCATATTGCAAACGCTTGGAGCCGCCGGACAGTACCACCGTTTTCTGTTCCACACCGTCGGCCAACTTTTTCAGTGCCGAAAATTCACTCTTGGCAGAAGCAAACAACAGGCTTTCATCCTCAGTATCCAACAAGAGGGCACAATACACCGCAGGACTTTCTGCAAAAAGCACCTGCAGCATTTCCCGCTGGCGGCCGGTGAATCCGAAAAAGCCGTCGATCAATACGGCGGTATCCTTGAAAAAGCCATGTTCTTGGGCCAACTCTTTGGCAACGGCCAGATCCTCAGCCGCCCAACGGTTTTCTGCATCCAAAGCAGCACCGTACGCTTCATACAGCAAGAAGAGATCCTCATATTTGGCCAGCCAGTCCTGTCGGCCGCTCTCCTCCATTACCGGAAGAACCTGTTCCCGGGTAAGCCCGCTTAAGGCGAACTCCGAAAAGACCTCCGAAAGGCGAGCCACAAAGCCCATCGTCGGACGGGCGGCACCATAGTACCGCAGCTCCTTCTTTTTCTCAGCCAGGATCCGATAGATCAGAGCCGTTTGGCGGGTCTTGGTCATATAAGTGCCTGCCACCCCGCCGAATGCACGAAAGATCTCATTGGAGAGCCGTCGAAAAGAGACGGTCTTTACATTGGGATACGCTTTGGAAAGCTCCCGTTCCAATCCAAGAGAGCTCTGCTCCGGCACCAGGTAATAGATTTTATTATACTGCTCTGCAAGGTCGGCCAGCCGCTCCCGAAGAGCGGTTGTCTTTCCTGCTCCGCTGCGTCCTAAGATCCAAGTAACCAATCCGTTGGCTCCTTTCAAACTTTATGACTTCATTATACTTTTTTTCGTTCTTAATGTAAAGTATAAAAGAAAGAGTGTCCTGAAAACAGGACACCCTTTCGGTTGTTCAAATAAAATGGTTTTTAACCGGCTTCATTTTTGCTCTTTTAGAAGTAGATGGGATCCTCTCCGTATTCATGGGGTTTCTGGCAGGAAGAGGTGTCCTCTTCAATACCGATGGTGACCTTGACCTCCAAGCCCCAATGGTCAGAGATGATACCGGGCTCTACTCCATCGTCCATATCATCGTAGGTGGAATAATCAAAGCCATAATGCTCCACCGTCACATGAGGATGGGGCTTCATCATTAAAAAGTCGATCTGAGGATGGGTATCATTGACCTCAGGCAGGGGGCGGCCCTGACCGAAGGCCAGGTTATGACCGCTCTTCATACCGCCGAAGGTGATGGCTTTGCCCTCATCCCGCAGGTTCAGTGCCATATCCCGAAGATCGATAACCGAATCCCAGGATCCGTCCATAAACTCATTGTATTTTTCGGTGCGATAATACGCATTGTAATCGCCGCCGATAAAGGCATAGGTGCCCTCAGGCAGTGCGTCCAACACCCGGTTGATCTGCTGCTGAGACATAATACGCACCTTTTCACCAAAGCCGAAATGGTTGCTGAAGCAATAGAAATCCTGCTGGGTTTCTTTATCCCGGAGCCATACCCAGGTCACGATCCGGGGACCGGGGGCGTCAAAGGAATCGGTGGGCAGCTCGGGGGTCTCGGAGAGCCAGAAAAAGCCGTCGCTGAGCCGCTCATACTTCTCCTTTTTCCATAGGATCGGCGTACTTTCATCTAAGCCCGGAACGCCCAACTGCCCTCTCTCTTTATAGACCATATCATAGCGGTCTGAGAGCCACATCTCAAAGGACTTCAGCCAGCCGGGTCTTGCCTCCTGTGCCAGGATAATATCGGGATCCAGGCGATCCACCATCTTCTTAAAGCGGCGGCAGCGCTTATATAACGCCAGATTTTTGGGTTCTCCGTCGTCCTTCACAGGCATCCGGGAGCCGGAATGTCTTAAATTCTGCACTAAAAAATGAATTTTGGTTTCCATCACTTATTCTCCTTTTCCAAAATCGGTCTTAATACCTTTTCAATGCCTTTTGCCATTAAATAAAAGCCTAAATCATTGGGATGTGAATCATCCACTGTGCAGCAATCCCAGAGGTCGATCTGGCGAAAAAAGCTACTTCCGTCGATGAAATAAACGTGTTTGTCCCCCTCCGCTACCGCCGTTTCATAGGTAGCGCGAACCACTGCACGCAAAGGTGCCTGCCGATGCTCTCTGCCCTGATCGGGTGCCGAGATCAGAATGATCGGCAGATCCGGTTGTGCCGCACGGACGGTGCGGTAAAAAGGCAGATGAGTGGCTTCCAGATGCTCCACTGTGGGCGCATTATGATCATAGTCCATTACAAAGACGCTCATCTCCTGCCCCGCGATATACTCTGCCATAGCTTGCTCGCCCTTGCCGCTACCGGAAAAGCCCAGATTGATAAAATTGGTATCCAGCAGCACCGAGAGCATCCCCTGGTAGCTATTGCCGGGGCGGGAAGCGCAGCCGCCTTGGGTAATGGAGGAGCCATAGTACAGCACCGGCTTCTCATAGGTATAGGGCGCAGCCGCCTCTAAGCGACAGTCCTTTTTCAAGGCGATATACAAAGCATCTACTCCGTCATAGAGGGGAAAATTAAAGGTATATTCCGCAAAGGCACCATCGGTATGGAAGGCTTCGCTGAAGCCTTCCTTCTTCGCAGGAGAAGGCTTATAGGTATGGTACCAATGCATCCGGTCATCGCCCTCTTTTTTGCGATAGAGGTCAAAGCCTGATTGACCGCTTCGCGCCATATGCCGTGCAGGCTTATCGTTGCGCTGAACCACGCGGATGCCCAAAAAGGACGAATCCGTACGGAAACGGATCCGACCTCCGCTGGTAAAGCGGTTCAGTCGCACAACTCCCTCATTGGCGGCTTCCGCCACATCCGAGGGAAGGCGTTGATATTGCTTGTTTTCTTCATCGTAAAAGACACCATACAGCGCAAAGGGAGCATTTTTTACATCCACCCAAATCAGGTCCGGCTCGGTGATCTCCTCGGGGACGCTGAAATTGGGATCGATCTTTTCCATACTGATCATAATTCTAATTCTCCGTAAATTCCATAGTGATCCGACGGATACTTCCCATCAAACAGTTCGGTCATTCTCTGATAGGTCAGAGGCTTAACATCGGGGGTCACAAAGATATAGTCGATCAACTGATCGCTGACCGTCCCGTAGCTATGAAAGGTGGTGGCAAGATCCTTTGCCGTTGCCATATTCACATCGGTCAGTTTCTCGGTCATGGCGGCATAGCCGGGCGAGGACTGCCGCATATTGAAATCGGCGGTCACCATGGCGGGCGTGCCGCATCGCTCCAGATAGCGGGCAATAACCGCGGCGCTTTTTACCTGCCCCTCATCGCCGAATCCAAAATGGGTATTAAAGTATGTAAAAGTCTTGTCGCTTTTCTTTTCTTTCAGGGTCACCCATACCACATTGCGGTTATACCCCAAAGCATCCCAACCCTCCGATTCTACCTCGGGCGTATCGGACAGCCAGAAGGTACCTTTTTTCAGTAATTCAAATTTTTCCCGCTTCCACATCAGAGCCGGTCCCTCGGGCTTACCGGTGGAGGTACGGTATTCGCAATAGGTATCGTATTGATCGGCAAAAGCTGTTTCAATAAATTCCCGCCAGACCGGCTTCACTTCCTGAAAGCCTACCACATCGGCATCATACTTTCGGATCAATGCCTCAATACGAGGTTTACGGTCCTCAATTCCATGCCCATCTGGATCGTTGGCACAGCGGATATTCTGACAAACGACCGTTAATTTCATCCTCATTTCTCCTAATCCTTGTTTCTTTGCCCTTATCATACTTTGTTTGACCTTGAAAGTCAAGCAAAAACCGCCCGAAACTTCAAAAAGTTTCGGGCGGCTCTTTTTATACTTTTTATTCAATCGCTACGATCGTGGGAAGCTCCAAAGAAAGTTCCAATTCGGCAACATTTCCGGCCATATATTCCAGCAGTTGCACCAGATCCAAAGTATTGACTTCGTTCATACTGTCGGCGGTGTTAATGACATTGGCCGCATACAGATCAAAGTTTTCTCCATCCTGAGAGGCATGAAGCGTACCGCTGAGTTTTTGCAGCAGCAGAGCGGCATCCATCAGCCCCACCGTCTCATCCCGGTTAACATCGCCGGCGATAAATTCACTCAGCACCACCTGAACAGAAGAGACCGGATTTGCCAACAGCGCAACCGTTACATCCGTGGCTACAGTGGGATCGTCAGGATCCATCACATACGCCGATGCATTGGAAAGGGTTACGGAGATGGGCGTCTTGGTATAATGGAAATCTCCGGTCACCGTAAAGGATACGGTAAAGAGCGTCCCTGCAGTATAGTTGACCGCATTGGGATTATAATAGGTTGCCTTAAAGGGCGCGTTAAATTCAGTTATCTCATCCAACGGAGTGATATCTCCCGCAGTATAAGAAACGGGAACCAGGAAAGCCGAATCATAGGTCAATTCCGCCTCAAAGTAAGCCAATTCCACCTTGCCGCTCATGGCAACGGTCGCGGTAACGGTCTCTCCGGTCCGATAGAAGGCTTTGTCGTCCTCCAGGGTCAAGGTAAATGCGGTGCTCTCCCCTTCCTCCAGAAGAGTAAGGTTGCCCTCGGCATCATAACCCCAATCCCCATAGGTTTCACTTTCTGCGAGGGCATTCAGCAGAGCATTCTTACCAAAAGAAACGTTTTTATTGGCCTCGGCAACCGTCAAGGTACTGGTGGTGGCATTTTTGCCGTAAACGGCATAGGTCGTCGTACCGTCGGTCATATAATTGCTGAGGGTATAAGCAGAAGCACCGTTCAGATCGAAGAACAGATTTGCCATGTTTGCATAAGTAACAGTGCCATCCTCACCGGTGGTCGCCAACTTGTTGCCTGCGGCGAAGATATCCTTGGCTGATACAGAGGTGACCTTGGAACGGTTGGCCGTAACAATACCCAGATTCACAGAACCCGCCACCGGATCCTTTATTACATTCCCGTAGACACCGATGTTTTCAAACACGGCGGTTCCGCCGGTTTCCAAACTGTAAAGATTCCCCACCACAAAAGCGGACATTTCCGAGCCGGTGCCGATTGCACCGGTCAGGGAGCCATCGGCTACCAGGACATTCTTCACCACATAGCTGGCGCCTCTGAAACGGCCGGCCAACAGACCCATGGCATTTTGGTTTCCGGCAGTATCTTCAATATGAGTATCTATTACGCTGCAGTTGGTGACGGTAATATCCTTTCGATCCTGGCTTTGTGCAAAACAGAACAGACCGCCCATAGTATAGGTACCGGTACCGGTCAGTTTGGAATCCCGGATATGCATATTATCCATGGTCATGCCGTGCTCGGAGGTATATACTACAATAGAGCCGTAGGTTTCTTCCAAGGTTACATCGGCACCTTCAAAAGACAGATTGCGCACCACACCGCTGAAACGGCCGCGGAAGAAGGGCAGCGTGTCAGTATAATTATAGATGGTGTGGCCCAGACCGTCAAAGGTCATAGCCATATTACCGTTGAAATTGGTAAAATCCGTTTTAAAAGCATCCGCACCGCCGGGATATTCATTTACATCCAAATCGGTGGTCAAATATACGGTATCCACCGCACTAAGTCCGGTAGTGGAATACAAAGACTCCGTACCAAAGAAAGTGGGATTTTTACTGGCAAAAAGCAGTTCATCCCAGTTGCTGATATAATAACTTTGGGCAACTCCGTCTGCAGCGGTTTCTGCCGTTGCAGCGGTCACTGACACAGCGCCGCCGGGTACCTCATCCGCCGCCATTGCAGGCAGAGAGACAGCAGTCAGCATGGAAAGCACCATCATGACAGCCATCAAAGCAGATATCCAATTCTTTTTGTTCATGGGGGAGAAACCTCCTAAAAAATAATCACACAAACCTACTCTTAATTTTATCATGAAACCACTGAAGATTGTATGACTTTATGTTGTTTTTATGATACACTTTGCGGATTATAAAAACCGTACGGTTCGTTTGATATAAAACCTGCGGTAGCGATTCTGCATCAGCTTCAATCTGACAGAAAGCAGACCGTGGCGGGTCTTGAGTTCGGCATAAGCGTTTTTTTCATCCAATTGAGTGAATTTACGCACCCGCAGCGCCTTGCCGCAGATGGGACATTCCACCTTGAAAAGCCGGGGATCGGCAAAGGCTTCCTCCTGTGTACGGTACGACGGAAAAACCTCTTTATGGCTGTGCATACTGTTCCAGAGCACTCCGTCCAGCTCCCGGTAATGGCGAACCCCCTTTTTCAGATTCAGCTTTCGGGCTACACGGGCCGTATCGATGGCATCGTTGAATGCATTGTGAGCCTGGAGCGTAGTGGTAAGATGCAGCTGCTCCATGGCATGCTCCAGAGAAAACTGACGGTTTTCATGAGCGATCTGATGGTTATAGATCCCCTGCAGGTTGAAACAGGGCGGGAGCCAAGCCTCCTCCAGGTCATGCATCAGCAGATTATCCTTTAAGATCTGAATATCGTCATACCCCCAGGAAAAGAGAATACAGTCCTCGCCGCACCACTCCCGGAATTCGGCAATGGCCGCCTTGAAATCCGGCTTATCCTTAAGCATCTGCTGATCGATTCCCGTAATTTTTTTAATGCGGTAATGGAGCCGCTTATAGAAGGTCGGAGCGATCAGCAGGTCGATGCAGTCCACCGCCTTGCCTTTTTCATTGAGCTTTACGGCGCCGATTTGGATGATCTCACCGGAAAGGTAGATGGGAGAATGGATCGCCGCCTCTTTGGAAAAAGGCTGATTCCACTCCATATCAAATACAATGTACTGCATATCAGGTCATAATGATCTCAGCTACGACACCATAGTGATCAGAACAATAAAAGCCGTCCACCGTATCGGTCATCACCTGATAGGACATCGGGATAGCCTTTCCGTTCTTGGGAGTAAAGAAATAGTCGATACGGGGATTGACCCGGTCTGCCGCCAGATTCTTTCCGTAGGAAGGGAAGGTGCCCTCTTTTTCCTTGCCAAAGAGCTGGGCAAGATCGTCGAAATAGGTCAGCAGTTTTTCATGGGAGGCAATCTCATTGGGGGTGGCGGTGGAAAACTCCGGCGCCACAATATTCAGGTCACCGCTCATATACATGGGGGTATCACCGCAGATCTCCTTTGCCTTCTCGATCAACAGCTCCACGCTTGCCATATGGCTCTCATCGGCATTGTGCAGATGGGTATTGAAATAATAAAACTCCTTGCCGGTCTTGATCACCTTCAGCTTGACCCAGGCGGTGATGCGGTTGGCGTTGCCCGCATCGATCTCCTCCTGAGACACATGGAAGGTGGGAGATTCCTCGTCGGGAGTATCGGAGAACCAGAACATCCCGCTCTCCACCAGCTCCAGCTTATCGGCTTTCCAAAAGATGAAAAGGCCTTCCTGCACCTGGGAGGAACGGTAGAACTTTTCACATTCATACTCCGGAAATATATCAAAAATGAAGGTGGATTCCCAGCCGGGACGCAGCTCCTGCATACCGATAACATCGGCATCATACTTCGGCAGGATCTCCTCAAACCGCTTGGCACGCTCATTGAGACTATTGGGGGATTCCGCATTGGCGTGATGGATATTCTGACTCATAACCTTGATCTTATCGGACTCATAATAAGAGAGTCCCTCTTCGGTTGTGAGGATATTATCCACCTTTGGGTCAAGACCCTTTTCACAGCCGCAAAGAGCCACTAAACTCATCGCAAAAACAAGAAATAAACTAAGTAATCTTTTATATTTCATCTTCAACAACTCCTTTACTTTTTATTTTATCACACGATAACGCAAAAAGCAAAAGAAAAAGAGCGTTTCTTACGAAACGCCCTTTTTAATTTCATTATACCAATTGAACGATGGCCATTTCGGCACCGTCACCGCGGCGGGGACCGATCTTAACGATACGGGTGTAACCGCCGTTACGCTCCTCATAGTTGGGTGCGATTTCGGTAAACAGCTTATTTACAACATCTTCCTTGGTGATATAAGCAAACGCCTGACGCTTGCTGTGCAGGGTATTTGCCTTGCCCAAAGTGATCATCTTCTCAGCAGCTCTGCCCACTTCCTTGGCGCGGGTCAGCGTGGTCTCAACAGAGCCGTTCTCCAGAAGATAGGTCACCATGCCTCTAAGCATCGCTTTACGATGATCGGTGGGCCGGCCTAATTTTCTATATCCGGACATGAGAGTAAACCTCCTTATCAGTATGTGTGAGAAGAGCAATCCAAACCTGTTTTTAAAAGGCGGATTTCCGCTCGCTCCTCGTTAAAATATTAATTATTCGTCGTCCTTCTTGAGGGTGAGGCCCAAAGACGCGATCTTACCGATCACTTCATCCAGGGACTTTCTGCCCAGGTTCCGAACCTTCATCATATCTTCTTCGCTCTTATTGATCAGATCCTCAACCGTATTGATACCGGCTCTCTTCAAGCAGTTGAAGGAGCGGACGGAAAGATCCAGCTCTTCGATGGTCATACGGAGAGTCGTGCAGGCCTTGGTTTCATCCTTATCCACCAAAATTTCTGCATTCTTTGCCTTTTCAGACAGATCAATGAACAAAGACAGATGCTCGTTCATCACCTTTGCGGCCAACGAAACCGCATCGCTGGCGGTGGTGACGGAATTCGTCCAAACCTCCAGAGTCAGCTTATCGAAGTCGGTGATCTGACCGACGCGGGTGTTTTCCACCTTATAATTCACCTTGGTGACAGGGGAGAAGTCGCTGTCTACCGCCAGCATATTGGTCTGGTTCTCGGTATACACCTTGTTCTTCTCCGCGGAAACATAACCGCGGCCATGGTCGATGACCAACTCGATGTTCAGGACAGCGCCGTCGCCCAACGTTGCCAGAACATGGTCGGGGTTGAGGATCTCCACGTCGCTGTCAGCCTTAATGTCACCGGCCGTTACAACCGTGGGGCCCTTGGCCTCGATATATACGGTTTTTTGCTCGTCGCAATAAAGTTTCGGGATAATGCCTTTAATATTGAGAACGATCTCGGTTACATCCTCTTTCACACCTTCGATGGTGGTGAATTCATGAGGAACATCGTTGATCTTCGCTGCAACCACGGCACAGCCGGGCAGAGAAGAAAGCAGGATCCGGCGCAGGGAGTTACCTAGGGTCAAGCCGTAGCCACGCTCCAGAGGATCTGCCACAAACTTGCCGTATTCGCCGTTATCACCAATGATTTCGGTCTCAATGCGGGGTCTTTCAATCTCGATCATATCTAAAACCTCCTTATATTATCATCGCGCAAGATGCGCGTGTAAATCGAAACATCCTAAATCTCGTATAGCATTCACAGCAGATTGGTTAAAATCTGCTTAAAAAGGTTTTTTGTTTTGCGGTACAGTAAGCACCGTAAAAACAATACCTTATTATTTAGAATACAACTCGACGATGAGGTGAGTTTCTACGGGGAGGTCAATATCCTCGGCATCGGCATAACCGACGACTTTAGCGGTGGTGCCGTTGAGCTCCAGCCACTTTACGATAGCACGCTTCTCGTTTGCTTCAAGGATAGCCTTGATCTTCGCGGAATTCATGCTGCCTTCTTTGATTGCGATAACATCTCCTACGCTAACCAGGTAGGAAGGAATGTTTACTTTCTTACCGTTTAAGGTAAAGTGTCCGTGGCGAACCAACTGTCTCGCCTCGGGTCTGGACATAGCAAAGCCTAATCTGTAGATCACGTTGTCCAATCTGCTCTCCACGATGGACATCAGATTGTCACCGGTAACGCCCTGTTTCTTAACGGCCATTTCGTAGTACTTAGCGAACTGGGACTCCAGAACGCCATAGTATCTTCTGACCTTTTGCTTCTCGCGAAGCTGAGTGCCGTATTCAGACACTTTCTTTCTGCCCTGGCCATGCTGACCGGGAGCATAAGCACGACGGGTGATAGCGCACTTATCGGAATAGCAACGCTCGCCCTTTAAGAACAGCTTCTGACCTTCTCTGCGGCACTGACGGCACACAGCTCCAGTATATCTAGCCAAATCGACATATCCTCCTTAAACTCGTCTTCTCTTGGGGGGTCTGCAACCGTTGTGGGGGATGGGGGTCACATCTTTGATCAGAGTGATCTCCAGGCCTGCGGTCTGCAGAGCACGGATAGCAGCCTCACGGCCGGCGCCCGGGCCCTTCACAAACACTTCAACAGTCTTCAGGCCGTGTTCCATTGCTGCCTTGGCAGCAGTCTCAGCAGCCATCTGAGCGGCAAAGGGAGTGCTCTTTCTGGAGCCCTTGAAACCCATACCGCCTGCACTTGCCCAAGAGAGGGCATTGCCGTTCACATCAGTGATGGTGACCAGCGTATTGTTGAAGGTAGAGCGAATGTGAGCGGCTCCACGTTCAATATTCTTCTTCACGCGGCGCTTGCCGGTGGTTCTTTTTGCAACTTTAGCCATTACTCATTCACTCCTTACTTCTTCTTATTTGCCATGGTTTTTCTGGGGCCCTTTCTGGTGCGGGCGTTGGTCTTGGATCTCTGGCCCCGAACAGGTAAACCTTTTCTATGTCTAGTGCCTCTGTAGCATCCGATCTAGATCAGACGCTTAATATCCAGAGCTACATTCCGTCTGAGATCACCTTCAACAACATAGTTATCCAGCTCAGCGCGGATAGCAGCAACCTCATCCTCAGTCAGATCCTTGACTCTGGTGTCAGGATTGACTTTGGCGGCTGCCAGAATGTCGTTGGAAGTTTTACGGCCGATGCCATAAATATAGGTCAAGCCGATCTCAACACGCTTTTCCTTGGGTAAATCGATACCAGCAATTCTTGCCATTTGGTTATTACACCTCCATTTTAATCAAGCGCAAAAAGGGGATTAGCCCTGCTTCTGCTTGTGTTTCGGGTTCTGCCAAATTACCATAACTTTGCCATGTCTTCTGATGATTTTGCATTTTTCGCAAATGGGTTTAACGGAAGGTCTTACCTTCATTGAAATTACCTCCATTCGTGGAGCCTTACTTGGCTCTCCAGATAATTCTGCCTTTAGTCAGATCATAGGGAGACATCTCCACCGTGACCTTATCGCCGGGCAGGATCTTAATATAATTCATCCGCAGCTTGCCGGAAATATGGGCATGGATCTTATGCCCCTGTTCCAACTCTACCATGAAGTTTGCGTTGGGCATTGCTTCTACAACAACGCCTTCCACTTCGATCATATCTTCTTTCGACATAGGTCCTCCTATTCGCCCCGAAAGGGACTGAGACTTTTCCAGATCAGGCGGTCGCGCTCCGGCACAGCCGCAAGCGACCCGATCACTTCCAAATGCTTCACGCTTTTGCGCTTTGGATTTGCAAGCTTTCGATGTCTGCCGTTTGCGATCAGTACCCGATCCGATTCAAAATCTTGAATGACAACAAAAATTTTATCTTTTTCCTTACCGGCGGTGACACGCACCACCGCACCTTTTCGGATCTCCATACTCACACCTGAGTGAGGATATGGGCGCAGTTTTCATCGATGAAATAGGTATTCTCATAATGAGCGCTCAGCTTGCCGTCCACAGTTGTTACGGTCCAGCCGTCCTCGTTGCTGATCAGTACCTGATCGGTACCCATATTAATCATCGGTTCAATAGCAACGGTAGCACCCTTCGGGAGGCGCAGGCCGTGACCTGCTCTGCCGAAATTGGGCACATTGGGATCCTCATGGAGCGCCCGCCCGATGCCGTGGCCCACAAAATCCTTTACAGGCGTGTAGCCAAACTGCGTCACATAACTCTCGATGGCATTTCCGATATCACCCAGCCGTACATTAGCCTTGAGAATCAACTCAGCCTGATGCAGGCTTTCCCGGGTGACCTCGATCAGTTTCATCGCTTCCGGGGAGACATTGCCCACCGGGAAGGTGTTCGCATTATCACCGTGAAATCCGCCGATATACGCGCCCACATCCACGCTGACGATATCTCCTTCTTTCAGAAGGATCTTCTCAGAGGGGATGCCATGGATCACCACATGATTGATGGAGATACAGGCGCTGGCAGGAAAACCGCCGTAGCCCTTGAAGGAGGGGATGGCACCGTGGGAACGGATGTAGCTTTCTACGATCCGATCCAACTCCTTGGTACTGATCCCCGGGCGAACCGCTTCTCCCGCCGCCTGAAGGGCGCCGGCGGCAATCGCGCCGGCTTTCCGCATCAGACGGATATCACTGTCGGATTTGATGATCATCATTTTAAAAATGCCTCGATCGCTTCAAAGGTTGCTTTGGTGGTTTCGGCCAGTTCTTCCCGGCCTTCCACCATGACCAGCTTGCCCTGCTCGCCGTAGAAGGCTTTGAGAGGCTCGGTGGTCTCGTGATAAGTGTTGAGACGGTCCAGCACAGTTGCCGGCTCATCATCCTTACGAATGATCAGGTCAGCCTGGCAGGCGTCACAATGTTTATTGTCAGTAGAGGGCTTAAAATCCACATGATAGGTCATGCCGCAGGCAGGGCAGACCCGTCTGCCGCTCATACGCTTTACGATCTCCTCATCGGCAACCTCAATGGACAATGCCATATCGATCTCGACGCCCATCTTACCGAGGGCCTCTGCCTGAGGAATGGTACGGGGAAACCCGTCCAAAATAAAGCCGTTGTTACAATCATCCTCTGCCAGTCTTTCCCGGATCATACCGATGACGACCTCATCGGGTACCAGCTTGCCGGCATTGATCAGGCTTTCCGCCTGCTTGCCCAGCTCGGTACCGTTATGGATCGCCGCACGGATCATATTACCGGTGGAGATGGTGGGAATATTGTATTTCTTAGAAATGTTTTCAGCCTGCGTGCCTTTTCCGGCACCGGGCGCACCCAAAAGAATAATCTTCATATCGTGCACCTCTCCCTTTATTCAAGGAATCCCTTGTAGTGACGCATCAGCATCTGGGACTCCAGAGTCTTCACTGTCTCGAGGGCAACACCGACTACGATCAAGAGGGTGGTACCGCCGATAGCGACGGAAGAGAGGTTGGAGTTGATCATCGCAAGGATATTGGGCAGTGCGGAGATCAGACCCAGGAAGAGCGCACCGATCAGGGTGATACGGTTCAGGCTCTTGGTAATGAAATCTGCAGTGGGCTTACCGGGGCGAATGCCCATGATAAAGCCGCCGTTCTTCTTCAGATTGTTGGCCACCTCAACAGGGTTGAAGGTAATCACGGTGTAGAAATAGCTGAAGAAGATGATCAGCAGGAACATTACCAACGTATACAGCCAGCCGCCGACGTTGATCGCATCGACCACCGCGCCGAACCAGGTATCGTTCAGCTTGGGGAAGAAGTTAGCAATGGTGGGGGGCAGCATAACAAAAGACTGTGCAAAGATGATGGGCAGAACGCCGGTCATATTCACCTTCAGGGGAATATTGGTATTCTGACCGCCATACATTTTGCGGCCCTTGACCTGCTTGGCATACTGCACCGGAATGCGGCGCTCGCCGTTGGTCACAAAGACCACAAATCCGATCATCGCCAAAAGACCGATGACAACCAGGACTGCCACGATCCAATGCAGATTACCCACGGCCACATTCTGGACCAGGATATTGCCGGTTCCGGGGAAGCTGGAGACGATACCGGCGAAGAGGATCATAGAGATACCATTGCCGATACCCTTTTCATTGATCTGCTCACCCAGCCACATCACGATGGTCGCACCTGCGGCGAAGGTAAATACGATAACCAGAGCGCCAAAGACACCTGCGTCTTCAGCAACAACATCTGCCGCGTTCTTCAGGATAGTATAGTATCCGAAGCCCAGCAGGAAGGAAAATGCGATGGACAGATAGCGGGTCCAGCGATCCATGATCTTCTTGCCGCGCTCGCCGTCCTCCTTCATCATTCTCTCCAGAGGAGGAATGGCAACCATCAACAGCTGCATGATAATAGAAGCGTTGATGTAAGGAGAGATGGACAGAGAAAAGACCGCAGCCTGTTCCATAGCACCACCGGACATAATATTCAGATAAGAGAAAATATTTCCGTCGGCGCTGTAGCCGCTGAACAAAGCGTCCATAGCCGTTGCATCCAGGAAGGGAACCGTAATGTTACATCCCAACCGGAAGATCAAAAGGATCAGTGCAGTAAACAGCAGTTTCTTTCTCAAATCCTGGATTTTCCAGGCGTTTACGAAAACGCTGAACATTTTTACATCACCTCAACCTTTCCGCCGACAGCCTCAATTTTTTCCTTCGCACCGGCAGTTACTTTAACTGCCTTCAGGGTGATTGCCTTGTCAACGGAACCGGTTCCGATCACCTTCAAGCCGTCCAGAGCCTTCTTAGCAAGGCCGGCTGCGATGACCGCATTAATATCTACTACATCTCCGGCATTAAAAGCGTTCAGGTCGCTGAGGGTCAGCACCACATACTTCTTAGCGAAGATATTGTTGAAGCCGCGCTTGGGCAACCGTCTTTGCAGAGGCATCTGACCGCCTTCAAAACCCAGGCGGATGCTGCCGCCGGAACGAGCTTTCTGACCTTTATGGCCGTGACCGCCGGTTTTACCGTTACCGGAACCGGGGCCTCTGCCCTTTCTCTTGGCAACAGAGGTAGAGCCGCTTACAGGAGCAAGTTCGTGTAATTTCATACTGTTTCCTCCTCCCTTACTTTACATTCTCCACCTGGATCAGGTGAACGATTTTCTTGATCTTACCCTGGGTGCAGGCATTCTCGGGCTGCACGGTAAAGTCATTGACCTTCTTCAGACCCAGTGCCTCAGCAGTAGCGATCTGATCCTTCTTGCAGCCGATCAGGCTCTTTACCAGAGTAATTTTAACGGATTTAACTTTAGCCATTGTGTGTGCCTCCTTAACCTAAGATCTCTTCTACGGTCTTGCCGCGCTTAGCAGCAATGGTGGCAGCATCAGAGCAGGCAGCCAGTCCTGCCAGAGTAGCGTTCACAACGTTTCTCTGATTGCGGGAACGCAGAGCCTTGGTTCTGATGTCCTTCACGCCTGCCATCTCCAGTACGGCACGAACAGCGCCGCCGGCGATAACACCGGTACCGGGAGCAGCGGGCTTCATGATAACCATGGAAGCACCATACTTACCAACGATCTCATGGGGGATCGTGGTATCTTTCAGGTTGACAGTGATCATGTTTTTCTTCGCATCTTCAATACCCTTGCGGATTGCTTCGGGTACCTCAGCGGCCTTACCAAGGCCTGCGCCAACGCGGCCCTTGCCGTCGCCGACTACGATCAGTGCGGAAAACTTCATGATCCGTCCGCCCTTGACAGTCTTAGAAACCCGGTTCAGGGACACGACTTTCTCTTGAAGGTCAAGGGTAGTTGCATCGATTTTATTAGCCATTATCTTTTTCCTCCAATTAGAATTTCAGTCCGCCTTCGCGGGCGCCGTCGGCCAGTGCCTGAACACGGCCATGATATACGAAACCGCCTCTGTCAAACACAACGGTATCGATCTTCTTCTTGAGAGCGCGCTTTGCAACGGTCTCTCCGACTTTCTTAGCAGCATCCTTGTTGCCGCCGTACTCGGTGAAGTCCTTCTCCATGGTGGAAGCGCTTACCAGAGTCTTGCCGTTCACATCATCAATGATTTGGGCATAAATATGCTTTGCAGAACGGAAAACGCAAAGACGGGGGCACTCGGGAGTTCCGGAGATTTTGCCGCGTACCCGTTTATGTCTTTTAATTCTTGCAGCATTGCTATCAGGTTTCTTAACCATAATCGTTTCCTCCCTTTATTATTTGCCTTTACCGGCTTTGCCTTCTTTGTGCTTCACAACTTCGTCTACATACCGGATACCGGCACCCTTATAGGGCTCGGGGGATCTCTTAAAGCGAACGTTGGCGGCGAAGTGGCCGACTAACTGCTTATCGATACCGGAAATGACAACTTTGTTCTGAGCAGGAACCTCGATGGTGATACCATCCACAGGCTCAATGTCCACAGGATGGGAAAAACCAAGGTTCATGTGCAGGGTCTTACCCTGGAGCTGTGCTCTGTAACCAACGCCGCGAATCTCCAGTTCCTTGGAGTAGCCGTTGGTGACACCCTCTACCATGTTGGCGATCAGGGTGCGGGTCAGGCCATGCAGAGAACGATGAAGCTTTTCATCGTCAGGGCGGGTTACCAGAACCTCGCTGCCTTCTACTGCGATGGTCATATCGGGGTGCATGGTCTTGGTCAAAGTGCCCTTGGGGCCCTTGACAGTGACGGTATTCTCACTGTCCACTTTGACTTCAACGCCTGCGGGAATAGTGATCGGTTTTCTACCAATTCTCGACATCAGAATTCCTCCTTACCAAACGAAGGCAAGCACTTCGCCGCCTACGCCTAACTTTCTGGCCTGCTTATCGGTCATCACACCCTTGGAGGTGGATACGATGGCAACGCCAAGTCCTTTCATAACACGGGGCATATCCTCGTGTCCGGCGTAGATCCGAAGGCCGGGCTTGGAAATTCTCTTCAAGCCCTGGATGATGCGGGTCTTATTCTCGCCGTACTTCAGGGTCAGAACGATATTGCCCTGCAGGCCGTCGTCCTCAACCTTCATTTCTTTGATGTATCCCTCATCAAGCAGAATCTGGCAGATGGCCTTCTTCATGTTGGAAGCAGGGATAGAAACAGTTTCATGTTTTGCAGCATTTGCGTTCCGGATCCGGGTGAGCAAATCTGCGATAGGATCAGTAATCTGCATTTGTCGCTCCTCCTTACCAGCTGGATTTCTTCACACCGGGAATCTGGCCCTTGTAAGCCAGTTCACGGAAGCAAATTCTGCAGATGCCGTAGTTGCGCAGATAAGCGTGGGGACGGCCGCAGATTTTGCATCTGTTGTACTCTCTCGTGGAGAATTTCTGGGTCTTTTGCTGCTTTAAGATCATTGATTTCTTAGCCATTATAAATTCCCCCTCTTACTTCTCAAAAGGAGCGCCGAACAGAGTCAGCATCTCTTTTGCTTCTTCATCGGTCTTAGCAGTGGTAACAAATACGATATCCATACCACGGATCTTGTCGACCTTGTCATACTCGATCTCAGGGAAAATCAGCTGCTCCTTGATACCGAAAGCATAGTTGCCGCGGCCGTCAAAGCCGTTGGCATTGATGCCGCGGAAGTCACGAACGCGGGGCAGAGCGGTGTTGAACAGTCTGTCCATGAATTCGTACATTCTCTCACCGCGGAGAGTAACCTTGGCGCCGATGTTCATACCCTCACGAACCTTAAAGTTCGCAACGGACTTACGGGCCTTGGTGGGAACAGCCTTCTGGCCGGTGATCTGAGCCAGCTCGGCGCAGACACTATCAATTACCTTGCTGTTGTCCTTTGCGTCGCCGCAGCCGACATTCAGCACGATTTTATCCAGCTTGGGGATCTGCATAACGCTCTTGTAGCCGAATTTCTTCATCAGAGCAGGAGCGATCTCTTTGCTGTAAAGTTCAGACATTCTAGACATTGATTCTTACTCCTCCTTCTTAGAAAATCTCGCCGCAATCTTTGTTCTTGCAGACACGCTTGGTTACTTTCTTGTCACCCTCAGTAACAACAGTGTGACCCATACGGCCGGCAGTCTTGCACTTGGGGCAAACCACCTGAACCTTGGATGCATAGATCGCACCTTCGGCCTCTACACGGCCGCCTGCCTCGCCCTGACGGCGGGGCTTTACGTGTTTGATGACCATGTTGGCCTTCTCCACGATGACTTTGCCCTCTTTGGGGCTGACTTCCAGAACTTTACCCTTCAGGCCCTTGGAAGCACCGGAGATCACCAGAACGGTATCACCTTTTTTAACATGCAATTTGCTCATTCTGATCTTCCCTCCTTACAGTACTTCAGGAGCGAGAGACAGGATCTTGGTGTAATCCTTGTCACGCAGCTCTCTGGCTACAGGCCCAAAGATACGGGTAACTCTGGGGTTTTTATCATCAAGAATAATAACGGCCGCATTTTCATCGAACCGGATGCAGGAGCCGTCTGCTCTCTTTACGCCCTTCACGGTGCGTACCACAACGACCTTCACGACATCACCCTTTTTCACGGTGCCACCGGGAGCAGCCTTCTTCACAGAGCAAACGATGACATCGCCAATACCT
>JAFUNM010000056.1 GCA_017482195.1 Clostridia bacterium
AAGCGGCACGGTTTTCATTTCATCAAATCGGCAAGGGTGATCCCGTCGAAGTAGTTATTGACCATCCTATGAAACTCCGTCCACATGGGAAGAGTTTTGCAGGTCTCAGCGCGATCGCAGGGCTCTGCACCGCACCCCAGACAAGCCACCGGTGCCAGATCCCCTTCCGCCAATCGAAGGATCTCTCCGACTTTGTAATCCTGCGGTTCTCTGGCCAGGCGGTATCCGCCGCCCTTGCCGTGAACGCCCACAACATAGTTGTTTTTGGAAAGAACCGGCATGATCCGCTCAATATATTTCAGAGAAAGACCCTGCCGTTCAGCTACCTTTTTCATCGCAATATAACCGTCCGTCTGGTTTTCGGCAAGATCGAGCAACACCCTTAGGGCATACCGTCCTCTTGTGGATATCAGCATACTGCATCCCCTCCCTCTGTAATCATTTCGGCATAACGAACCGTTTCCATCGCATCCTTTGCATATTTATCTGCACCGATTTTATCGGCATATTCCTGCGTCAGCACCGCACCGCCCACAACGGTTTTACACCAGGGTGCTTTTTCTTTCAATAGCCTGATGGTTTTTTCCATGGCCGGAACGGTAGTGGTCATCAACGCGCTTAATCCTGCTAAGGGCGCATGCAGCTCTGCCACCTTTTCTGCGATTTGCTCAGGCGGGACATCCTTTCCCAGATCCACCACCTGAAAACCGTAGTTTTCCAACAGCAGCTTTACGATATTTTTACCGATATCATGAATATCTCCATGAACGGTGGCGATCACAAAGATCCCCTTGGCGGCAGACTTTTCTTCCCCCGCCATAAAGGCTTTGATGATTTCAAAGGCACTTTTGGCAGCCTCCGCACTCATCAAAAGCTGGGGCAGATAGACCGTTTTATTTTCAAAACCGATCCCCACGGTATTCAGTGCAGGAATGATCTCATTATTGACGATCTCCAGCGGCGGAACATCGGCAAGTAAAGCCTTGGTGATCTCCCCCGCTTTTTCCTTAAAGCCTTTAATAACCGCCCGCTGGAGTTCAGATGCAAATTCTTCGGCAGTCTTTTTAGGTTCGGAAACTACGGCATTTGCAATCGTAAAAGTGTCTGCCGCAGCAATGTATTCCGCGCAGTTTTCGTCCAGACCCTTCAATGCCTTATAGGTATAATAGGTTTTGAGCATATCTGCAGAATCGGGATTCATAATAGCAGCGGAAAGACCGTTTTCCAACGCCAGTGCAAAGAAAATGCCGTTGACCGCATCCCGGTTGGGCAAACCGAAGGATACATTGGAGACCCCCAGTGAGGTATGGCAGCCCAGTTCGTTTTTAATGCGGTTCAACGAGATCAATGTTGCAAGGGCCGCCTTATTATCGGCGCTGACGGTCATAGCCAGCGTATCAAAGATAATGTCCTTTTTATCAATGCCGTATTTCGCGGCAGTGTCAAGGATCTTCTCCGCGATGGCAAATCGGCCGTCTGCCGTTTGCGGTATACCGTTTTCATCAAGAGTAAGGGCTACCACCAGACCGCCGTATTTTTTGACCAACGGGAAGATGGCTTCCATGCTTTCCTTTTTTCCGTTAACGGAATTGATCATGGCTTTTCCGTTATAACGGCGCAGAGCCGTCTCCATGGCGGTAATATCGGAGGTGTCGATCTGCAGGGGCAGGTCGATGATGGCCTGCAGTTCGCAGACAGCGGTTTTCAGCATTTCCGCTTCATCAATATCAGGCAGGCCTACATTGACATCCAAAATATGTACGCCCTTATCCTGCTGGCGGACACCCTCGGAAAGAATGTAATCCAGATCCTTTTCCATCAAAGCCTGCTTAAATCGCTTTTTACCGGTGGGATTGATCCGCTCGCCGATCAGAATGGGCGTTTTCCCGAATTCCACCGCATGGGTATAAGAGGAAACCACCGTTTTATTCTTGGTAACGATGGACACCGGCTTAAATCCAACCGTTTTATCCGCCAGGGTTTTGATATAAGCAGGGGTGGTGCCGCAGCATCCTCCCACCGCCCGAAGGCCCTTTTTCATCAGGGCGGCAACCTCATCTGCAAAATCCTCGGCGGTGACATCAAAAACAGTTTTTCCGTCCACAGACTTAGGAAGGCCTGCATTAGGCTTTAAAAGAACGGGCACAGATGCATTTTCCAGCAGTTCTTCAGCCACTCCGCATAGCTGCTTCGGACCCAGAGAGCAGTTGGCGCCGATGGCATCGGCACCCATTCCCTCCAGCATGGCCACCATGGCGGCAGGGCTTGCGCCGGTCATCAGCTTTCCGTCCTCCCCATAGGCATTGGAAACAAGTACCGGCAGGGTACTGTTTTCCTTTGCAGCCAGCAAAGCGGCTTTCGTTTCGTAGCTGTCGTTCATGGTTTCAATGAGAATCAGATCTGCTCCGTATTGAACACCGAGCTTTACTGTTTTTGCAAAAACGCGGACCGCTTCCTCAAAGTCCAGATCCCCCAAAGGCTTGAGCAGTTTTCCGGAAGGACCGATATCCAGGGCAATGAATTTTTCTTTGGTTGAGATGCTTTGCACTCTGGCTGCCTCGGCATTGGCGATGGCTGCTTGAACGATCTCCTCCAGTTCATCATCGGAGAACTTCAAGCAGTTTGCACCGAAGGTATTGGTGCAGACCACATTACTGCCTGCATCATAATAATCCCGATGGATCTTGGTAATAACCTGGGGATGGGTGATATTCCAGCGTTCAGGATATTCGCCGGGAGCAAGGCCCTGCTCCTGAAGCAGGGTTCCCATCCCGCCGTCCAAATAGACGATGTTCTTTTTTAAATACTCTGAAAAAAACATAAAATACCTCTTTAAATGATTCCGATAAATGCAGTGACTGATTTGGAAGGAGCCATCAATAAACTGTCGTTTAAAGAAAGTCCGATCCGTTTTCCGCAGTCCAGCAGCGAGAAGATCTCCTTTTGGCAGACAAGGGGCAGATCTCCGTAACCTGGACTGAAGCGGGGCCTCAAATCGGCATTCGTCTCCTTGGCCATATCGGCACAAAAAGCATCGCAAAGTGCCTCCACGCGCTCAGCACCGATGGCCTGCATCATCAGGGATCTTGCCGGAGAGATCCGGCTGTATTTCACAATGAGCCGATCCAGCTCTATCCCCACCGTCGCAGCAAAAAGGATCACCCTTCGGCAATTTTTTAAATTGACAGCAAGATCCTTCGACCGCAGACGAAAGGCACCGAAATCGCAAAGCTCATCCTCTGTTTTCACCGAAAAGATACGGTAACAAACCTTATAGGACAGTTTGTCCTTAGCCTCTTGGAGGCAGGCATTCATAAGAGCAACGACTTCCTTATCGGCCTCTTTACAGCCGGCATACCGTAAGACCTCCCTTTCGCAAAAGGGCGGCTGCGGATAAGTTTTGGATAAAACGACCGAATTCATTTTCCTAATATATCGGAAAGATTGCTTTGAATCTTTGCGGCAACATCGGGTTTATTCATGGAATAAACATGAACATTGGTAATCCCATTGGCATACAGATCAATGATCTGGTCAGTGGCATAGGCAATGCCCGCCTGCTTCATAGCGGCAGGATCGGAGCCGAATTTATCCACCAGGCTCTTAAAGCGTTGGGGCATGAAAGATCCGGAAAGCTTGATGGCCCGCTCCACCTGATTGGCATTGGTAATGGGCATAATGCCCGGAATGACGGGAACGGTGATTCCCGCCTCACGGATCTTATAAAGAAAGTTATAAAGCAGATTATTGTCGAAAAACATCTGGGTAGTTAAAAAATCACAGCCGGCATCTACCTTATCTTTCAGCCGTTTGATGTCTTCCTTTTGACTGATGCTTTCTGGATGGATCTCGGGATAGCAGGCACCGCCGATACAAAAAGAAGCATCTGCTGCTTTCAGTTCGGCAATAAGGTCTATCGCATACTGATAATCCCAATTACTGCGGTCGGCGCCTTCCAATGCAGCCGGAAGATCTCCCCGCAAAGCCATAACATTCGTAATCCCTGCTGCTTTGATCTCCCGGATCTTTTCCCGCACCGTCTCTTTGGTGGAGGAGACACAGGTGAGATGTGCCAAGGTCGGCACCCCGTAAAGCTCCTTAATATTTTTAGCGATATCCAGAGTATATCGGCTGGTTCCGCCGCCGGCCCCATATGTAACACTCATAAAAGACGGATGAAGCTTTGCAATCTCCTCTGTCGCCTCTTTTACGCTCTCAAAACCGGTTTCGGTTTTGGGCGGAAAGACCTCAAAGGAAAGAGCGTGTGTATTTTTATTAAGCAGATCCGTAATTCTCATATCTTTATTCCTTTTATAATATTTGTCAATAATTATACCACGCCTCAAGTAGGTAAATCAAGTTTTTTCTTATTGAATATAAAGAAAAGACAGTATAGCTGTAAACTATACTGTCTTTTGAACCGTTTTATTTAATTTCGTCCAGTTTCCAGATGTCGTTGGCATACTCTCTTACCGCGCGATCCGAGGCAAAAATGCCGGACTTTGCAATATTGATAAGAGACATCCGATTCCACTTCATAGGATCCTGGTAGGTCTCATTGATCTTGGCCTGTGCCTCTTTATAGGCATTGAAATCAGCCAACACCATATAGGGATCGGGGCCGATGAGGTAACGAACGATGGACTCGAAGTTCTTCCCGGCAACACCTTCCCGCAGAATGGAATCCAGCAGATCCCGCATATGAGGATCGTTGCGGTAGAGCTGGTCGGCATGGTAGCCATCCTGCTTCCAGCGGTTGACCTCCGGGGTGGTGAGGCCGAAAAGGAACATATTCTCATCGCCCACCTGCTCATGGATCTCCACATTGGCACCGTCCAGAGTGCCGATGGTGAGAGCACCGTTGATCATAAACTTCATATTACCGGTACCGCTGGCCTCTTTACCGGCCAGAGAAATCTGCTCGCTGACATCGGCAGCAGGCATCAGGATCTCGGCCAAGGAGACCTTATAGTCGGCCAGAAACACCACCTTCAGCATATCCCCTACAGCAGGATCATTATTGATCATATCGCCGAGAGCACAAATGAAACGGATGATTTCCTTTGCCATCACATAGCCTGCAGAGGCTTTTGCGCCGAAGATATAGGTATGAGGATAGATCTTCAGTCCTTCATACTTGATGCGGCGGTAGAGATCATAAATGTGCAGTGCGCACAGCAGCTGCCGCTTATACTCATGGAGCCGCTTGGCCTGAACATCAAAGATGGAATCAGGATTGACCTTGATTCCGCAGGAATCCTCAATATACTTAGCAAGACGCAGCTTATTCTGACGCTTGATCTCGGGCAGGCGGGTCAACACCTTGGGATCATCCGCAAAAGCCATCAGCTTTTCCAACTCGGCACCGTTTTTCACAAACCCATCGCCGATCAGTTCTTTGATCAGATCGGTCAGCCAGGGGTTGGATTCGCAGAGCCAGCGGCGATGGACGATACCGTTGGTGACATTGGTCAGTTTGCCCGGGAAAATATCATGGTAATCTTTGAAAAGATCGGTCTTTAGGATATCGCTGTGCAAAGCAGATACACCGTTGACGCTGTAGCAACAGGCTACACAAAGGTTGGCCATCCGCACCATGCCGTCACCGATAACTGCCAGCTGATCGATAACCCCCCGCTTTTCAGGATGATCCTTGTAGATCATCTCACAGAAACGGCGGTTGATCTCTTTTACGATGGTATAAATACGGGGCAGTCTGCCGGAGAAAAGATCAATAGACCATTTTTCCAATGCCTCGCTCATAACGGTATGGTTGGTATAAGCCAGGGTATGGCTGGTGATCTCCCAGGCGGCATCCCACTCATAGCCGTGATCGTCCATCAAAAGACGCATCAGCTCGGGAACACAGAGAGCGGGGTGGGTATCATTGATATGAACCACCACTTTATCGGCAAGATTATCAAGAGTGCCATATTTCTTTAAATGTTCGGCCAGAATATTCTGTAATGAGGCGCTGACAAAGAAATACTGCTGACGCAGACGAAGGTTTTTACCCTCCTCATGGTCATCGGCCGGATAGAGAACGCGGGAGATAGCTTCTGCCTTGGCGTCACTTTCACAGCTCTTGAGATATTCGCCCCGGGAGAAAAGGGACATATCAAAATTGTCCAGACTCTTGGCACCCCAAAGGCGCAGTTTGTTCACGATCTTGGAATCGTAACCGGAAATCAACAGATCATAGGGCACGGCAAGAACCTTATAATAGTTCTTATGAACGGTTTTAAGACCGTCATTGCTCCAAATCTCTTCGACTTCACCGTCGAAATGGATCTCCTGGGCTTCGTCAGGCCGGGGAACCAGCCAACCGCCGCCCAGCTCCAGCCAGTTGTCGGGGAATTCCATCTGCCAGCCGTCAATGATGACCTGCTTAAAGATACCGAACTCATAGCGAATGGAAAAACCGGTGGCGGGATAGTTACAGGCGGTGAGAGAATCCAGATAGCAAGCAGCCAGCCGGCCGAGGCCTCCGTTTCCAAGGCCTGCATCAGGCTCCATCTCATAGAGGGCATCCAGATCCATGTTCATTTCCTTGAGTACAGCGCGGACATCCTCTTCGATCCCCATATTATAGAGATTGTTTTTGAGGGAGCGGCCGATCAAAAACTCCATGGACATGTAGTAGACCTGCTTAGCCTCTTGCTTCTTCATTTCTTTTTTGGCAGAGCGGCGGCGGTTCTGCAGCTCCTGTAACACGAAGCTGACCACGCTTTCATACATCTGCCGGGTGGTTGCATCCTCCGCGTCACAAGCAAATTTCTTTGTGAGCACGGATTGGATCTGTTCTTTGATTTCCGTTTGGGTCATGTGTTTCTCCTTTGATTGGTTATGCGATGTTTAAATTCCTTTGTAGAGGTTTTGATAAGCCTCTACGCTGGGGCCCCAACTGTAATCCCCTGCCATAGCGTTGGTACTGGCACAGTCAAAATGGGTCTTATCCCGGTACAATTCCACCGCACGCCACAGAGCATGGGAGAAATCCTCCGGATGAAAGCTTTGGAAGGTGATACCCCGACCGCTCTTTTCCTGCGGATTATAGGGGATCACAGTATCGGCCAGGCCGCCGGTGGTATGAACGATCGGTAAGGTGCCGTAGCGCATGGCGATCATCTGTGCCAGACCGCAGGGTTCAAATTCGCTGGGCATCATAAAGAAGTCGCAGCCGGCATAGATCCGCTGAGCCAGAGCACCGTCGAAGGCCAGGCAGGCACGCAGGTTTTCGGGATGACGGGCGGCACAATCTCTTAAAAACTGCTCATAGACCGCATCCCCGGTACCCAGCACCACAACCTGCACCGGCTGATCGGCCAGCCAGTCCAGTTTTTCCTTGACCAACTCCATTCCCTTTTGATGGGTAAGACGGGTCACCATACCGAAGAGGGGAACCTCATCGGTCTCGGGCAGACCCAGTTCCTTTTGGAGCGCCTTTTTATTCTCTACCTTAAACTTTAAGGTATCGGCAGTATAATTACGGGCGATCCGCTGATCAGTCTCCGGATCGAAAAGATCCGTATCGATCCCGTTTAAAATGCCTGAGACCTTGTAGGAGCGGGCGCGTAAAATATGCTCCAGTCCACAAGATTTGGGCGGGTTCATGATCTCCTCCGCATAGCGATTGGAAACGGTGGTCACCCGGTCGGAGCACTCAATGGCACCCTTCATCAGGTTGATGCATCCGTCATAATACAAAAGAGGCTTTACCTGCTCGTCCAAGCCAAAGACATTTCCTAAAATATAGGGGTCATATTTGCCCTGGAACTCAATATTATGAATGGTAAAGACGGTACGGATATTCTCATAACCGGGTCTCTCCCGAAACTGGGTATCCAACAGCACCGGCACCAAAGCGGTATGCCAATCATTGCAATGAAGCACATCGGGATAGAAATCGAGCAACGGCAAGCACTCTAAGATTCCTCTGGAAAAGAAGGAAAAGCGCTCCCCATCATCATAAGAACCGTAGGTCTCGGGACGGTTGAAATAATATTCATTATCCAGAAGATAATAAGTCACTCCGTCCACCTTGGCTTCAAAAATACCGCAATACTGGCTGCGCCAGGAATTATAAAAATAGAAATGAGTGCGGTAGGTGCATTGCTCCTTCAGGCTCTGGGGGATGGCGCCGTAGTAGGGCAGGATCACCCGTACATCGTCGCCTGCCCGGCAGAGCGCCTTAGGCAGCGCGCCTGCCACATCTCCGAGGCCACCCACCTTGATAAAGGGGGCCGCCTCGCTGGCAGCATATAAAATCTTCATCTTTTATACCTTTTTGCCCTTTCCAACAACAAAGGGAAGCTTGGCAGCACCGCGCAGTTCGGTGCCTTCGCCTACTGTAACATCCTTATCGGTGATAATACGGCAGATGCGGGCATCCTTCCCTACCTTGGTATTCTGCATCAGGATAGAATCCTCCACAACAGCCCCCTCCTCAACGGTAACGCCGCGGAAGAGTACCGAATTGCGAACAGTACCCTTGATGGTACAGCCGTCAGCGATCAGGCTGTTTTCTACCTCGGCATGATAGTCATAGAAGGTAGGAACAGAATCCTTGACCTTCGTATAGATGGGACGCTCGGAGGTAAAGAGATCTTTTTTCAGTTCCGGATTTAGCATATCCATACAAGCGATAAAATAATCCTCCACATACCGCAGGATCCGAGCATAACCCTTATGGTTATATCCGTAGATTTTGCGGGTGGCAAGATTTCTCTGAATCAGATCCCTATTCATATTAGTATAATCATTATTATCGGATTCGTCAAGAAATTCCAGCAAATCTTTTCGATTTATGATATAGGCACCAATGGCATAAGGGTAAACCTTATCGCTCTCTTCGTGGAGATAAGTAATGCCCTCTACCCGACCGTCCTCCTTACAATCGAGGATCATCTCGCCGGTACCGGCGGGGATCTCGCTGTAAGCGATCGTCAAATAAGCTTCCTTTTTAAGGTGCTCCTCCATCATGGCGGTAAGATCAATATTGGCAACCGTACCGCCAAAGGTCATCACCACCAGATCATGGCGGCTGTCCTTAATAAAACCTTTAATAGAGCGCAGCGCATCCAGACGACCTCTTGCCATAATGGTATGGCTCTCGGGACGGGAGAGGGGAGTCAGCATCGTGACACCGCCTCGGCGGCGATTCAGATCCCATTCGGCACCGCTGTCCAGATGGTCGATCAGGGAACCGAAGTTTTCCTTGGCGATGACGCCGATATCCTTGATCTCGGCATTTACCATTCCGGAAAGAGTGAAGTCAATGAGACGGAACCGCCCGCCGAAAGGAACCGATGCCGGGGTACGAACCCGGGTCAACTCGGTTTTTTGCTCTACAGCAGAAAGATAATGGTCACAAAATACAATTCCTAATGCGCTCATTTTACATATCCTCCTTTCCGGTATTGGGCTTGATCATTTCATTGGGGGCAACGGTCTGGCCGGCTTTGACCACCGCACCGGAGCCTACAACTGCAATGCCCCACTCCCCTTCATAATTTTCAGGCTCAGCACCGATGACGGCACCGTCCTCAATCACCGCGTCGGCGGCAATAATGGCATATTTGATGGTACAGTTCTTGCCGATCTTGGCATCCTGCATCACCACCGCGGAATTAAGGGTAGTTCCTTCTCCGATGCTGACACCCGAGAAGAGGACACTGTACCAAAGGTCACAGCCCGCCAGAGAGCAGTTTTCGGTCACTAAGGACTCGCCGATCTTGACCCCCTTGCCGATATATTGAGGCATCAGGTTATGGTCATGGCGGGCATAGATCCGCCAGGCGGGATCGGAAAGGTTTAAGGGGATACGGGGATTGAGAAGATCCATATTGGCCTCCCAGAGAGACTCAATAGTACCCACATCCTTCCAATACCCATCGAAGGGATAAGCGAACATCCGCTCGCCGGCATTCAGCATCTTGGGAAGAACATCCTTGCCGAAATCCTTGGAGCTTGCAGGATCCTTCTCATCCTCAATGAGATAATGACGCAGCTTTTCCCAGGTGAAGATATAGATACCCATAGAGGCCCGGTCAGACTTGGGTTTAGCCGGCTTTTCCTCAAACTCATAGATCTTATCACTCTCATCGGCATTCACAATACCGAAACGGCTGGCCTCTTCAATGGGCACCTGCAAAGTAGCGATGGTGGCATCAGCCTTATTGGCTTTATGGAAGTCCAGCATCTTACTGTAGTCCATCTTATAGACATGGTCGCCGGAGAGAATCAGCACATATTCCGGCTGATACTTCTCAATAAATTCAATGTTTTGATAGATGGCATTGGCCGTACCTGCATACCACTCACCGCCCTTTACAGATGCGTAAGGGGGCAGGATATGTACACCGCCGTTCATCCGATCCAGATCCCAGGGCTGACCGTTACCGATATAGGAATGGAGCTCGAGGGGACGGTATTGGGTCAAAACACCAACCGTATCAATTCCGGAGTTGGTACAGTTGGAGAGAGGAAAGTCGATGATCCGATACTTTCCTCCAAAGGGGACAGCAGGCTTTGCCATCTCCTGGGTCAACACATAAAGGCGGCTGCCCTGACCGCCCGCCAGCAGCATGGCCAGCATTTCTTTTCTTTTCATATTCGCTCCTTTCTTCTCCGCGTGCCGTGCGAAGAAGCCTTGATAGAATTATACATATTTATATTATAACGCATTTATGTCAAAAAGGAAAAAGGTTTTTGTCAAATTCCGTAAAATCCATTATTTGCATAAAACTCTTTGTTATTTTTTAGCAATTTTGCACAAATTATTTGTAATGCTTTTTCGAAAATTGGTATATATTCCAAAATGAATTTGTCTTTTCTCTTGACGAAATGACAAAAAAAGCATATTATTAATATATGATATACTTTAACACCAGAGAAACCGAATACAAACAGCCCTTCGGTGCTTTACGCGCCGGAGAACCGCTGTATTTAAAAATGGTTCTGGAGGGAGAACCCTCCTGCCGCAGGATCCGGGCAGTCTTTCGTTTTGAGACCGGAGAAAACGAGACCGGTATTCTGGAAAAGCAAGGGGAGACCAATACCTTTGCAGGAACCATGGTCCTGCAAACGGTAGGCCTTTGCTTTTACCGCTTTGAAGCGGAAAAAGAGGATGGCAGCTACCTTTTCATCGGTACTGCCGACGGCGTACATGCTGCCATCGGCGACTGGTTGCCGGAATGGCGGCTGACTGTTTATGACCGCAATTTTAACACACCGGAGGAATTGGCGGGCGGCATTTGGTATCAGATCTTTCCGGACCGGTTTTACAAAAAAGAGGGATTGCCCGTGGGTGAGATCCGGGGCAAACGGATCTACCATGAAAACTGGTCAGAACGTCCTCTTTTTACCCAGGATCGTCCCGATTTTGCCGGCAACGATTTCTTCGGCGGCAATCTACCCGGCATTACTGAAAAACTCCCCTATCTCAAGGAATTAGGAGTGGATCTTCTGTACCTCAACCCGATCTTTGAGAGCGGAGAAAACCACCGGTACAGTACCGCCGATTATGAAAAGATCGACCCGCTTTTAGGTACCAACAAGGATTTTGAAGCCCTTTGCCGGGAGGCGGAAAAGCTGGGGATCCGGATCGTCTTAGACGGTGTATTTTCCCACACGGGTGCCAACAGCCGCTATTTTAATAAAGAAGGTCTCTACCCCGATCTTGGCGCTTATCAAAGTCCCGATTCTCCTTACTATCATTGGTATGATTTCCGGGAATTCCCCGATAAATACGACTGCTGGTGGGGATTTGACACCCTTCCCTGCGTCAAGGAGCTTTCCCCTGATTTTATGGACTATATCAGCGGAGAGAACGGCATTGCAAAATTTTGGATGGACAAGGGGGCCTACGGCTGGCGGCTGGATGTGGCAGACGAACTGCCGGACGGCTTTTTAGAAGCCTTCCGCAAGCGGGTGAAATCTACCGATCCCAACAGCATTATCATCGGCGAAGTCTGGGAAAATGCAGTGGAAAAGGTCAGTTACGGTGCCCGCCGGAAATTTCTGCTGGGCAGCCAGTGTGATACGGTAATGAACTACCCCTGGCTAAACGCGATCCTCCATCTTTTAAAAACCAAAGACACCCACCGCTTTTACAGTCAGGTGATGGAGCTGATGGAAAGCTATCCTCCGCCGGCGCTTAGATGCCTGATGAACATTCTTTCCACCCATGATACGCCCCGCTTTCTCAACCGCTTGGCAGTAGATACCATCCCGCCCCGGGCGGCTCAGGCAGACAATTATCTCTCTGCCGACCAGCGGGAGACGGCCCTTGCTTTGATGAAAAAAGCAGCTATATTGCAATTTACGCTGCCGGGTATCCCCTGTATCTTCTATGGCGATGAGATCGGCATGGAGGGCTACGGAGATCCTTACTGCCGCGGGACCTTTCCCTGGGACGGAGGAGAGCGGGAGCTTCTGAGTTTTTATAAAAAGCTGGGGGCTTTGCGTCAGCAATACCGAGAAGCATTCAAAGGCGATTGCGTTTTCCGTTCCTGCAAGGAGGGAAAATTGATTTTAGAACGGGGCAACACCGTCCGCCTGATAATGAACTTTTCCGATACGCCTATGGAAACCGACGGAATCGCCCTGCTGGCCGAAAATGCCGGTGATGGCATCCTGCTGCCCGGCGGATTCGGCTGGTATAGGATCCGATCGTCATTGTAAACCGACGGTTGATGCCTGAAACTGTTGGTTGACATTGGAAACGATTTATAGTATACTTTTTAAATCAAATATCATTAATTTGGAGGGATATAAAAATGTTTAAGAAAACCAACGTATCTGCTCTGATCATGGAGCAACTGAAGGATGTGGAGGGCTGCCTGTTCAATTTTGAAAACTATATGCGCGCTGCCGCCACTCCTGAGACCGCCCAGGAGACCCTGCAGTCCCTGGCTGCAGGCGTTTTCCAAATGGAAGGTGCCGCAGACCGTTCTCTGGCCGCCATGATCGAATCTCTCGGCAGCGGTTCTATGCTGCCCGCCACCAAAGAGGATCTGATCAATATCGCCACCAGCTGCGATAAGATCGCCAACAAGTGCGAACATGTGGCTATGATGATGACGGTGCAGAAGTTCCGGTTTCCCTCTCAGTATCAGGAGGATATTACCAAGATCCTGACCATCACCCACGAGGCCTTTGAAGTGCTGGAAAAATCCATCAAGCGTCTTTTTGCCAAGTTCGGCGAGCTGCTGAAGGATCACAGCATTCTTTACGAGATCCGCGAGCTGGAATCTCAGGTTGATAAGATCGAGCAGAAGCTTTATGCCGATATCTTCAATCTGGATATGGATCTGGCTCATCAGACCCAGCTGGCCACCTTTGTGGAGCTGCTTTGCGACCTTTCCGATATTATCGAAAATATTGCCGATAACATTCAGATCATGCTGATCACCAGAAAGGCGTAAGGGGCGGTAAAGAACAATGTGGATGTATTTATTACTTGCTGCCGGCCTTTTTATGGGCTGGTCTTTGGGTACCAATGACGCGGCAAACGCTTTCGGTACTGCAGTCGCCACCCGGGTCGTCAAGTACCGCCATGCCATTATCATCATTTCGATCATGGTAATGATCGGTGCCTTTCTCAACGGTGCCAACAATATCAATAAACTGGCAGAGCTTTCTGCCAACAACGCGGTCTCTTCCACCACCGAAGAAGTGCAGGCTGCAATCGAAGCCGGCACTTTAGGTACCCTGAAGCTGAAATCGGCGCTGAAGGCAGCCATCATCTTTGCCTGTGCCGGTTTGACCGTATTTATCATGAGCTACTTAAAATTCCCCGTATCTGCCAACCAATCCATTGTGGGTGCGGTCATCGGCTGGGGTCTTTGCCATGCAAACTACTCCAACCCGGTTGTATTAAAATCCAACCTGACTGAACTGCTGGAGTTTGCCTCCACCTGGCTTCTCTGTCCCCTGGGTGCAGCCATCATTTCTTTCATTCTGGTGTTCTTCACCAAACGGTTCATTGAAGAGCGGCTGACCACTTTAAGCAGTTATGATACCATCATTAAGATCGGCTATCTGGTGGCCGGCGCCTTTGCGTCCTACAGCATCGGCCAGAACAGTTCTGCCAGCGTTACCGCCTTCTATTATGATCCCACCGGTCTGGGTGCCAACCTGCTGACGGATGCCAGAGTCGCTGCCGTTATCGGCGGTGCCGCCATCTCTCTGGGGGTTCTCACCTTCTCCAAACGCGTTATGATGACGGTCGGCAGCAGCATTGCTGACATCAGCCAGGTAGACGGCTTTGTGGTCATCATCGGTATGTCCCTGACCATCGTACTGATGGGTGAGTGGATGGGTATTCCCGTTTCCACCTCTCAGGCTGTTGTCGGTGCCGTTATGGGCGCCGGTTTGGTCAAGGGCGTCAAAAATGTCCACTTCGGCGTGTTCAAGAACATCGCCATTGCCTGGGTCAGCTCACCGGTCTCTGCCGGTCTGCTTACCTACTTAGTAGCACTTGCCACCAAAAGTTACTTTGCATAAGAACATAAAAAAATGCACGGAACATTTGTTCCGTGCATTTTTTATTCTTCCATTCCAAGGAAACGGGTATTATAGTAAACCGACTTTTTCTGCAGTTCCTCATTGAGGGTCTCAAAGCCAAACTGCTCTGCAAGAGTCTGCTCCTTAGAAAACAGATTGGTTCCCAGTCCTAAGCGGTCCCCTTCGATCTGTACGCCCATGGCAGCCAGGGTAGTGGGGAACATATCATATACACCGAAAGACCGTTTTTTCTCCTGTGCCGGCTCTGCCGCCGCATTGATGATACAATTATAAACGGTGCGGGTATAATTCTCATCGATATCTTCTAAGAATTCGGGGTCCATGGTGAGATGATCGCCGCTGATGACAATGGTGGTATTCTCATAAAAAGGCTGCTGACGGATCCATTCGATCAGCGCCGCCACCTGCTTGGAGGAACAGGACAGTACATTGGCATATTGCTCTTCATATTGGCTGCCGCAAAGACTGCAGGCATAGCCGTCCGGAAAGTGCGTATCGGCAGTCAGCATGGTAAAATTAAACGGCTCACCGCTCTCGGCCAAACGGGTCAGCTCCTCCTTAGCAAAGGAGAAAAGCTTCTCATCCTCAAAGCCCCACCATTCCTTATAATCCTGAGGCAGACGCCCCTGCTCCTTCAGGGAATTGATATCTACGATCTCATAATTTCCGTGCTCGGTAAAATAGGATTCCCGGTCGGCAAATTCTGCATCGGAGCCCACCAGAAGAGTCTGTCGATAGCCTTCCTTTTCCAGCAATTCTCCAATGGAGACCACCCCCGGCAGATAAGAATCTTCGCCCCCGTAATTCTCAGCGGTAAGAGGCACCTTGACCACGATGCCGGAGGTCTCGGCCACCATAGCGGCAGCCGTCCAGGTCGTACCGCTGAAGGAAAGGGCCCCGCCCAGATCCTCATCATTGGAGAAGTTAACATGATTCTCCGCCAAAACCGAAAGCTCCGGAATAAAATTATCGGTGATCAGACCGCCGGCCTCCGGCTCGGCGAATGTATTCTCCATGGACTCCAAAAAGATATAGATCAAATTCCGCTTGGTCTGCGGGAAGGTCAACTGTACCTCTTGCGGATCGATACAATGGGTCTTTATGAAATCCGATTCCGTGTTGGCAGTACCGATATAGCCGAATACATTCAGCTGAGTAATAAACAGAACCAAGGCCACGGCCATATTTAAAATCGAAAACGGCAGGGCACTCTTTTGCCAAAAACGACAAACAGAACCCTTGCAATACGCAAGATATTTTTCCCAATTCCAAAGTCGATCCTGCAACCGGCCTGATAATAAGTAAAAAAGAAAAATCTCCATGCCGGTCAGCAAGACACCGAACAGACCCACTCGGATCCCGGCGCTGCCCATCAGGTTAATATTAGTTCCTGCCGCAGAAGTTTTCATTTGATAGAGGATCTGATCCAATGAAACACAGTCATATTTGCTCAGCAGCCAGACCGTCCAGAGCAGCAAAAAGTTGCCCAGCAGCAAAAGAATATGAGCCGCAAGCACCGCCTTACGCACTTTTTGTTTAAGCTTCATGTATCGTGCCTCCATTCCACCTTATTTTATTCCTCTGCTTTGCTTTCGTCAATATTTTTTGAAAATTTCATATTTTCGTCATATTCAAATAAATTGTAAAAATTTCTCAGAAGGAATTGACTAAGAACCGTTTAGCGGTTAAAATATCAAGGTATATATTTTATTTCAGGAAAGGAGGCTCCCTATGAAACGTCCGTCTAAGGCTGCGTTTTTTTGGTTTCATCTGATCGTATTGGCAGCACTCCTTGCCTTTTCCTTCGGACTTACGGTACTCAGCGAGGCTTCGGCTCAACAGACCTTTGAGCAGTTTACTGATTTTTATGAATCGGACTCCGCACCGCTGATTCTTGCCAACCTTACCCTGTTGCTGACCCTATCGTTTTTCAGCCTTTATTTTCTGACTACCAAGCTTTCGGTGGCAGTAGGCTTGGTCAGCATCCCCTACTTTGCCTGCCATCTCATCAACGCCTTTAAGCTGACCTTCCGCAATGAGCCCTTCTATCCCTGGGATTTCTCTCTGGCAGGGGAAGCCGCTAACATTGCCGGCAGCATGAATCTAAAACTGACCGGGCCGATGATCTGGGGCATCGTATTGGTCGCAGGTTTTTTGATCCTGGCGATCCTGGCCGATATTTTTTGGCTTAAAAAGATCCGCCCCCGCTATAAAGGTGCGCTGATCACAGCCCTTGTTTCAATCCTGCTCTTTATCGGCAGCGGTTTTCTGCTGATGAACGAAGACTATTTGATAGAAAATAAGATTGATATCGTGGTCTATGATCAAAGCACCAGCTATAAGAAAAACGGCTTTGTATACTCTTTTGTTGCAAATATTTACGAATCCAATATTGATACCCCTCAGAACTACAGCCAGCAGACCGTCACCGAAGCGGTCAATGGATACCGTAAATCCGATGCTGAAGAAGAGCCGAATGTCATCATTGTCATGAGTGAGGCTTTTGTGGATATCTGGAACGCCCAAAACCTCCGTTTTGAAGAGGAGCTCGCCCCCAACTTCACCGCCCTGGCAGAGAACTACCTCACCGGCCAATGCCTGACCAGTGAATACGGCGGAAATACCTCCAACTGTGAATTTGAAGTGCTGACCGGCTATTCCACCTATCTGCTGCCCACCGGTACAGTTCCTTATATGAATTATCTGAATAAAAAAACCGACAGTTATGTTTCCTACCTAAACAGTCAGGGATATTATACGGTGGCACTCCATCCGTATCTGCGCAGCTTTTTCAGCCGCGAGAAAGCCTATGCGCTTTTAGGATTTGACGATTTCTACAGCGAAGAGTCCTTTGAAAATGCCGAACGAGTCCGCTCCATGCAGTATGTATCCGACGATGCAGTCGTCGACCGTATCATCGAGGAATATGAGAAAAACGAAAAATCCAACCAGCCCTTCTTCTGCCATACGGTGACCATGCAGAATCATGCCTCCTATTTTGCGGCAGATTGGCCGGAGGAAGAGCAGATCGATTTTACATCCGACTGCACGCTTAGCCAAGAGGAATATGAAACTCTGCGCAGCTATGCCACCGGTATCCATTCCACCGATGCGGCGCTGGGCAAATTGGTTTCTTATTTTGAAGAGGTGGACGAGCCTACCGTCATTCTGTTCTTCGGGGATCATCAGCCCTCCCTTTACGGCGACTCCCGGGAATTGATGGAGCGGATCGGCTATACCGAGGATCAGGGAAGCGAAGAGGGACTTGCTGCCTTACAGTCCACCCCTTATCTGATCTGGAACAATTTTGAGGAAGAGTCTACCCATGCAGAAGAGGATATGTTCATGTTCCACCTGCTGCCCTATATGACCCGCACGCTGGGGATGGCACGTCCCGCCTACCATTCCTACATGGACAGTCTTTATAAAGAGGTACGGGCAGTCACCCGAAAGATCTGTTTGGATGCAGAGGGAAACGCAGTGGAAGTTCTCTCCCGAAAAGAACAGGAAAAACTGGATGAATATCTAATGCTGGTCTATGACGGACTCATCGGAAAACAATATGGAAATCTATTCCTTTATCCGCAATAAAAGCACGGCGCATTGCGCCGTGTTTTTTCTGTGAAAGTAAACTTTTTTCGCCGACGGTTGCAATCTTATTATACAAATGATAAAATAAAAGATAATCTATTAAAGGAGCTTTAACGCATGAAATTCTCCAAGCCTGTAAAAACCTCTTTGATCCTCGGCATCCTGATGCTGGCAGCAGCCATGATCGGTCAATCCACTGCTTACGGCTATCTTCATGCCGCTGATATTTTTGTTCTTCTGACCGCCATTCTGCTGCCGATCCCTCACGCGGCCATTACTGCCGGAGTGACCGGTGTTCTTGCCGATTTGATGAAAGGCTATCTTTTTCGTTCTCTTGCCACCCTCCTGGCAAAGGTGCTGATGGTACTGGCTGCCAAGGGACTGATGAAACTGCCTTTCGGCAAAAAACACCCGGAATGTATGGCCGGCTTCGCCGCCTTTGTGCCGGTGATCATCTATTATATATTTGAGGTCATTATGCAATTCATCGGCGGCTGCGGCACCGCCTCCTTTGCTCTGGCCGCCGCCACCTTCCGTAAGGATCTCATTCAGGCGGCAGGCAGCTATATCCTACTGATCTTCGTTTATGATATTTATATGGGCATCCGTACTGCCAAGGAGGGCATCAAAGAATGAAAGCTGTCCCCTATACCATCGTCGGCTTCGGCGGAGTAGGCAAAAACCATGCCCTTGCCGCCTGCCAAGCGGCCCTTTATTTTCCGGGAGAATGGATACCGCAACTGGCGGGCGTGATGAACCGTACACCCCATGCTGCACCTCTGCCGGGCGTTCCCCATTTTACTGACCTTGCCAAGATGACCGGAGAATGCAAACCGGCTTTTTTAGACCTTTGCATGCCCCATCATCTGAGAAAGGATGCCTTTCTGTTTGCCGCAGAGCATCGCTTACCCGTCTATTGCGAAAAACCTCTGGCCGATACTCTCCGCACAGCGGAAGAACTGGCAGAAATCGCCAAAGATCTGCCGGTGGGTCTGGCTTTCGTTTACCGTTATTTACCGGCGGTCTCCCTGATGAAGGAAAACCTTTCACTCATCGGAAATCCGATCGATTTCAAGGCCGTCTTTTTCCATGATTCCTATCTGCTTCCCCGCCCCAAGACCTGGCGAATGACCTGTGAGAACGGCGGCGGGGCCCTTCTGGATCTGGGTGTCCATTTTCTGGATCTGTTGGCCTATCTCTTAGGCCCTCTCACCTATGAGAGCGGGGATAAAGGCATCTATTTCAAAGACCGCAATGAGGTGGAGGAATTCGGCCGAATGGTATTAAAGGCCCCTATCTGCAGCGGCACCTTAGAGGTCTCCCGCATCCATGCCACCGAAGAGGGCGGGAAAACGGTAACACTTTACGGCGAAAGGGGCAGCCTCTTTATCGACTTAGAGAAGCCCTATGAGCTGCGGCATTATGACCTGGCCTCCCGCACCACTCAAATCCTACGGGCAAGCGACGCATTCCTTTCCGCGTTGCTCTATCCCGCACCTCGCAATTCCCTGGGCTTTTATCAGGATGCACACACCTGCTCCCTGATGCACTTTGCCCGCCTTGTTGCCACCGGGGAACCCGATCCCCTATTGCCCACTCTCCAAGACGGGCTGGCGGCGCAGAAGCTGCTCGCCCAAATATTGGAATAGGTTGCAATCATCGACACACTGTGATATAATTCTTATGTATTTATAATAAAGGAGCGTAAATCCCATGTCCGGACATTCCAAATGGCACAATATTCAAAATAAAAAAGGCAAGACCGATGCCCAACGGGCAAAGATCTTTACTAAAATGGCGCGAGAGATCAGCGTCATCGTAAAAGAGGGCGGCGCCAATCCTGCCGCAAACTCCCGTTTGGCAGACGCGATTGCCAAGGCCAAGGCCGCCAATGTGCCCAATGATAATATTGAGCGCGCTATCAAAAAGGCCGCCGGCGAAGGTGACACCAGCAACTATGAATCCCTGATCTACGAAGGCTACGGCCCCGGCGGTGTGGCAGTCGTTGTAGACTGCCTAACCGATAACCGCAACCGTACCGCAGCCAACCTGCGTCATTATTTTGATAAATTCGGCGGCAATTTGGGTGCCACCAACAGCGTGCTTTGGCAGTTCAAGCAGTGCGGTGTGCTGATCGTGGACAAAGAAGATGTTGACGAAGATGAACTGATGATGTGTGCGCTGGACAACGGTGCAGACGATTTTGACGCTGAGGGCGATGCCTTTGAGATCCTGACGGCTCCGGAGCAATTCTCTGCTGTCCGTACCGCTCTCGAAGAGGCCGGCTATGCATTCCTCACCGCAGAGGTCACCCGCATTGCCGACAACGATGTTTCCCTCACAGACGAAAAGGAGCGCTTTAAGATGCAGCTCCTCTTGGACGCTTTGGAGGACGATGATGATGTTCAGAAAGTTGCACACAACTGGGCGGAATAATTTCCTGCGCATATTCGCGCTGCTTTCCGCATTGATTTTATTGGTAAGTATGCCGCTCTCTGCCGCTGCAGAGGAGAGTGCTGATCCCAATGCCGTGCCGGAGTATACCGTGACCGTCAGCGGCTTTGAACTGAACTTTGATGTCAATAAAGACTATTACTTAATACAGCCCGAAAGCTTTGAAAACTGCAGTATCATTAGTTATACCGGTTTTTCCGCTCTCACTGTTTCTGTGGAACAATACGCCACCTACTTTCCTTATCAAGACACACCCTATGTATGGGGTGAACCGTTAAAATTAGGGCACGGCAGAGCCAAACTCACCTTAAATGCCACCCTGAAAGACGGTTCCGTCAAGGAATATCTGATCGCCCTGACGGATCCTAATGCGCTGGATTATGCCTATGCCCGCGCTCGGGTCACCAATACGGTCAATGTACGCAAAGAGCCTAACACGAGTTCCGATATCATCACCACCCTGTATAACAATGCCCGGGTCTATTACTTAAAAACCGAAGGCGATTGGTGCATGGTACAGTTGATCAATCATGTCAACGGCGGACGGATCGGCTATATCCACAAGGATTATCTGCGCTGGGATTGGTTGGACACCGAGATGCCCGCTCAATATGCCGAGGCCATCAATGCTTTAAAGGCCGCTCATCCCAACTGGTCCTTTACCTTTGTGGATGTTGAAATGACCTATGCCGAGGCATTGGAAAAATACGGAAGCGCCAATGAGCAATACATAAATCCCACTAATTATTTGACCGAAGATAAAATTTTTGCTTTTCTGGATATCGACAGCTATGATCAGGAGACTTGGAGTGACGATGGTATTCGCGCCATCTGGGTCAACGAATCTGCTATCACAAAGGATCAGGCTGTAGAGCATTTCAGTGCCGCCTCCAAATCCCTTTTGATGAATCCCTATTACATCGCCTGCCGAGCCGCTTTGGAATCCGGTTACGGCACCTCTGCTTACGCAAGAGGGATGACCGGTGTAAATGTGATCATTGACGGAGTAACGCAATATGTAGATCTGGGCGGTACTTATTACAATCTGTATGGTATCGGCGCTTATGATAATAACCCGAATAACTGTATGCTTACCGCCAGAGACCGCAATTGGTGTACTCTGGAGCGTTCGATCGTAGAGGGCGCCAACTGGATCAAGGATCAGTATTTGGATCAGGGCGCTACCACCCCCTACTTCTTCCGTTTCAGAGGATTTCAAAACAAAGTTTATATGTCCGATGTGCAGGCTCCTCTTAAAGAAGCAAGCATTTTGAAAAAAGCCTATACCGATCCTAATGCAAAGGCTCATTTCATTGTACCGGTATATGCCGAATTTTCACCCTGCCCCTTTACCGATGTGAAGGCAGAAGATTATTTCTATGAGCCGGTACTTTGGGCAGTAGAAAATAAGATCACCACCGGCACGACTGATACCACCTTTGGTCCCACGGAGGTCTGCGAGCGCGGACAAATCGTCACCTTCCTTTGGCGCGCCGCAGGAAGCCCTACTCCCACCGCATCGGAAATGACCTTTACCGATGTAGCAAAGGACGCATATTATTATGACGCAGTTCTCTGGGCAGTAGAAAATAAGATCACCACCGGCACGACTGCCACCACCTTTGGCCCCACAGAGGTCTGTGAGCGCGGGCAGATCGTCACCTTCTTGTGGCGTGCTTTCGGTTGTCCCGAACCCAAGACCACCGAGATGCCCTTTACCGATGTGGCAAAAGACGCATACTATTATAATGCGGTTCTCTGGGCAGTAGAAAATAAGATCACTACCGGCACGACTGCTACTACCTTTGGCCCCACAGAGGTCTGTGAGCGCGGGCAGATCGTCACCTTCCTTTACCGCGCATATCAATCCGCATAACGACTCAGCCGCACTCCTGGTGCGGCTGAATTTTTAAAGGTGCTATTATGACAAATTTCATTCGTCGCTTATTTATTAAAGATTATCAAAATACCGAGAATCCCCTTGTGCGGGTAAAGCACGGCTCGGTGGCCGGTGCTGTAGGCATTGTGACCAATCTGCTGCTGGCAGGGATCAAGATCCTGATCGGCTCCCTGTTCGGTGCCATTGCTATCATTGCCGACGGTATCAATAATCTGGCCGACAGCCTCTCTTCGATCATCACCCTCATCGGTTTTCGCCTTTCTGCGCAACAGGCCGACGAGGAGCATCCTTACGGTCACGGCCGGATGGAATACATTGCCGCCATGCTGATCTCCATGATGATGGTGGTGGTCGGCTTTGAACTGGTACAGGAATCCTTCCCTAAGATCTGGGTGCCGGAAGAACCCGCCTCCTCTCCCCTGCTTTTGATCGTTTTGGTCTTGTCCATCGGAATGAAACTCTGGCAGGGTTTATTTTACCGCTCCATGGGCAAGATCATCGGCAGCGATACCCTGCGTGCCAATTTTCGTGACAGCATCAATGATGTGATCTCCACCGCTGCTGTGTTGATCTCCATTCTGCTGACTCCGCTGATCGGCTATAATACTGACGGCCTGATGGGTACAGCCGTTGCCCTCTTTATTATGTATTCGGGCGTTATGCTGATGAAAGACACCATCCAGCCCCTCTTAGGCGAAAGTGCCGATGCAGAACTGACCGCCCGAGTCAAAGAAGAGGTGCTCTCCTATGAGGGCGTATTGGGCGTTCATGACCTGATCGTGCATAACTACGGGCCCGGCAGAGCCTTTGCCTCTGTTCATGTGGAGGTTGCTGCCGAGCAGGATCTTCTGGAAAGCCACGACCTCATCGACAATATCGAGCGAGAGCTGCAGCGTAAATTAGGTCTGCAACTGACCATTCACATGGATCCCCTTGCCACCAACGATCCGGAGCTGGACGCTCTGCGCCTGGAACTCAAGGAGCTGCTGATCCCCTATGGTGACCGGGTCGCCTATCACGACCTGCGCTTGGTTCGCGGCACCACCCATACCAATATGCTCTTCGACCTGGTAGTCCCTTTTGGATATCCCCTCTCCGATGAGGAGTTAAAACAGGAAGTGGATGCAAAGATCCGCAATATTCACCCCGATTTCTTCACCGTCATCACTGTGGATAAAGATATGACCCGAAGATAAGGTGGATACAGAGCAATATTTGTCTCATTTTAATGGAATTATGGCTTGAAATGCCTCCTTGGATATTCTATTATTATAGTAGAAAACCAAGGAGGTATTTTTATGAAATTAGGCGTATTTACCGCACTGTTCCGCGATCGTTCCTTTGAAGAGACTTGCAAATACTTGAGTTCTTTAGGCGTACAGACCTTAGAACTGGCTTGCGGAGGTACCACCGGCAAGCACCATACCGATCCCCTCACCATCATGGATCATCCCGAAAGAATTCAGGAAATGAAAGAGATCATCACTAAATACGGTCTGGAGATAGCGGCGGTTTCCTGCCACGGAAACCCCGTCCATCCCGATCCGGCAATAGCCAAGGAATACCACGATGATTTCATCGGCGCTATCCTCTTTGCCGAGGCCATGGGCGTGGATACCATCATCGGTTTCTCCGGCTGTCCCGGTGACAGCGAAGGCTCCAAATATCCTAACTGGGTGACCTGTGCCTGGCCTAACGATTTCGGCAAGATCTTGGAGTATCAATGGGAGATCATGATCGATTACTGGAAAAAGACCGCCGAATTCGCCAAAGTCCACGGTATTCAAAAAATTGCTTTCGAGATGCACCCCGGGTTCTGCGTCTATAACCCCAAAACTCTCTTGAAATTGCGCGCCGCCGTCGGCGACATCATCGGTGCCAACTTTGATCCTTCCCACCTGTTCTGGCAGGGTATCGATCCGGTAGAGGCACTCAAAGAACAGAAGGGCGCAGTTTATCACTTCCACGCCAAGGATGTCTATCTCGATGAAGCCGAGATCAAAAAGAACGGCGTTCTGGATCCCGGCTCCTTTAGCAACCTTGCTGAGCGTAGCTGGTACTTCCGTACTTTGGGCTACGGCCACGATATGCTGACCTGGAAAAAGATGATGAGCGCCCTGCGCCTCATCGGTTATGAAGGCGCCGTATCCATCGAGCACGAGGATGCTCTTATGAGCACCGAGGAAGGACTAGAAAAGGCTGTCACCGTCCTCAAAGAGGCCATGATGTTCGATTCCATCAACAAGGACGTATTTTGGGCCTAAAAAATCCATCCCCGAAGCCGGAGGCGGCTTCGGGGATTTTAAAATTTCCCAATCAAAACCCTTGACAATCCAATCCAATTTTATTATACTATTTGAGTAACTAAATAGGGGTATAGCTCAGCTGGTAGAGCAGCGGTCTCCAAAACCGCGTGTCGTGGGTTCGATTCCTACTGCCCCTGCCACTAAAAAAGGACATCCGCAAGGATGTCCTTTTTTAGTGGCAGGCTCCCCTTACTG
>JAFUNM010000057.1 GCA_017482195.1 Clostridia bacterium
AGTTCATATTCAGGGCTTTTATTATACCCTTCATTTTGTTCTGTCCGGAAAGGGAACACTGGAGATGGGCGGAAAGACCCATACCATCCGGGAAGGGGAGATGTTTTTTATTCCGCCCCGAGTGGAAATGTGCTATTATCCCGATCTCGCGGATCCTTGGGAGTATGTTTGGTTTTCTTTTAAGAGCGAGGAAACCGAGAAGCTTCTGGAATTTTTGGACTTTTCCCCGGAGCAGCCCGCGAAGGAGATCCCCCATTTTCCTAAGGTCAGGAATATTTTGATGCGGATGATCCGCGACCAGAAGGAGGGTGGCGGAAGCTTTGGTGCCCTTGCCGTCCTTTATGAGATCCTGGAAAATTGCCGGACTTCCTCCTCCGGTACCGATATCCGCACCATTCGGCAATTGATCGATCAAAGTGTATCTTCTCCCTCCTTCAGCATTCAGCAGCTTTGCCGGGAGGTGAAGGTCAGCCATGCCCATCTTTTGAAGCTTTTTAAAGAAGCGTATGGGATGACGATCAAGGAATATGTGGTTCAAAAGCGGCTAGAACTTGCCTGCGAGCTTTTATTGACCACCAATCTTTCGGTAAAGTCGGTGGCATACTCCTGCGGCTTTTCCGATGAGATCCATTTTATGAAGACCTTCAAAAATGCCATCGGCACCACCGCCCTTCGCTACCGAAAGGCACATATAAATTGACAATTTCCCCTGAAAGGGATATACTAATCAAAGAATAATTTTAAAGAGGAATTTTTATGAAAGAAAAACTCAAAAACTGCTTTGAGGTCTTTTGGACCTTCTTTAAGATCGGTGCCTTTACCTTCGGCGGCGGTTATGCCATGGTGCCGCTGATCCAGAAGGAGGCGGTGGTGAAGAAGGGCTGGATCACCGACGATGACATTTTGGAGATCATCGCCATTGCCGAGAGTACGCCGGGTCCGATCGCCATCAACAGCGCTACCTTTGTGGGCTATCGTGCGGCCGGCTTTTTCGGTGCTATGAGCGCCACCTTAGGCGTTGTTCTGCCGTCCTTTGTGGTCATTTTGGCTATTTCCTATATTCTGGAAGAGTTTCAGTCCTTCAAGCCGGTGCAGTATGCTTTTTTCGGCATCCGCGCAGGTGTATTGGCACTGGTGATCAAAGCCCTTTGGACCATGTATAAGAAATGCCCCAAGGGTGCCGTATCCTATATCCTGTTGGCAGCTTCTTTTGTATTGGCAGCCTTTACCGATATCAATGTGATCTTTGTGATCATCGGCTGTGCCGTATTCGGTCTCATTAGTTCGATCATTGCCGAAAGGAGGCTGAAACAATGATTTTTTTGGATCTGTTTCTCACCTTCTTTAAGATCGGCGCCTTTACCTTCGGCGGCGGATACGCCATGCTGCCTCTGATTCAGGAGGAGGTTATATCCCATGGCTGGATGACCCAGGACCTTTTGGTCAATTTCATCGCGGTCAGCGAAAGCACCCCCGGCCCCTTTGCCATCAATATGGCGACCTATGTGGGCTCCCAGGTGGGCGGAGCATTCGGTGTGTGGGGCAGTATCTTTGGCTCCTTCTGTGCCACCTTGGGCACGGTATTGCCCTCCTTTATCGTGATTTTGATCGTTGCCCAATTCTATGAAAAATTCAAAAGCAGCAAGACCGTCAAGGGTCTGATGAGCGGCTTGAAGCCTGCGGCAGTAGGCCTCATTGCCTCGGCGGTGCTGACCATTGCTACTACTGCTCTGGCTCCGGCAGGCTGGAGCTTTGGGCTCTTGACTTCCCCAGATTTTTATGCCTCTTTGGCCATCTTTGCTTTGGGGGCGGTATTGGCCTTCAAAAAGAAACATCCCATTTTGATCATCCTGCTTTCGGCAGGCTTGGGTATCATCTGGGGTTATTTACCGGTTTAAATAATAATCCGTGATGCTTTTGCATCACGGATTATTTGTTCCACCCTAAGCGGGTGCATTAAAGTAGATGGGATTATTGCCGTAGTCGTGCTCCACCTGATATTGAGAGTAATCGGCATCGGTACCGATCCGCAGCTTAACCACCACGCCGAAGTGATCGGAGATATTGCCTTTTTGGACACCATCAGCAGCGTAGTCATAAATGTTATAGTCAAAGCCGTAGTAGTCCAGTCCTACATTGGGATGGGGCTTCATCATCAGATAGTCGATCTGGGTACCGTTGGAAGCCAGATGGGGCATATTATTGGTTTCGTCGTTATAGCCGGCGTTGCCGCTGTACATCATACCGCCCAGCTCACAGAGGCCGTCCTCATACAAATTCATAGCCATATCTCTCAGATCGATAATGGAATCCCATTCCATCATACCGTGGTAATCAGCATCCCGATAGGCTACATTCCAGTCTCCCCCTACGAAGGCATATTCATTTTTCTTCATGTTATTGAAGAGATCGATATACTGGGCCTGGGAACGGATGGGTCCGTCGGCGGCAAACCCAAAATGGGTGGAATAGGCATAAAATTTAGCACCGGTGTTCTTATCCTGTAAATGAACCCAGGTGGAGATTCGGGCACCTTCATCGTCTGCATAGGAGGGGGAGGACACATTGGGCGTTTCCGATAACCAGAAATGACCGCTTTCCAGCAGAGTATACTTATCCTTCTTATAAAGCAGCGGTGTGGCCTCTTGACTGTCCTCGGAGCGGTAAAGATACAGCATCTCATAGGTGTTTGCAAAGAGTGCTTCATCTTCAAAGGCAGCGACCCAGCCGCGGCGTGCCTCTTGAGTCAGGATCACATCGGCGTCATGGGTTTCTACCATGGATTTGAAACGGCGGGTACGGTTATAGAGATTGTTGCCGGTACCGTCGCCCTTTTCACCGAAGGAGCTGCCGCCGTGATAGAGATTCTGAATAATAAAGGTAATGGATGTGCCGCTGGATTCTTTTTTTACTGCCGGTTGATCCGTTTCTTCAGGAATTTCCTCTTCTCCGACTTCTTCCTCTTTGGGATTCTCTTCCTTCGGAGCGTCCTCCTTTGGAGTTTCTTCCTCGGGATCTGACTCTTCAGGTGTTTCTTCCTCGGATTCTATTTCTTCCGATTCGTCCTCTTGGGGCGTTTCTTCTTTTTCGGATTCTTGTTCTTCCTGACTGTCGGTGTCTTTAACCCCTACCCATTCGTCAACAACAGCAGATGCCTCTTCATCCTCGGTGCTTTTGCAACTGCACAGCAGTGTGAGAGTCATGGTAATGATCAATAATAGTGTGATCCATTTTTGCAATCTCATAAAAAAGAATCTCCTTTTTCATAATTAATTCTATTATATAAAAAAGGATGGATTTGTCAAGTGAGCAGATCAGAGATTGTATTTATTGGGCGGCATTTTTCGTTGCAGCCAGCGTCCTGAAGTGAAGTCGGGGAAAGCCTGGGGGGTGCTGCCTTCACTGATGGACTGCTCCGAGAGTGCCGTTACCGCCATGTAGGTGGCGGTATCGTAAACGTCGATGGGCGGTTCAAGTCCGGCCTTTACGGATTCAAAGAAAGCGCGCAATACCAGATGGTCGGTGCCGTCATGGGTACCGTAACCGTCGTAATTCTTCCATAAGGGATGCTCATATTCTTTTTCATATTCAGCGGCGTTACCCCAAAGAGGTCTGCCGTTAAATTCATAGTCCTTATGGTGCACATCATCCAAAAAGATCGAGTCGTTATCCTCAAAATAAGCGCCCTTAGTGCCCCGTACGGTAAAGCCTCGGCTGTAGGCGCGGGGAAGAGAGGTGTCCAGCGTAATGGCGACGGTCTCGCCGTTGGCACATTTCAGTACGGTGGTCACAATGTCACCCTGCTTGAATTCAGCGTGCTTCATTTTATGCTCCTCCGGCAGATTGTCTGTGCAGTAGCGAGCAAGGCCTTTGGCACAGGAGGCGGTAGAGGTGAGGCTTAAAAAGCGGTTGCCGAAGTTGATGTTTAGTACTCTGCCGATGGGGAGCAATTCGTGAGTAGGATAGTTTTCACAGTTTCTGCTGAGATAATTGCGCAGACGGTAATGGCGGTTTTCCTCTCCGTGGACGATCTCTTTGCGCAGATCGTGGCAATAGCCGCCGGAGCAGTAGACTACATCGCCGAAGAGTCCTTTGCGTACCATTTCCAATACCATCAGCTCCCGCTTGCCGTAGCAGCAGTTTTCCAGCATCATCAGTGGCGTTTTTGTGCGCTCATAGGTGCGGACCAGCCGCCAGCAATCCTCGATGGAATAGGCACCTGCCACCTCTACCGCACAATAAATGCCCGCCTCCATCGCCTCGCAGGCGATATTCACATGATTTTCCCAGGAGGTAAAGATCAAGATCGCGTCCAGATCCATCTTCAGGATCTCTTTATAATCGGTGGTGATCAGCTCGGGATCGGGCAGATCAAACTTTTTCATGATCTCCAAGCTCATCTGATTGCGTTCCTCATAAACATCGCAAAGACCAACGATCGTAAGATCCTCTTTTGCCATATGCACCATTTCATGCTTGAGCATGGTGCGTCCCCGGTTGCCAAGACCGATAATGGCGATCCTTAATTGCTCTTTCATCCGATAAAGCCTCCTTTTGATTCTGCTTATAAAATACCACATCCAAACCGAAAAGGCAGTATAAAAAAGTTCAGTGATAGAATAAAAATGTCCGCTTTCAAAAAGCGGACATTTTTGATGCTTATTTCTCGGTGATGAGTTCCTGACCGCCCATGTAGGGTCTCAAGGCCTCGGGAATCTTTACGGAATAATGCTCACCGTCAAACTGCAGGTTGTTCTCCAGGAAGGCGATCAGCATACGGGGAGGAGCCACAACGGTATTGTTAAGCGTATGAGCCAGATACTTTTTGCCATCCTCGCCCTTGACACGGATGCCGAGGCGGCGGGCCTGGGCATCCCCCAGATTGGAGCAGGAGCAAACCTCGAAATACTTCTGCTGTTTAGGAGACCAGGCTTCCACATCATAGGACTTCACCTTCAAGTCTGCCAGGTCGCCGGTGCAGCACTCCAGAGTGCGCACGGGGATGTCCAGAGAGCGGAATAACTCCACAGAATAGCTCCACATCTTATGGAACCAATCCATGCTTTCCTCCGGCTTGCAGATGACGATCATTTCCTGCTTTTCAAACTGATGGATACGGTAGATGCCGCGCTCCTCAATACCGTGAGCGCCCTTCTCCTTACGGAAGCAGGGAGAATAGCTGGTCAAAGTGAGAGGCAGGGAGGCTTCGGGGGTAATGGTATCGATAAATTTACCGATCATGGAGTGCTCGCTGGTACCGATCAGGTAGAGATCCTCGCCCTCGATCTTATACATCATAGCGTCCATTTCCTCAAAGCTCATAACGCCGGTAACCACCTTGCTGCGGATCATGAAAGGAGGAATGCAATAGGTAAAGCCTTTATTGATCATAAAGTCACGGGCATAGGACAGAACCGCGCTGTGCAGACGGGCAATGTCGCCCATCAGGTAGTAAAAACCTTCACCTGCTACCCGGCCGGCAGCCTCTTTATCGATGCCGGCGAATTTTGCCATAATATCGGTGTGGTAGGGGACCTCAAAGTCGGGGTTGGTCTGTGTGCCGAACTGCTCCACTTCCACATTTTCTTCGTCGTTTTTACCCACCGGTACACTTTTGTCTACCATCTGGGGAATTTTCATCATTACTTCATTGAGCTTGGCGGAAAGCTCGCCTTCCTTCTGCTCCAGTTCAGCCAGTTCTTTGGCCTGAGAACCCACTTGAACTTTGATCTCTTCGGCTTCCTCCCGCTTGCCCTGGCCCATCAGCATACCGATCTGCTTGCTCAGGCGGTTGCGGTTGGCACGCAGTTCATCGGCCCGCTTATTGGAGGCCAGCTTTTCATCGTAAAGGGCGATGGCCTCATCCACCAAGGGCAGCTTACTGTCTTTGAATTTCTTGCGGATGTTTTCTTTAACAGCCTCGGGGTTTTCTTTAATAAATTTAATATCCAGCATTGTTTTTTCCTCTTTTATTTTCTTTTCTTTAATGATTCATAGGGGACTACCGCATCAAAGACCGGCAGCATGCCTTTTTTGTCGGGGTTTTGAGCTACCAATTGATAGATATCGTGGCCGGGGTAATGATTGCCCTCTACCAATACGGGGCCTTTGGGAGTGAGCGCCAGATCCCAACCCACCAGACGAACGCCCGGAACCTTTACGGCCGCTTTACTTGCAAGGGTACAGCATTTTTTCCAATCGGGGAGCTGGTAACCGTTGAAGGAGATCCCGGTGTCGGGATGCTTTTCAAAGGCTTCGCCCTTTTTGTTAACGGCAACGCCCATCAGTTTGCCCTTTTCCAGATCGATGGGGATGACCATTCCGCCGGAATTGAAGTTATCCACCACCGCACCGCCGGAGCCTAAGCGCATGGCGGCATATAGGAGGTGAGGCTCGCCCTCATTGTCCAGCATGGTCACCATTCTTACAGTATTGACCGCACCGTCGTAGAGCTTATTCACTTTATCGTGTTGCTCCAAAACCTCTTCGATCAGGGTCTGACCTCCGGTTTTTAAGGTGTTATAGAGTGTTACGCAGCTGTCATAATCGTCGGTATCGATCTTCTCGATGTTCTTTCCGCAAAGGCCTGCCTCCGGTTTGACCATGATGATCAGATGCTTATGGGCAAATTCCAGAAAATCATCGGGAGTAGCATGATTCAAGTCCAAAAACTCTCTGCCCACTTCTTCGGCGAAAAGGGTGAGAAATTCTGACTTATTATTAAAGAAATGGCAGTATTCCTTACGGTTGAGGGCCTGTACATATTTGGTGTTTTTGCCGCGGGTCAGAATGTCCTTGCGTTGCTCATGGGTCATATCGTACATACCGAAGATGGTATAGTCGATATAGCCCGCTTCGTAGCGGACGGCACAAACCGCCATGTCTAAAAGAATGGTCAGAGAGGATTTGCCGGTGATCTTGCGTACCTGCTTAACTCTCTTTTTGAGACCGTTTAAATTCATAGTAGAGATCCGTTTGATCAAATAGGAAAGCTTACTCATAGATCCACCCTCTTTCGCAACTCGGCCAGTTCAAATGATGAGGCCACCGTTTCTCCCTTCTCCCGCAGGCGATACAGCTGGCTTGCCGTATTTTGCTCAATGGTTCGGCCGTCCTTATTCAAGACGGTGACCCATTTGGAATAGGGAGATTCAAAGGGAGAGAGATAGGCTGCTTCTTCGGTCATTGCCCGCAGGAGAGCAGGGATATCATTGCCGAAGGCAAGGGTGATCTCCCGGGTATTCTGGAAAAGGGTACAAAGAGTAACCGCACCCTGCCAGCCTAAAGAGGCCCGCCACTTTTCGATCTCGACCAATGTTTTTTTGGAAAGTCCTAAAAGGACACTCATTTTTTCCTGACTGTATCCCAATTCATTCCGCACCAGCTTTTCCTTGCGGTTGCAAAGGGAAATAAATTGTTCACGGTTCAATCAAATCACCTCATATATAAAATGGGGATGCTTGCTCAGTGTAATATTACACCTTTTTCTTTATTTTGTCAAGGGGCGGCAGTTGGGCAAAGACCACTGCCGAAAGCATCAGGCCGCAGCCGACCCATTCCCTTACTCCCATGGTATCGCCGAAAACCAGACCGGCCAATACAGCAAATACCGATTCCAGACTCATCAAAAGAGATACAACGGTGGGATTGGCCCCTCGCTGAGAGATGATCTGCAGGGTATACGCCACGCCGCTGGAGAGTACACCGGTATAAAGCAAGGGTACGGTGCAAAGAGACAGCAGCGACCAATCGGGGCTCTCGCTGCAAAGGGAGATAATCGCAGACAGTAACGCCACCACCGCAAACTGCATACAGGAGAGACGCATGCCGTCCACCTTTTGGGTGAAATGATCGATGACCAGGATATGAGCGGTAAAGGCTATCGCGCACAGTAATACCAAAAAGTCCGAATGCTCAATGGTGAATCCTTCCTTGATGCAAAGGAAGTAAAGACCTACTGTTGCCAGCACCACCGCCACCCATACGGTGAGAGGGGCTTTCTTTTTTAAGAATATTCCTGCGATGGGGACGAGTACGATATAAAGAGCCGTGATGAAACCGGCTTTGCCGGGATCGGTCTCTCCAAGACCTGCCTGCTGTAAGCCGGAGGCAATGGTCAGCACTGCACCGCAGCAGATGCCGCCAAAGACAAGATCCTTCCGCTGTTTCTTGGGAGGAAGGAAAGGGATTTTACGGAACTTGGAAAAGATCAGGATGACGATCAGTAGCGTTGCCACCGCGATCATAGACCGTACGGTGTTAAAGGCAAAGGGGGGCAGGTATTCAGCACCAACACCCTGGGCGACAAAAGCAGTCCCCCAGATAAATGCCGCAATGATAGGTAAAAGGTTTTTTCTTAATTGTTCCATATGATACCTTCTATATTATAAGCGTAATTATAAAACATTTTATCAGCAGCCTTATAAAAAATCAAGGTTAAATCCTTAAGGTTGCATTAAATCTGTCGAAATTTCTTGCAAAAGAAGGATTTTTCATGTAAAATATAAAAAGTAGTTTGCATAATAGGAGATTTTTTATGAAAAGAAAGGATGGAATCCGCGTCCCCTTAAAGGATGTGGAACCGATGTATTTGGTTGCCGCACATATTATGGATAAGCGGATCGACTCGATGAATATGATCTCGCTGGATATTCCTCTGGATCCTATGCTGGAGTATGTGCACCGCAAGCGGGATGAGGGGCAGAAGATCTCCCGTTTGGCCGTGTTTTTGACCGCCTATTTGCGGGTAGTGGCGGAGTATCCTGAACTGAACCGTTTTGTGGTCAACAGTAAGATCTACTCCCGTAATGAGTTGGCAGTAGGCATGGTGGTTCTGAAAGGATCCATGACTGAAGGCGGTACTATGAGCAAACTTTATTTCCGGCCTACCGATACGGTTTTTGATGTTCAGCGCAAGCTCAACGAGTATATCGAGAGCAACCGTCAGGCTGAACCCGATAACGGAACTGAGAAGATCATTAAGATCCTGCTTTCCATTCCCGGATTGCTGCGCTTTGGTGTGAAGCTTTTCAAATGGATGGATAAGCATAATCTTTTGCCCAAGGCCATCATTGATGTCAGCCCCTTCCATGCCTCCTTGCTGATCACCGATCTTGCCAGCATCCGTACCGGTGCCATCTATCACCATGTTTATGAATTCGGCACTACCTCTATCGGCGTTGCCATCGGGAACACTAAGGAACTGCCCAAGATGAAGGACGGCCGGGTCGTACTGCAAAAGAATATGCCTCTCGGCATCGTCATGGATGAGCGCATTGCCAGCGGAAGCTACTTTGCCATGGCATTCCATAAGATGCAGGGCTATTTTAAAAATCCTGAAATTTTGGAGCAGCCGCCCGAAAGGATTCATGAGGAGATCAAAAGAGTCTTTAATATAGAGTAAAGCAAAAGCCGCCCGGTGGGCGGCTTTTTTAATGTTTTTGCTGCTTGAGCCATACCCACATTACAAACTTTGTGGGAAAGAATTTGACGGCTAAGGTCTGCAGCTTATTCTGCCAGCCGGGGACGGAAACGCTTTTTCCTCTTTTAAGATCTTTGAGACCTGCCTTGACCGCCTCTTCGGCGGTAAAGGTGCGATTGAAGTAGGTCACTGCCGTATTACTGGTCTGCTCAGCATGGTCAAAGAATTCCGTTTTGACCCAGCCGGGACAGAAGGCCATCACCCAGATCCCGCGATCCTTAAGCTCTGCCTCTAAGGCATAGGAATAGCGTAGGACAAACCCTTTGGTGGCAGCATATACATTGAGATACGGCACCGGCTGAAAGGCCGAAAGGGAGTCTACCTGTAAAATCCGACTGCCCTTTTTGAGATAGGGGAGGGTCAGTTGTGTGACCGCTACCAGCGCCTTGCAGTTCAGGTCGATCATATCCAGGCAATCCTGCAGGGGGATCTGGTCATAGCGTCCGAATTTGCCAAAGCCGCTGCAGTTGATGAGAATAGAGACCTCCGGCTTTAATTCCTTCAGCAGGTTTTCATATGCGCTCAGGCTTTCCTGCTTGGTTAGATCCATGGCCAGAATGCGGGTGGGATAGGGTAGCTCCCCGGCCAGCGTTTCCAGCCGCTCCGCTCTGCGGGCGATGATCCAAACCTCGTCGAAGGTTTCCTGCTTGGTCAGTTGGCGGGCAAATTCTCGGCCCATGCCGGAGCTTGCTCCGGTGATGACAGCGATTTTCATAACGGATTCCCTCCTGTTCTTTTTTATTTTATATTAAATTCTGTTGAAAAGCAAATGAATTTATTTTATAATTATTGTATCTATTCATAGGAGGAACCAAAATGAAACGATCATTCCGTTTTCTTTGCGTATGTTCTCTTATATTAACGATGTTTGCGGGAATGACCCTAGCGGTTACCGCAGCGACCGAATTGACCAATCTTTGGGAGAATGGCAAGCCCATTGAACTGTTTTATTTTGAAACCGTGCCGTCTATTGTGATATGAAAATTTTATCTTTTAATGTAAAAAACTTTATGCATAGTAAGCAACTTGAGGAGGTCGCGGACCTCCTCAAGCAGCTGGATGCCGATGTGGTGGGTCTGCAGGAAGTGGATCGCAATACCGCCCGCAGCGGCAAGGTGGATCAGCCGGAGGAGGTCGCAAGACTGGCCGGCTACTCCTACTATGCCTTTGGTAAGAATATTGATTTCCAGGGCGGGGAATACGGTAATTTGGTTTTGAGCAAGTATCCGATTCTTTCTGCTGAAACAGTCTTTTATCAGGCGGTGGAGCCAAAGGATCATAATCGCAGCTATTTGCGCTGCGAATTGGATCTGGGCGATAAAATATTGTATTTTTATAATACCCATCTTACCCTTCAGAAAAACGGTGAAGCCGAGCAAGAGGTGTTGGAAGTCACTCGGCGAATGTGTCAGGATGAGCCTGCCGTATTGGTGGGCGATTTTAATCTCGCTGCTGAAACGGTTGCCGTTTTGGCAGAACCCCGTTTTCAGGTACTCAACGGCGGCGAAGGGTTTGATACACAATGGACCTTCCCTGTGGGCAATGCGAATGTCTCCATTGATAATATGGTCGTTTCCCGTACGATTAAGGCTGAGGGTGTCCGCGTTTATCGGGGGACTTTGAGTGATCATGATCCCATTTACACTCATTTAGAACTACAAGGAGAAATGTAAAATGAAAAAAAGATGGATCGCTTTGTTGCTGATCGCTCTGCTGGTTCTGATTATGGTTACCGGTTGTACGGGTCATACCGATGAGGATGATTTTTCCGTTGCAATCGATGAAGAAGTAAAAAAAGAAGATCCTTCCAAAGAGGAAAAGAATGCAGAGGATGAAAAGCAAGAGGATGAACCGAAAGTAGAATTTGCCGAAGGGGAGAAGTCGGAGCAAGAAATGCCTGCAGAAGATGAAAAGCAAGAAATTAAGCCTGCTGAAGAGGTGGATTTCTGCGGATTTCCTTTACCCGATAAGAATACCGATTATTCTGCCGGTTATTTGAAGGTGATGTCTTATAACATTAAGCATCTGGGCAGCGACAGTGATAAACTGGATGAGCTGGCCGCCTATATCAAGGAAGCCGATCCCGATATCCTGGGTCTG
>JAFUNM010000058.1 GCA_017482195.1 Clostridia bacterium
ATGAATGCACTGCGCGCATTGCGTTTAAGATGGCAATAACCATAACGCCTACATCGGCGAATACCGCCAGCCACATGCCGGCAATACCAATGGCGCCCAAAAGGAGCACCAACCCTTTAACGGAAAGGGCAAAAAGAATATTTTGTCGAACGATGGACATGGTCTTGCGGGCGATGCGAATGGCCTCGGCGATCTTGGCCGGCTGATCATCCATCAGCACCACATCGGCGGCTTCAATGGCGGCATCGCTGCCGAGAGCCCCCATGGCGATGCCCACATCGGCACGGGTCAGCACCGGGGCATCGTTGATCCCATCGCCCACAAAGACGAGAACGCCGCCCTGCTTTTCATTCAGCAGACGCTCCACTTCCTCCACCTTCTGGTGGGGCAGCAGTTGCGCGCGGTATTCATCGATCTGCAGGTCTTCTGCAACAGAGGCCGCAACGCCCTCCATATCGCCGGTGAGCATCACGGAGCGGCGGATGCCGACGTTTTTCAAGGTTTGAATGGCGGTCTTGGCATCGGCTTTCAGTTCATCGGCAATGACCAGGTGACCGGCATAGGTCTTTTCGACGGCAATATGCACAGTGCTGCCGTTATGGACATGCTCCGACAGGGCAACCCCTGCCATCGCCATCAGCTTATCGTTGCCCACCCAGATCGTCTTACCGTTTACGGTGGCACGGATGCCCTTGCCGGAAAGCTCCTCGGCATTCTCGATACGACTTTGATCAATGGGTTTCCCATAAGCATTCAAGATCGATTGGGCAATAGGATGGTTGGAATAGGACTCGCCATAGGCAACGAGGGTCAGCAGTTCCTGCTCCGAAAGATTTTCGGGGCAGATTTCTGCCACCGAGAAGCTGCCCTTGGTAAGGGTACCGGTCTTATCAAAGACCACCGTTTCCACCTTAGCAAGCGCCTCTAAGTAATTGGCTCCTTTGATCAAAATTCCCTTACGGGAAGCCCCGCCGATCCCGCCGAAAAAGGACAGCGGCACGGAAATCACCAAAGCACAAGGGCAGGAGACAACTAAAAAGATCAGGGCACGATGGATCCAGTCGCTCCAGCCGCCCACAAACAAGGGCGGGATCACCGCCAAAAGCAGCGCGCCGATCACCACGCAAGGAGTATACCAGCGAGCAAAGCGGGTAATAAACTGCTCGGCCTTCGCTTTCTTAGTAGCAGAGTTTTCCACCAATTCCAGAATCTTGGAGACAGTACTTTCACCGAATACCTTGGTTACTTTTACTTGAATAACACCATTTAAATTAACAGAACCGCTGATAACCGCATCGCCCCTTTCTTTTTCTTGGGGCAGCGATTCGCCGGTGAGAGCAGCGGTATCCACCGAGGTAGCGCCGTCGGTTACAATACCGTCTAAGGGAATCTTTTCGCCGGGGCGGACAATTAAGATCTCGTCCACCGCCACGTCCTCAGGTGAGAGGGTCACCTCTTCCCCGTTTCGGAGAACGGTGGCAGTATCAGGTCGAATATCCATCAACGCGGCAATGGACTTACGGCTTTTGCCCACTGCGATGCTTTGAAACAACTCGCCGATCTGATAGAACAGCATAACTGCCACACCCTCGGGGTATTCGCCCACGCAAAAAGCACCGACGGTGGCAATGGCCATTAGAAAGTTTTCATCAAAAACCTGACCGTTGATGATATTACGGACCGCGCTCCACAGCACATCATAGCCAATGATACCATAGGGGATCAAAAAGACGATCAGGCGCGGAATACCGCTCAAAGGAAAAAGGGATGCCAAAATCAGCAGAGCGGCTGCAGAAAGGATACGGTAAAGAACGATTTTTTGTCTTTTTGTCACAAATATCGCCGCCTTACAGAATGATCCGGGTTGCCGGATGGATCTTCTTGACGATCCGCTGGGCCTCTTTCATGATATCATCAAACCGCTCTTCATCGGCTTCAATGATCATCTTCTGAGCCAGAAAGTTCACTGCCACCTCGGAAACACCCTCCAGCTTACGGATGCCATCCTCCATTTTAGCGGCGCAATGGGCACAATCCAAATCTTCCATCATAAAGGTCTTTCTCATGATTCTTTCTCCTTCTGTAATATGATTAAAGCCCTGACCGATGATCAAACTGACATGATCGTCTGCCAAGGAATAATAAACGGTCTTTCCCTCCCGGCGGGAGCGAACCAGCTTTGCATCCTTTAATACCTTTAATTGATGGGAAATCGCCGATTGGGTCATTCCCAAAAGTTCTGCAATGGCACAGACGCATAGTTCTGATTCAAAAAGCGAATACAAAATTTTAATACGGGTGGTATCTCCGAAAACCTTAAATAGATCACCCAGATCGCAAAGCAGTTCATCGGGGGGCATCTGCCCTTTTACCACTGCTAATTTTTCAGCGTGATTATGAGCGGACATCATTTGAACCTCCATTCATATGAATATCTGCTCATATGTTATCACGCATCCTGCTTATTGTCAAGAGGATTTTCCAAAATAATCTTGACTTTTTAATAATTAATATGTTACAATGTGGCGAAGACTGTGATGGAGACAGTAGGTTTTACGAAATCCCAAAGCGAATCGGGGACGGTGGAAGCCCGACGGCAGTAGTAAAGCGCGAAGATCACTCCAGAGTTGAAGGTTGAAAGGGGTTCTCCCCCGGTAAGCCTCTCCGCACCCGCTCATGCGTTACCTCGAGCCGCAGATGATGGTCTGTTTGTAATAGGTGGTTATGAAAGTTCGGCACTTTCATCCTGTTCGCAGGATGAGGGTGCTATTTTTATTTAAAGGAGAAGGATGAAATGTACAAAAATGTATCTCCCAATCTGAATTTCGTTGCAGAAGAGAAAAAAATCGAGCAATTCTGGCGAGATGAAAAGATCTTTGAAAAGAGCGTGGAGACCAAGGCACAAGGGACTCCCTATGTCTTTTATGACGGCCCCCCTACCGCCAACGGCAAGCCCCATATCGGTCATGTTCTGACCCGCGTGATCAAGGATATGATTCCTCGCTATCGCACCATGAAGGGCTGTATGGTTCCCCGCAAGGCCGGCTGGGATACCCATGGTCTTCCGGTGGAGCTTGAAGTAGAAAAAATGCTGGGCCTGGACGGTAAGGAGCAGATCGAGAAATACGGTCTCACTCCTTTCATCGGCTACTGCAAAGAGAGTGTATGGAAATATAAGGGAATGTGGGAGGATTTCTCCCGCACCGTCGGATTCTGGGCGGATATGGAAAACCCTTATGTGACTTATCATAATGACTTTATTGAATCCGAATGGTGGGCACTGAAGAAGATCTTTGAGAAGAAGTTGCTTTATAAAGGCTTTAAGATCGTTCCCTATTGCCCTCGTTGCGGAACCCCCCTCTCCTCTCATGAGGTAGCGCAGGGATATAAGGCTGTCAAGGAGCGCAGTGCAGTGGTTCGCTTTAAGGCAGTCGGCGAGGATGCTTATTTCCTGGCCTGGACCACCACCCCCTGGACTCTGCCCAGCAACGTGGCGCTTTGCGTCAACCCCAACGAGACCTACTGCAAGGTCAAAGCCATCGACGGGTATACCTATTACATGGCAGAGGCACTTCTGGAGAAGGTCTTGGGCAAATTGGGAGAAAACGCTTATGAGATCCTGGAGCGGTATGTTGGTACCGAGCTGGAGCATAAGGAATATGAGCCCCTCTTTGATTTTGTGAAACCCATCTGCGACAAGCAGGGCAAAAAGGGTCATTATATCGTTTGCGACAATTATGTCACCATGACCGACGGTACAGGCATCGTACACATCGCCCCCGCCTTCGGTGAGGATGACGCCAATGTAGGCAGAAAGTATGACCTGCCTTTTGTGCAGTTGGTAGACGGCAAAGGGGAACTGACTGCTGAAACCCCTTATGAAGGTCTGTTCGTCAAAACTGCCGATCCCATCATTCTGACCGATCTTGATAAAAAGGGTCTGCTTTTTGATGCACCTAAGTTCGAACATGATTATCCTTTCTGCTGGCGGTGCGATACCCCGCTGATCTACTATGCAAGAGAATCCTGGTTCATTAAAATGACCGAGGTACGGGACGATCTGATCCGCAACAACAATACCATCAACTGGATCCCCGAGAGCATCGGTAAGGGCCGCTTCGGCGACTGGCTGGAGAATGTACAGGATTGGGGCATTTCCAGAAACCGTTATTGGGGTACTCCTCTCAATATTTGGCAATGCGAGTGCGGTCATCTCCATTCCATCGGCAGCATTGAAGAGTTGAAGACTCTTTCCAACAACTGCCCCGAGGAGATTGAGCTGCACCGACCGTTCATTGATGCCGTAACCATCCCCTGCCCCCATTGCGGCAAGGAGATGCACAGAGTCCCCGAGGTCATCGACTGTTGGTTTGACTCCGGTGCTATGCCCTTCGCACAGCATCATTATCCCTTTGAGAATAAAGAACTCTTTGAGTCTCAGTTCCCTGCAGACTTCATTTCCGAAGCGGTGGATCAGACACGAGGATGGTTCTATTCTTTGCTTGCAATTTCGACCCTCATCTTCAACAAGGCTCCTTATAAGAATGTTATCGTTCTGGGTCATGTGCAGGATGAGAACGGCCAGAAGATGAGCAAATCCAAGGGCAATGCGGTGGATCCGTTTGAAGCGCTGGAGACCTACGGTGCCGACGCCATCCGCTGGTATTTCTACACCAACTCTGCCCCCTGGCTACCCAACCGTTTCCACGGAAAAGCGGTGGTAGAGGGTCAGCGGAAGTTTATGGGCACCCTTTGGAACACCTACGCCTTCTTCACTCTTTATGCCAACATTGATCAGTTTGATGCCTCCAAGTATAAGCTGGAGGATTGCAAGCTGACGGTAATGGATAAATGGCTTCTTTCCAAGCTCAACACCATGGTCAAAGAGGTGGACACCAACCTCGCCAACTACCGCATTCCCGAGGCCGCCCGGGCACTGGACAGCTTTGTGGATGAAATGAGCAACTGGTATGTTCGCCGCGGACGGGAGCGTTATTGGGTACCCGATATGCCCGAGGATAAGATCGCCGCATACATGACCCTTTATCATGCACTGGTGGTTACCGCCAAAGCAGCAGCCCCTATGATCCCCTTTATGACCGAAAACATCTATCAGAACCTGGTACGCAGCATTGATCAGGATGCCCCCGAAAGCATCCATCTCTGCGACTTCCCCGCAGTAGATGTGCAATACATCGATCCCGCCCTGGAGGAGAGCATGGAACAGGTGCTGAATGTGGTTGTTCTCGGCCGTTCCGCAAGAAACGGCTCCGGCAGAAAGAACCGTCAGCCCCTCGCCTGCATGTATGTGGAGAGCAAAGACGCCTTGGATGCCGAATATGTGGAGATCATCAAGGACGAGCTGAATATCAAGGAGGTTTCCTTCAAGGAGAGTCTTGCAGAGTTTATCTCCTATGAGTTTAAGCCTCAGTTAAAAACAGTTGGTCCCAAATACGGCAAACAGCTGAACGAAATTCGTACCGCCCTTGCAGAATTAGACGGCGCTGCCGCCAAGGCTGAGCTGGACGAATGCGGCGCGCTCATCCTGGATCTGCCCAGCGGTCAGGTAAAACTCATGACCGAGGATCTGCTGATCAGCGTAGCCCAGAAGGAAGGCTTTTATACCGCCAAGGATAAGGGCTGCACCGTTGTTCTGGATATCAACCTGACCCACGAGCTGATCCGCGAGGGTATGGTACGGGAGATCATCTCCAAGATTCAGACCATGCGGAAGGACTCCGGTTTTGAGGTGATGGATCACATCGCCATCTACATCGACGGAAACGAAAACCTGATCACCCTCTTAAAAGAGGAATTTGAGGAAGTGGGTTCCAACACCCTCGCCGACAAGCTGGTGGATCATGCCGCCGCGCCCGAATTCTCCAAGGAATGGGATATCAACGGCGAAAAGGTTACCTTGGGTGTAGAAAAAATCTAACAAATAAAAATAAGGTGTGCATTTTTGCACACCTTATTTTTTAAAGTAAGAAGGCGGGTAGCCGGTCATTTTTTTGAAGATGCGGGAGAAATAAGCGCTATCCTTAAAGCCCACCGCGGCGGCACATTCACCCACGGTAGCAGAGCTATGGAGCAGCAACTCAATGGCTCGCTCCATCCGCAGCTGGAGCTGAAAGTGATAGGGTGATACGCCGGTATAGTTCTTAAATATATTGATAAAACGATTGGAACTAACATAGCACATATCCGCATAATGCTGCAGATCAATAGGCTCATGGCAATGGTCGCTCATATACTCCAGAACCCGATCCAAATCCTCCCGGCGGGAGGCGCGCAAAGCGCTCTCCCCTGCCTGATTGCTTTTCAACAGCATTGCCAGGAGCACCTGCAGAAAGCCGGCGGAGATCTCCTCACAATAAGCGCCGCGCCGATGATGGGCGGTGATCATCTGTAAAAAAACGCGCTCGAATTCCGCTTGCTCAGTGATCTTCAGGCACAGAGGATGGGGACATTTCAAAAGATCCAGCTGCACGGTGGCTTCGCCGGTGAAGTTTGCCCACAGAACGACCGATTCTTTCTTTCCGTCGAACTCATAACAGCGGGGTACACCGGGGAAAAAAAGCACCAGTTCACCTTCTTTTGCCTCCCGCAGAAGATCTCCGTCAAAATAGAAAAAGGATTCCTTTCGGACATAAAAGATCCCATAGTCTACCCTGCCCTTTTGGCGGGTGACATTTCTCTCCCCTACGGTCATAAAAAACTCACCGCAATTATTGACTGCCAGATGGCAGTCTTTTTTCTTTTCGGAACTGTATCTCATAGCAACAGTATAATCCCGCGGCCAGTGATTGTCAACAATATTGTCCAAAAATACGGATGGTTTGTGTATTTTATTATTATTCATATAAAGTTATAATGGAGAAAAAGGAGGGTCTTTATATGATCGAAACCAAAATCCTCAGTTCCCTGCATCGGGTGTTTCCGGAAAATTGTCCCGAAAAAGGAATAACCAAGATTTCAGGAATGAGAAATGAGCCATTTTCATTTCAGTTGGCTTATAGACTAAAAGAAAAGGGACTGCAATTTCCGTTGCATATTACCATTGAAACGAAACTGCCGCTCAACTGCTATGCAGTGGAATATGTTCCGGTGAAACATACCGGTGCCAAGGGCTTTCAAAATCCCCCTGCCATCGGGATGTATCCCGATATTCTGCAGCCCAAGGGCATCAATAAGCCGATGATCCCCTTGGTCAAGCCCAGCCGCACCCGTTATGCGGAGCAGGGCGAACAGACCATTCTCTCAGCATCCGGCGATTGCTGGCAAGCCTATTGGGTTACGGTAAACGAAAAGGGCAAGCCCATTCCCGCCGGCACCTATTCCATTACCTTTCGGCTTTTTGATTCCAGGGACTGCTCCCAGGTGGGTAAAGAAACCTTAGATGTGGAGATCAAGGATGCCCTACTCCCCCGCCAGACTCTTTATCATACCGCCTGGCTTTATTGTGACTGCATTGCCGATCTACATAATCTCCCTCTTTACAGCGAGAAGTTCTTCAAGGTATTGGAAAGTTATCTGACCGTTGCTGCCCGACACGGGATGAACATGGTACTGACGCCCGCCTTCACCCCGCCGCTGGATACCGCCATCGGTCTCGAGCGGATGAAGACCCAATTGGTAAAGATCGAGGTCAAAGACGGGAAATACCTTTTTGATTTTACACTGCTCAAGCGCTTTTGTGCTCTGGCGCTGAAATGCGGCTTCAAATACTTTGAGCACGCCCATTTCTTCACCCAATGGGGCGCCACCTCTGCACCCAATATCTACGCCACCGTAAACGGCAAAGAAAAGAAGATCTTCGGTTGGAACACTCCCTCTTCTTCTAAAAAGTATGGCAAGTTTCTTTATGAATACATCGAGGCGCTGAAAGGTTTTATGAAAGAAGAAAAACTGGAAAAACGGTTTTTATTCCATATCTCTGACGAGCCTTCCGAAACCATGATCGGCAACTACCGCGCCGCCAAAGCACAGCTTGGCAATCTGCCGAAAGACTGCATGCTGGGCGATGCCCTCTCGAACTTCATGTTCTATGAGGACGGGTCGGTGCCGACCCCCATTGTATACACCAAGGAAGCGCCTACCTTCTTTGGAAAATGTGACAATTTCTGGGTCTACTATACCGGTTTAGAATTGGAGGAAACCCTTGCCAACCGCAATCTCACCTCTCCGCCGGAACGCAACCGCATCATCGGAATTCAACTCTATCTCTCCGGTGCCAAGGGCTTTGCCAGCTGGAATTATAATTATTACTACCATAATCTCAGTTACGGTACCTTTGATCCCCGCTTTTATCCCGGCGGATATTCCAACTATCCCGGCATTTCCTATACGGTTTATCCCTCTTTTAACGGGACTGCCATGCCCTCTACCCGCCTGGTGGTGACCGGGGATGCCCTCAACGATGTGCGCGCCTTAAAACTGCTGGAAAAACGCAAAGGACGCAAAGTCTGCGAGAACCTGATCCGCAAGCATTTCGGCGAGGTGACCTTTGAGACCCTGCCTGAATCGGCAGATCAATTTATTGCCTTTAGGGAAGAATTAAATCAACTTATATAAGAAAAAGCGCCCTGAAGGGCGCTTTTTCTTTATTCTACATCAAAGCCGATATCGTCGAGGGCGGCTTTGACCGCCTAAGGGTCGCCATGGAAGGTGACCGTTTTGGTGGCGAGATCCACAT
>JAFUNM010000059.1 GCA_017482195.1 Clostridia bacterium
GATTATGAGTTGGATCCACCCGTTCCCATTCCGAACACGGTAGTTAAGCAACTTCATGCGGACAATACTTGGCTGGCGACGGCCCGGAAAGATACGTAATGCCGACATAAACAAGGCTCGCTTTAGTTCTAAAGCGAGCCTTTTCCTTATAAAGGCTATTTACTTTACGGCGATTTGGAGGCAAAATGGCAGGGAATACTTTATTTCATGAACAGGATTGGATGTTTTCCTACCGCGTGGGAGCATTGATCTATCATAACGGTACTCTTTTGATGCAGCATTCCACCGGCGCGGAGGGCTATGCTCTGCCCGGAGGGGAAGTGGCATTTGGTGAATTCTCCGATGAGAGTTTGGCACGGGAATTGAAGGAAAAGTTAGGTATTGCTGTACGGGTTGGGCGTCTTTGCTTTGTGGCAGAGCAATTCTTTGAGGGAGAAAAGCCCTGCCAGCAGATCAACCTCTTTTACCTTGCGGAACTGAAAAATAAAGAAGACCTGCCCCAAGGAACCTTCCATCCCCTGGATGACCTGGGTCGCGAGCGTAGCGAACTGGAATTTTGCTGGATCCCGTTAGAGCTGTTGAATAAGACCAAAATTTACCCCTCCTGTATTCGTCCATATCTAAAAGACCTTCCGCCGCATACGGTTCATTTATGTGAAAACAAAATTAAATGAGCAGTTCTTTTGAACTGCTCATTTAATTTTTACTTATTTTATTAAACGGTCAATGATCTTATCGTGGAATTCATCGTAGAATTTGGAATTTTTAGGATAATGCTTGAAATCCATGACCATACCGGCTTCTTCATCCAGCCACTTTTTGGTCTCTTCCAAATCGATCTTTTCTGCCAGCATCTTCAACAACATCCGATCCTGCATTGCCTGATGGAAGACCACCGTACGGATGGACTCAATGGCACCGTCCCCATAGGGGTAGACGGAATAGGCATCGCCGGAGGGATGAGCGTGGATGGAATCGCTGCAGAGATAGGGATCAATCTCCAGAACGCTCTGGGCGGAGGAGTAGAAATTAAAGCCCCAGGTCATAAAACCGGAGATATCGTTGCGGAACATCTGCAGACCCATGCAACGGTTGCGGTAACCGGGCATAGCAAAGAAACGATTGGAAACATCGATGGTCTGCACGCAGCAGTAATAGGTCCACCGCTCGTCAATATCCTCTTCCAGGAAAGGTGCGATATGATCATTACAGGGAATGGGAATGTCCACCAAGCCCTTTTTATAGAACTCAATGCTGGAAAGAGCATCGATAATCTTGAAGTCTTTCAGCAAGGGAGCAACAAACTCCTTGGCAGCCTTGTAATTCTCCAAGAAATTGTCGTTGGGCTCGTCGGAGATGTGGAAATAGGTGTTCTCGGCAATGCCCAAATCCTTTAATTTCGCGGTTAGCGCGGGCAGGAACTGGGAAAGGAAGTTCTTATAAGCATTGCTCATGGCTTCCACATGCCAGCCGAATTCCTTGACTTGCTTGCCGTCGATTTCTACGATGATCTTGGGGCAGAACTTGGCACCCCATTGGGTAAAGAGATGAGCCATCTCAAAGTACTTAAAGCCGTGCCGCTGGCACATGTCCACCCATTTTTCCAGAAGATCGAAATTAAAGCTGTATTTGTCGCCGGTCTTTTGGATCTTCACCAACTGCACCGTTTTGCGCTCGCCGTTGATCTGGGTATCCAGAGGGGGCGTAAAGATGGGGGTGAGGATGGTGTTCATACCGGTGCGGGCAGCGGTCTTGATATAGTTTTCGGTGATTTTCCAGAATTTTTTACTGAAAACCTTTACTTTATGATAGTTGGAGATACAGTCACAATGGAACCATTGACCGAAGATCAGATCATTCTCTTTCATTACGGCATCTTCCACTTTTACTGTTATCTTTAGAGAACGCTTTTCGGGAGTGCGAGGCTTGCCCTTTTCGATATGGAAACAGAAATAAAGGGGATATTCGCCGGCTTCAATGTCCTTGGGGATGTCTACCGTTACCATCAGAGTAGTGGGTGCACCGGTCAAAATATAGAATTTATCCTTGGAGGTTAAGGGATACATCACATCGGGGAAAAGACCCGGCTCGATGGAGATATAATCGTCATCGTGGCTGCTGCGGTAGGCAGGGAGTTCGGAAGGGATATAACCCACCCGGCTCACCTGTGTCTGCTTGCGCAGGGGAGAGCGCAGGGTATAGTATGTAACGCCGGAGGCGGGTTTGGGATCGGTGGGCTTATGGCCGATCTGGATCTGGAAGGAAACCCGCTCGCCCTTGAGACCCTTGACGCAGGTGATTTCTTCATACTTGTCATAGGTGTCGGTGAGCATTACCTTTTCCAAGGCAGAGATCGCTTTGAATTTAAACATCAGTGCAATCCTCAACTTTCATAATATTTTCTGCAATGAGTATAACAAAATTCACCAATGTAGTCAAGAAAAAAGAGGCCGAAAAGGGAATTTTCGACCTCTTTTTTATATGCCGCCGGGATGCAGCTACCCAACCGGGGGAAAATAGCAGTATCACCATTCCGGGATGTGCTTCTGCTGCCGGAGCGGTCCGGAACAAAACTGATATTTTCCGCTTTGCAAAACGGTGCTGATGAGAGCGTATCTCTCTGAATTTTCATGCGTCAGTCTGCCTCACCGTTTTTCCATCGACAGACCGCGCCCACCATTTCGTTTTTGCATTTTTCTTAAGAAATCAAAATGCAAAACCGACCTGCAGAGCTTTTTGCCCTGCACCTTCATTTCCCGGGACGCTCATATTATGTGCTGCAGTTCAAAAAAATATGCGCCGCAAAAGCGACGCATTAATCTTCCAGACTTGGTAAATTTATCTTGCCGAAATTCAAGGCCTTCGGCGGAGTGCGGTGAAGAGGGGTGTAAAGAAACTTTTTGCAGGAAAAATCTCCTTTGACCAATCCTTTTTTGGAGCAAATTACATCTTCGGTACCATGGATCCGCTTGCCGTGCTCACAATGGGCGCAGACCTTTTCGATCTCTTTAGAAAAAATCATCGTTTTTGCTCCTTTCTTGTCATTTCCTAACTATTATAAC
>JAFUNM010000060.1 GCA_017482195.1 Clostridia bacterium
ACCCGATGGGTAGCCTTGGCCTTCTTCTGCACCAGGTGGTACTTCTTCAGCAGATCCTCCGACAAGGGAGAGACCCACATAAAAGCCTCCGGCATCTTCTCCAAAAGGCTGAACTGGCTGGCCCGCTCATAGATATTGATCCGCTTATCCACATATTCCGAAAGTTCTGCCTTCTTTACATCGATCTGAGGCAGGTTGGGAACATAGGGATCAGCATGACAGATTTCAAAATAAGGTGCCAGCTCCTCAGGGGCGATCTCCTCCTTGTTTGCCAAAGGATGATTTTCATTCATCAGCAGATAATAGGAGAATTCGGCGATATCTTCACTGACCAGTTTTTTCTCCTCAAACTGCAGTTCATAATACTGCTCGAAGGCTTCCTGATAACGGACGATCCCCAGATTAAACTCTTCCTTTACCACATTATTGAGGGTACGCATGGAATTGGTCTCTTTATAATAAATATCCGCGGGATCCTCGGTACTTAAATGAGCAGTAAACTCCGCAAAAGCCTCCGAGATATAGGTCGCGCGGGGAACGGAAACAGAGAACCGCTGGCAATTACGGTTGGTTCGGTAAAATTCCTCCATCTTGTCCACCTGCCGAATGATCCGACGGGCATTATGCAGAAACTCATCCCCCTCGGGAGTGGTGGTAATGCCTTTGGGCGTGCGGTTGAAAATGATGATCCCTAAGGAATCCTCCAGTTCCTTAATGGCACGACTTAGATTAGGCTGTCCCATATAAAGGTTTTCTGCTGCCTGACTGATGGATTTGGTTTTTGCGATCTCCACCGCATATTTTAAATGGTCGATATTCATAGATTAATAGCCGTATTCGTAGTAATAATCCATCGAGTTATCCATCGCCACCGCCCCGGTAACAGCCAGAACCACCACAAGGATCACAATAAAGAGCACCAATACAAAGCTGATAGCGGTAACGATCAACTGAGATTTTGCCCAATTACGGAAAGTGGCATTCTGCTCACCGCTGCCAAAAGACCAGATGAAGAGCATAACGATATAGATCAGGGATCCTACTCCCGGAATAAACGGGATCAGGTGATACAACACCCACTTACCCACCGATATCGGTTCTTCCTCATTTGTCTTTTGAGGCGGCATATAGCGGGGCGGTACCTGATATGTACGGGACTGCTCGGCGGGTTGGGGTTCTTCCTCCGGTTTCTGATAGACCGGGACCTCCGGCGTTGCTTCCTCTTCAGCCTTGGGTTCCTCAACGATAGGAGCTACCTCTTCCGTTTCGGCCTTTACCTCAGGAAAAGGCATCCCGCATTTACCGCAGAAACGATCCTGATCATTGCATTCAAAGTTACAATTCTGACAAATTTTCATCCTAGTCTCCTCCTTAAATTTACTTTATATAGATTCTGGGAACACGTTTGCTGATCCCGCAAATCAATTCATAATGAATCGTACCCACCTGCTCGGCTACGGTATTGAAATCAATGCCACCACCCATCAGGATCGCCTCATCTCCTGCCTTGCAGGGCACATCGGTGACATCTACCATCAGCTGATCCATACAGACCGAGCCGATAACCTTAGCACGTTCCCCCCCGATCAACACCTCACCCACACCGGACAAGCGGCGGGGATAGCCGTCGGCGTAGCCCACACTCAAAGTAGCGATCCTACAGGGATTTTGAGTCGTATAACGCCGGCCGTAACTAATATCCCGGCCTGTAGGCAACTCTTTCACATAAGAAACCACCGTCTTTAAGGTCATGGCCGGACGGTAGGGGTTCTTCCTTCCGCCGGGTTCCTGGCCATAAAGCACGATGCCTGCCCGCACCATATCCAGCTGATATCGGGGGTCCGCAAAGGTGCCGGCGCTATTGGCAATATGGCATAAGGGGCAAAGGCCTTCTCTTTTCAACTGCTCTTTAACCGCTGAAAAGCGCTCAAACTGGGCGGCGGTGTACGCCTCTTCCCCATCGGTATCGGCCACCGCAAAATGAGAAAACAGACCTTCTACGGATAAATAAGGCAAGGCAGCAATCTCCGATACGGTTTTAGCTGCTTTTTCCGGATCAAAAGCATCAAAGCCGATACGGCCCATGCCGGTATCCAGGGCGATATGCACCTTTCCGATGCAGCCCTCCTTCCCGCAGTAGGCATTATAGAGGTGGGCCGTCTCCCGATCAAAGATCGTCTGGCAAACCCCCAGCGCACAAAGCTCCTCAAAATATTCCGGCGGAGTATAGCCTAAGATCAGGATCGGTTTTACGATTCCCAAGGCACGCAGCTCGGCCGCCTCCTGCAGACAGGACACACCGAAGAAATCGGCACCCAGCATCTCCAGCATGGGAGCCACTTCGGCCACGCCATGGCCATAAGCGTTGGCCTTGACCACCGCCATTACCTTTACAGACGGGGCCACCTGCTTGCGGACGGTATGATAATTTTCCCGGATCGCAGAGAGATCGATCTCAGCCCAGGTTCGTTTAAAATGCTTCATCTTCCAGCTCCATCCAAGCGTCACTGATTTTCTCGGCGATCTCCTCCGACTGCAGCGCCCGCGGGCTTTGCGCCTTGCAGGCAAGGTGCGCAGCACGGTTATGAAGATAAACGCCTAATTTTGCGGCCTCCAATGCGTCACAGCCGCCGGCTAATATCCCGGCGATGAGACCGGCCAAAAGGTCGCCGCTGCCCCCTTTCGCCAAAGCCGAGCAGGGAGCGGAAAGGACGGCCGTTTTTTTTCCGTCGGTTACAACGGTAGCCGCATCCTTCAATACCAATATACACCCATAACAGGCGGCAAATTCCTCTGCCCTTTGCAAACGGTTCTGCCGCAGTTCTTCGGGGGTACTCCCCAAAAGGCGGGCAAATTCCCCCATATGAGGAGTCAGCACCGTCGCAGCCTTGCGGGGAAATAAAAACTTTTGCAGATGCCAGAGGCCGTCACCATCCACCACCAGGGGATATTCAGACCGCCATAGTTTTTTCATTTTCACCCCGGCAGCACGGCTTCTTCCCAAGCCGCTGCCCACTAAATAGGCATTCCATTTTAAGGGAAAAAGCTTTCCGGGGGATTGCAGCACCGGGCCGTAAAATTTCGCAGCCGCCGCGTTACGGGCGGGTTTCGGCAGGTAGCCGAAGACCAAGCCGACACCGCTTTTCAAAGCACCGGTCAAAGCCAGCGCGGCAGCACCCGGGTATTGAGGGGCCCCCACTAAAAGGCCAACGGTTCCGTAGCGGTTTTTATGCCCCCAATCCGATCTTTCGGCGTAACAGGGGCGCAGGGTTTCTCTATCGATCGTATCGGCATATTTTGGAGGGATACCGATATCCTTGACCACCACCTTGCCGCAATCGGCCAACAGATGGCAGGGCTTCGGATAAGCAAACGTGACGGTTAATTCAGGCTTCAAGGCCCCTTCGGCAGAAACACCGCTTTCGCCGTTCATGCCGCCGGGCAGATCAATAGCCGCCACCGGGACATGGATCTTTTCAAAGACTTTCTTGACCTCTCCGGGCAGTTCACCATGAAAACCGGTACCGAACACCCCTTCCGCCACCAAAGGATAGTCTGCGGGGTCGGATACAAAAGGAATGCCCAGTTTTTTGCATTTTTGATAGTAATATTCACAATCGGGAGAACGCTCGCCCTCTCCCACCGGCAGGATCGCCGGCTGATAGACCGGATACAAAAGACAGGCCAAGGCATAGGCATCGCCGCCGTTATTCCCGGTGCCTGCCAAAAGCAGGATCCGATCGGCACCTTTTTGCTCCATCCAACAGGTGATCTCCTCATAGAGCGCCTCGGCCGCATTCTGCATCAGCCTCAGAGAAGTAAAATAGCCTTCCTCCACGGTGCGCAGATCCATCTTTTTCATTTGAGCAGGGGTAACGATCTTCATCTCAGTTTGCCCCGGGCGCGGGTGGCAAAGACGGCCAGTACCCGCTCATTAGGCTGGAAGAGGATGCAGACCGACTCGCCGTTTTTCTTTTGGGTAATCCAGAAATACTCCGGCTCCTCCCCCTGATGGGAAACAAAGGAACGAACATTTTTCACATTCGCGGGCATCTTGTCGATGGGACCGTAGCTTTCGGTTTTGGAGATATCCGCCTTGAGCATTTCACGGCGGCGTTCTTTATTAATGATCTTAGTGAAGGTGATCTCATTTTCCAAAAGGGTATACTCCAGCTCATAAAGAAAGGAAAAATACACCCGATAGGCCAGATAACAGGCTCCGGCACAAAGAAGGATCCCAACGGGGCCCACCAGGGCGATCAGTACCGCCCCCAGCGCCAGAAGACCGATCGTATAACCATACTGCTTGATCCGATCCAAAGCAGTCAGCCGATAGGGCAGGCAGTATTCAATAAAGTTTTCCATAAGAGCACCAACCTTTCTATCTATGTATTTTATCATAACCATATAATAATTTCAATAAAAAAAGAGGTTGCTTTTTATAAATTACTATGTTAAAATAGGAGAAACGCAAAGAACGGGCGTATAAAGATTATGTTAACCGGCACCAGAGAGGAAGAGCCATCGGCTGCAAGCACTTCCGGCAGGAGCATGATTTATTTTCAACCCGGGAGCGGCATCTTGGAAAAGATGACGGGGGCTTTCCGTTAACAAAGCACAAAGTGCCGCAAGGGAATCTTGCGGAAGCTGGGTGGTAACACGGGTTTATTTTTCATTCTCGTCCCTTTTCGGGACGGGGATTTTTTATTTTTGGAGGACATGGATATGAAAGAAAAGTTAGAAGCCATCCGTGCGGAAGTGCGGACAAGGCTGGTGGAGACCGCCACCAAGGCAGAACTTGAAAATCTGCGGGTACGTTTTTTAGGTAAAAAGGGTGAGCTGACCGCCCTCTTACGCGGCATGGGAGCCCTTGCTCCCGAGGATCGTCCCAAGATGGGCGCTCTGGTCAATGAAGTACGGGGTGAATTAGAAGCGGCTATGGAAGAGAAGCTGGCCGCTCTTGATAAGGCTGAGCTGGAACGCCGCCTGCAGGAGGAGCAGTTGGATGTTACTGTCCCCGGTGTATCCGCACCCTACGGCAAAAAACATCCTCTCTCCCAGGTACTGGACGAAATCAAAGATATCTTCTTAGGGATGGGCTTCCAGATCGCCACCGGCCCGGAGGTAGAGCTGGATCGCTATAACTTTGAAGCGCTCAATATGCCCAAAAACCATCCGGCAAGAGATACCCAGGACACCTTCTATATCACCGAAAACATCCTGCTCCGAACCCAGACCTCTCCCATGCAGGTGCGGGTCATGGAAAAGCAGAAGCCTCCCATTAAGGTCATCGCTCCCGGCCGGGTATACCGCTCCGATGAAGTGGACGCTACGCACTCCCCCCTCTTCCATCAGATCGAGGGTCTGGTGGTGGACAAGGGTATCCGCATGAGCGACCTTAAAGGGACTTTGGAACTTTTTGCCAAGCGGCTTTACGGTGAAGAGGCGGTGGTACGGTTCCGTCCCCACCACTTTTCCTTTACGGAACCTTCGGCAGAACTGGATATCCGCTGCTTCTCCTGTGGCGGTAAAGGCTGCCGCCTTTGCAAGGGCGAAGGCTGGATCGAGATCCTGGGTGCCGGTATGGTACATCCCAAGGTGCTGGAAGGCTGCGGCATTGATCCCGAGGAATACAGCGGCTTTGCATTCGGTCTCGGTTTAGAGCGTATTGTTATGCGGCGCTACAATATCGACGATCTGCGGCTGTTTTTTGAAAACGATCTGCGTTTCCTGCAACAGTTCTAAGGAGGTAAGAGAAGAATGAATGTAACCAAAGGCTGGCTGGCCGATTTTGTGGAACTGAACGAATCGGCGGCCGAGATCGCAAAAGATATGACCATGAGCGGCTCTAAGGTGGAAACCTTTAGCTGCTGGAATGACAATATTGAGCGGGTGGTCGTAGGACACCTCTTAGAGGTCACCGACCATCCCGATTCCGACCATTTGAAGGTCTGTCAGGTGGATGTGGGAGATGCTGAACCCATCCAGATCATCACCGGTGCCCAGAATATCAAGGTTGGGGATTATGTCCCCGCCGCGCTGGACAACAGCTTGCTGCCAAACGGTGTCAAGATCAAAAAGGGCAAGCTGCGGGGTCTCCCCTCTAACGGTATGCTCTGCTCTCTGGGCGAGCTGAACCTCACCGTAGGTAATTTCCCCGCGTGTATTGAGGACGGCATTATGATTCTGCCCGGCGAATACAAGCCCGGCACTCCCATTGATGAAGCATTAGGTCTCAATGATCCCATGATCGAATTTGAGATTACCCCCAACCGCCCCGATTGCCTTTCGGTTATCGGTCTGGCCAGAGAGGCGGCGGCCACCTATCGCCGTCCCTTCAACAAACATGTTCCTGTTTTTCATGAAGATGAAAACGATAAGATTGAAAACTATTTAAGTGTCACCGTTGAGGAGCCTGAGGCCTGCCCCCGATACAGCGCAAGAGTGGTCAAAAACATCAAAATCGGCCCCTCTCCTCTGTGGCTGCGGAACCGTCTTTATGCGGTGGGTGTCCGCCCCATCAACAATGTAGTGGACATCACCAACTATGTAATGCTGGAATATGGCCAGCCCATGCACGCCTTTGATTACCGCCAGATCCGCGGAAAAGAGATCCATGTAAAGATGGCCGGTGAAGGTGAAAAGTTCACCACTCTCGACGAGCAGGAGCGTACCCTTTCCTCCACCATGCTGACCATTGCCGACAAGGAAGGAACCATCGCCGTTGCCGGTATCATGGGCGGTCTCAACAGCGAGATCGAAAACGATACTGCGACCATCGTTTTTGAGTCTGCCAACTTTGACGGTGTGACCGTACGCAAGGCTTCCCGCGCGCTGGGTCTGCGTACCGATGTCTCCTCCCGCTATGAGAAAGGCCTGGATCCCGTGATGGTGGAGGGCGCCCTCAACCGTGCCTGCGAACTGGCCGAGCAGTTGGCCGGTGGAACGGTAGTCTCCGGTGTATTGGATGTCAATAATGACAACAGAGCACCCCGCACCATTGGCTTGAGACCTGATCATATCAATGCATTCTTGGGAACCGATATTGACCGTGCCTTTATGAAGGATTCTCTTACCATGCTGGAGTTCGGTGTGGATGACAGCAAGGAGCCCTGGGCCGTTTCCATCCCCTCCTTCCGTGATGATGTGGAGGGTGAAGCGGATCTGGCCGAAGAGATCGTACGGCTATACGGCTACGACAATATTCCCACCACTCTGGTGCATATGGCGACTACTCAAGGTATGCTGACCCCCGCCCAGAGCCTGCAAAAAACCATCAATGAAGCGCTGTTAGCGGCCGGATACTATGAGATCTGCACCTACAGCTTTATCAGCCCCAAAATGTACGATAAATTGCTGCTGCCTGCCGACAGCACCTACCGCAAGTCGGTGACCATCTCCAATCCCTTGGGAGAGGATACCAGCGTCATGCGGACCACTGCCATGGGCAGTATGCTTTCCACCCTTGCCACCAACTACAATAACCGTAATCTGACTGCTCGACTCTTTGAGCCTGCCACCACCTACACCTATACCGGTGCAGACACGCTCCCCTATGAGCAGGTGGAATATGTATTGGGCTGTTACGGCAAGGAAGAGAGTTTTTACACCTTAAAAGGTGCAGTAGAGCAGGTTCTGACCGCTGCCGGTCTGCCCATGAAGGATGTGGAATTTTCTCCCAAAAAGGACTGCCCCGTACTCCATCCGGGCAAAGCGGCACTTATTACCTATCAGAACGAGGTCATCGGCTTGATGGGTGAAGTCCATCCCCTGATCCCTGACCAGTTCGGTCTGCCGGAGCAAGTCTGGATCGCCAATCTCTACTTTGAAAAGATCCTTTCTGCTGAAAAACCCGCCAAGGAATACCGCGCCATGCCGAAATTCCCGGCAACCACCCGTGATCTGGCATTCGTATGCGAAAAAAGCCTGACGGTTGGCTCCATGGAAAGGGTTATGCGGGAGAAGGGCGGCAATATTTTGGAGAGTGTTGCTCTCTTTGATATCTACGAAGGAAAACAGATCGCCGAAGGCATGAAGAGCGTTGCCTTCAATCTGACCTTCCGCGCCGCCGACCGTACCTTGAGTGATGAGGAGATCGACGGTAAGATCAAGAAAATGGTCACGGCCATTACGGAATTAGGCGCAACTCTGCGTTCTTAATTTTACAAATTTATTCTTGTTTTCTCCTTTTCCTTATTGTATAATATAAAAAAGAACTATCAGGAGGTACAAAATCATGCTGGATAAAACGCAATCCTTCAAAATCAACAAAGACGAGAAGATGGAGATGAAAGAGGTCCTCTCGGCCGTTTACGATGCCCTGAAGGAAAAAGGCTACAACCCCCTGAACCAGATCGTGGGTTACATCTTAAGCGAAGATCCCACCTACATTACCAACCACAACAACGCCCGGGTGCTGATCCGCAAGATCGACCGCGACGAGTTGCTGGGTGAACTGGTAAAATCCTATCTGGATCTGTAAGAATGAAAAGCGCTGAACCGAAATGGTTCAGCGCTTTTTTAATAAAAAAGAATCATCCTGTTATGTCGGGGCCCCTTTCAGCACCCGGATCGTACCGCCGCCGAGGACAGTATCTCCATCATATAAAACCGCCGCTTGTCCGGGCGTGACCGCCCGCTGCGGTTTGTCAAAAAGGATACGGACCGCGTCCGCACCTATCGGGAAAACGGTCGCCCGCTTTGCAGGCTGGCGGTAGCGTATTTTTACCTCGCAGACAAACGCCTCCCGCGGGGCGGTACCGCCGATCCAATTAAAATCAGATACCTCTGCCTCCCTTTGAAGCAGGTCTTCCTTTCTGCCCAAAACAACATTGCCGCTTTCCGGACAGAGCCTACATACATAAAAAGGCATCGCGCTTGAAATACCAAGTCCTTTACGTTGTCCGACAGTATAATGGATCAAGCCTTTATGCTCTCCGAGAATATTGCCCTGTAGGTCCACAAAATATCCTTTTCGGGGCACCTTTCCGGTATACTGCCCGATTACGCTTGCATAATCTCCGTCTGGCACAAAGCAGATATCCTGGCTGTCGGACTTCTCCGCATTGATAAATCCATATTGCCTCGCCAGGGCACGAACCTCGCGTTTCCTCAGCTCACCGAGAGGAAACATGGTATGAGCAAGCAGCTCCTGGGTCATGGCATACAGTACATAGCTTTGGTCCTTGGTCTCATCCAATGCTTTTTTAAGAAAAAAACGACCGCCGATCTTTTCGATCCGTGCATAATGCCCGGTCACGATATAATCGCAGCCCAGAGTCTTTGCCCGCCTATAGAGCTTATCGAATTTCATATATCGGTTGCAGTCTATACAGGGGTTGGGGGTAATCCCCTGTTCATAGCTTTCGATAAATTTCCGGATCACCTTTTCCCGAAAGACATCGGTGAAATTAAAAACATAATAGGGGATGTCCAACTGATAGGCAACGCTCCGCGCATCCTCCACATCGTCGAGAGAGCAGCAGGTGCGGGAATGCTCCGTCCCCTCCTCTTCATTGCGGTATAGCTTCATGGTACATCCAATACATTCAAAGCCTTTATCCGTCATGATTTTCGCTGCCAGCGAGGAATCTACTCCGCCGCTCATGGCAATCAGTGCTTTCATGAGGGATCCCTCTCAATCCACCGCGTCAGTCGCCCGCATGGCAAGAATGGTTTTGGAGATCAAATCATCCAAAGACCAGCCCAGCATGGCGGTGCCTCGCTCGATCACTTCCCGAGAGCATCCGGCGGCAAAATTCAGTGTTTTATATTTCTTCTTCACCGATTTCAGTTCCAGATCCGAAACACTCTTTGACGGACGCATCAGCGCCACCGCACCGATCAGTCCGGTGAGCTCGTCCACCGCATAAAGGACCTTCTCCATTTCATGCTCCGGCTCAATATCAACAGTGAGGGCATAACCATGGCTTGCGGTAGCATGAATAATGCGTTCATCCAGCCCCCGTGCCCGCATAAGCTCCTGCTCCTTGACGCAATGCTGATCGGGATATTGCTCAAAATCAAGGTCATGGAGAAGCCCCACGATCCCCCAGAATTCTTCTTCCCCGGCATAGCCCAGTTCTTTGGCAAAATAGCGCATGACTCCCTCCACCGTTAAGGCATGCTTAATATGGAAAGGTTCGGTATTATATTCTTTTAGAAGCAGCAGCGCCTCTTCTCTTGTTGGGATCATTTATTCTCTCCTTTTCTCAATGATAAAAATCAAAACCGGAAGACTCCGGAAAAGTCTCCCGGCAATAAACCATATCCTCTGCAACAATCACATTACCTACCACTTAGGTTGGTATGATTGTAACATTAATTGCGCACCTTGTCAATGGGGAGATTAAAAATCAGCATAGTCGGCAGACTATGCTGATTTTTGTTTTAGAAATCGATCTCGCAGGCGAGGTCTTCCACCATGATACGGTAGGTGGTATGAAGAGGAACTCTTTGATAGGCGTGATCCACATAGGTAAGGTCCTCTTCGGTAAGCATAAAGGAGACTATTTTCTTTTCGCCTTTTTTGAGCGGTACCTTTTCAAAGGCTTTCAGTTCCTTTACAAAGGGGGTGATGGGAGCATAAATAGCCCGGGTAAAGAGCAGGATACTCTCATCAATATCGTAATCACCGATATTTTCCACCGTTACCGAAACCGAAAGGACACTGCCTTTCTTCTCTGCTTTAAGGTCAGAATACTTCACTTTGGTATAGGACAGGCCGTAACCAAAGGGATACCAGGGTGCAGGTGAAGCCGTCACATAGTCTCTGCCCGGCTTTTCAGGAGTGCCCGGCTTTTTATAATTTCCCCGTGCACTGACTTTATGATTATAATAGCAAGGGATATGTCCGGTGGATTGCGGAAAGGATATCGAAAGCTTTGCCGAGGGAGACACATCACCGAAAATAAGATCGGCAAAAGCATTTCCGCTCTGCTCGCCGCCGCCCCAGGAAAAGAGAAAGGCGTTGACCTGATCCGCTTCCTTTTTGATGGCATGAGGTCTACCGGCATACAGAACCAACACCGTGGGCTTTCCCAGCTTGATAACGGCATCAAACAGCCTTTGCTGCCAGGGATACAGGCGCAGATCATGAGTATCGTACCCTTCTCCGCAGGTAAATTCCTTCAAGTGCTCATCCAGTTCGCCGCAAACCCCGCCGCCGGTATTGGCGCAATCACCCAGTACCAGAAAAACGGTATCCGCTTTGGCAGCAGTCTCCACCGCCTCCCGAAGCATCTCTTCACTGCCGGTAACGGGATTACAGCCGCGGGCATACAAAACACGGTCGGTACCCAATCGGTTCACCATGCCGTCATAAAAGCTGACACAGGATGGGGTATTAACGGTATAATCGCCCAGGAAACTGTCTTTTCCGTTGTTGCCGATCACCGCAACGGTGCCGGCCTTCTCTTCGGATAAGGGTAGGATTCCATCGTTTTCCAGCAGTAAAATGGATTCCCGATCCATCTTTCGTGAAAGCGCTACCGCGCGGGAACTGTGTGTCTCTTTGATCCGCTCATTGAGCGCGTAAGGATTTTCAAATAATCCTAAACGGAATTTCAGCAACAGGATCCTAAAAACCGCTTCATCGATCTTCTTTTCATCTACGATCCCCTCTTTTACGGCTTGGAGCATTTCTTCTCCGTAGCCAAAAGGAACCGGCGCCTCCAGATCCAATCCGGCGTCCAATGCCAGCTTTCCGGCAGCAAGGGCATCGGGAGCCACACAATGGCGTGTATGAAGCATGCGCACCGCGCTGTAGTCGGTAACTGTCACCCCGTCAAAGCCCAGCTCTTCCCGCAATACCCCCTGTAGCAGACGCTTGGAGGCATGGAGAGGTTCCCCGTCCAGTTCATTATAGGCGGGCATTACCGACATGGCACCGGCTTGCACGCACTTCCGGAAAGGCTCCAGCATTACCTCCCGCATTTCCCGCTGACCCAAATGATTGGGAGCAATATTGATGCCCCCTTCCGGGACACCGTAGCAGATAAAATGCTTTAGGGTGGAGGCGACGGAATGCTTTTGCAGACCGGTTACATACTCCTTACCCATTTCTCCCACCAGATAGGGATCTTCACCATAGCACTCCTGCATCCGTCCCCAGCGGGGGTCTCGGGGGATATCCAGATCAGGCGCATAGATCTGGCGGATGCCGACGATCTTGGACTCTTCACCGATGATCTCCGCCATCTCTTGCACGTTCTCTCGATTGAAGGAGCCGCCCACACCGGCGGTCTGGGGAAAGATGGTGCCATTTTTATTCTGCAGACCCCGCTGTCCCTCAAAGGCGACCAGAATGGGGATTCCCAGACGGGTATGGTTTACAAAATAATCCTGCAATGCATTTAAATGCTCTTCTTCATATAAATAGGCCGTGAAAAGGCTTCCTCTCGCCTCTACCTTTCCCTCTTGCTGCAGCTGCTCGTAAAGCGGTTCCACATGCATATGATTGTTCATCTGAAGGAGCTTTTCCTCCAGGGTCATACGGGAAAGAAGATCTCTCGCGCGCGCTTCGGCAGAATGTGTTTTATCTTGATAAAAAAGCATGGTTATTCCTCCGTAGGATAATATTGAATAATGGCACTCATGGCAGTGTCATCATCATTATAGAAAATCATACAATCGCTCATAAATTGAATATAATCGTATTCGGTGTCCACCGTACCCCAGGTATAGGTCTTCCCCTCGGCGGGATTGACGGCATAGACCGTACCGTCCTGTTCGGTGACAGCATGATCCCGGGTATAGATAAAGTTATCAAAATAGCCGGTGATATACTCAGTGGCTTTATTCTGGGAAGCTTTATAGTGGCAAATAGTGGCTTCGGCGGTCTCGTTGTTGATCTTAAGATAAACACAATCGGATCCGCTGATACCATAGACATCCCGATAGATCATACCCTCTTCAATGGCCACGATCCGATCCACCTTCTCTCCCCAGGGCAGCACCATCAAAACGTTCTTTTCATCGTCGCAATAATACATACCATAGTCGGTGAGCCAGAAGGCGTCCACCACATTGCCAGTCTCCAGCTGATCGCTGGTGCCGGAGGCAATATCATAGGTGCTTAAGTAATTGCCGTGCTCCTCGGTAAGGTAGTAAACCACACCGTCCCGCACTTGGTAGTTCATGGCGTGTTCGATCAAGATCTTATGCTCCTTGGTCTCCAGGTTATAGGAATAGAGGCAATCGTTATTGACATTTTTATAAAAAACCGTATTATCCAAAAGGCCGATCTGATAAATATCGGCGGCAACGATAGGATAGCTCTTTTGGCTGGTTTTATGATAGAGAAACAACGTAGGGGTCTCCTCCACGCCGCCCCGCATGGCCAGGTAATCTCCCTGCTCAGCAGCAAGGGTATTGCCGTAGGAGATGGCATTCGAAAAGGTATTTTCGATCTTCGGATACCGCACCTCACAGCCGGTAAGGCTCAGCAGAATTGCCAGCACGGTGACAATCGGAAGAAATGTTTTTTTCATACTTGAACTTCCTTTTAAATTTAATAGCTTCATTTTAACACAGTTTTTCAGAAAATAAAAGGCTTTTATTGACGAAAAGAACCGATAGGTGTATAATTTACCATATAATTTTTGAAAGGATGTATGTTCATTGAATATGCAAGCGGCTGATAAACTTGCCATGGAGCGGATCGCACCTGCCGTTCAGGAGGCGGAGGAGATCGCTCTTTTCACCACCGAACGGGTGATGGAAGCCTTCCGGGAGGAACGGGTCAGTGAAGCCCATTTCGCCGGCTCCACCGGCTATGGCTACGGCGACCGGGGCCGAGATACCTTGGATAAGGTATTTGCCCGTGCCTTAGAAGCAGAGGATGCCCTGGTACGGCCTCATTTTATCTCCGGTACTCATACCTTAACGGTTGCCCTTTTCGGCGTTTTACGCCCGGGAGATGTGATGCTGGCGGTGACCGGCAAGCCTTATGATACTTTAGATGATGTGATCGGTCTCGGCGAGACCCACGGAGACGGTTCTCTGAAAGATTACGGCATTGAATACCGTCAGTTGGATCTCAAGGACGGAGAGATTGACTATCCTGCTTTAGAGGCGGCTCTCACCGAAAGCAAGCTCAAGATGGTCTTTATTCAAAAATCCAAGGGCTATCAGGAACGTCCCACCCTCTCTGCCAAGGAGATCGGACGGGTAGCCACCTTTGTTCATGACATTCGTCCCGAAGTCATTGTTATGGTAGACAACTGCTACGGTGAATTCTGCGAGCGGCACGAGCCCACCTACTACGGAGCCGATCTGATGGCCGGCTCCCTAATTAAAAACCCCGGCGGCGGTTTGGCCCCTACCGGTGGCTATATTGCAGGCAGGACCGATCTCATCGAGCTTTGCGCTTATCGTCTGACCTCCCCCGGCATCGGTCGGGAGAGCGGCTGCACCCTCAATATTTTAAGAGAATTCTATCAGGGCCTATTCTTAGCGCCCCATACGGTGCTGCAAGCGAAAAAAACCGCCATGTATGCGGCAGCCATGTGCGAGCAGATCGGTTGCCCCACATCCCCTGCCCCCGATGCACCCCGCTATGATATCATCCAGACCCTGACCCTAGGCTCTCCTGAACGGATGCTGGCCTTCTGCAAGGGCATTCAGGCAGGCTCGCCGGTGGACAGCTTTGTAACTCCCGAGGCCTGGGATATGCCCGGCTATGATTCACCGGTAGTGATGGCGGCGGGCGCCTTTGTGATGGGCTCCTCCATTGAGCTTTCCGCCGACGGCCCCATCAAGCCACCCTATATCGCCTTCTTGCAGGGCGGTCTTACTTTTGAAAGCGGACGGCTGGGCATCCAGCGCGCTATTACTGAAATGACCGAAGAGTAAAAAAGAAAACCGCGATGTGTTGCATCGCGGTTTTTAAATTTTAAATCGTTTTGAATTTTTTTATAAAGGAACAAGCGTTTTCTTCAGTCTTCCCCGGGGTAAACACTGCCGAGCCGGCAACAATAACATTGGCACCGGCATCGGTGGCTACGCCCACATTCTCAAGATTGATCCCACCGTCCACCTGAATATGATAAGTTAAACTCATTTCATCGCGCATTTTGGAAAGAGCCTCAACCTTCTGCATCATATCCGCCATAAATTTTTGGCCGCCGAAGCCCGGCTCTACCGTCATCACCAGCACCATATCGCAAAGGTGTAAATAAGGTTTCAAAACCCCAGCGGGAGTGGCAGGCTTTAAGGCAATGGCAAAAAGCTTTCCGGCCTCATGGACATCTTTGGCGATGGTCTCAAAATCCTCGGTAGCCTCATAATGGACGCAGATCAGATCGGCACCGGCAGAAAGAAATGCCTTCGTATACCGCTCGGGACGGTCGATCATCAAATGCACATCGAAAAAGGCATCGGAGGCAGCACGCAGACTCTTGATCACCGGGATGCCCAAAGAGATATTAGGAACAAACATACCGTCCATAACGTCGATATGCAGCCATTCCGCACCGCCCTTCACTGCTTCGGCAGTGTCGGCGCCCAGTCTGGCAAAGTCGGCGGCAAGGATCGAGGGAGACAAAATATATTTCATTTTAAATTCCTCCTTAAGAAAGAAAAACGCACCGCAGCAATGCGGTGCGTTTTTGATTAGTCTTCCAACTGCTCCACCAGTTCAGCCAAAGCGGTTACTGCGGCTTCTTCGTCTGCACCGTCTGCAATGATGGTGATTTCGGTATCCTTGATGATACCTAAAGACAGGATACCCAGCAAACTCTTGGCATTGATCCGACGGGTGCCGATCTCAACCCAAACAGAGCACTTAAACTCATTGGCCTTCTGAATGAAAAAGGTAGCAGGGCGGGCATGAAGACCCACACTATTGGTTACCTTTACGGTCTTAGAAAACATAGGAGAACCCCCTGAATTTTTTATTTTACAGTACTATATTAGCGAAAATTTTCCAAATAGTCAAGGGTAGACGAGCACTTTTGTATGTTTCACCAATTCAGCAATTTTTACCGCTGGTTTTTTAGTTATTTTTCGGTCTTTTTAAGCATATTATGCAATTTTTTCAGGTCACGGGAGCCAAGAAATACTAAAATTAAAAAATACACAAAAAGTCCTGCGATTAAACCGCCCACAAGACCAAAAATCACACCCAGTTTAACGCTCAGCCAGATCCGTACTTCCCTTGCAGCCACAAAGAGAGCCATCGCGGCAATGAGGTCTTTACCGATCTCAAAAAAGAGGGAACGGTTGATCACGCCGGGGGTGACCTTGGCGGTAAAGATCCAAAGCATGATCGCCATGACGATGGCAGCAGCCACGGTGCCCAGGGCAAGGCCGTAAACGCCCAGAGAACGCACCGCAAAGAGGGAAACACTCAGATTGATGCCAATGCCCGCAAAAGCGGTGATCACCGGCAATTTAACCTTCTGCATGGAATAGAAATATTTATTTAAGATCTCCTGATAGGAATAGAAGATCATGGCCGCGGTATAAACCGAAAGTAAGGTCGCCACACGGGCAGTATCCTCGGCGGTAAAACTGCCGCGCTCATACAGCAGCTGCACCACCGGGCGGGCATTGCCAGCCAAAAAAGCCATAATGGGTAAGACGATGGCGGAGATGGTGGAAAGCATACCGCGGCAGATCCCCTTAGCGCCTTCCGTATCCCCCTTGGAAAAGCAGCGGCTCAATTCGGGGAAAAAGAGATTTGTCAGACAATAGGAAAAAATGCCGGACACAATGAAATAGGCCTGATAAGCATAATTGACAGTGGAAAGAGCACCCTCCTCCAAAGTCGAACTGATATTGGTCGAGATCAACTGGTTGATGGGCTGGGCCAGGGCGGCTACAAAAAGGGGCAGAGTCAGCACCAGTACCCGCCGGATATCAGGAGATTTGATATGGACGGTAAAGGAATAGCGGAATCTTTTTCTTTTTAAAAAAGGTACCAGAAACAATAGCTGCAGCAACCATCCGGCGGTAAAGGCCACGCCTAATCCGTAAATCCCGAAATGCCGATCCAGCACCAGGAAATAAAAAATCATCGCAAGATTGGAGACCAGGGAGATCAAAGCCGGGCCGGTGAACTCCTCATAAGATTGCAAAATTCCCACAAAGATATAAACCCCCGCGGCAATGCACATGACCGGAAGGATGATGCGTACCAGCGGAACTGCATAATCCAGTGCCTCGCCGGAAAGTCCCGATGCTACGATCTTCAAAGCAGCTTCGGGAAACACAACCCCCACCGCCACCAGAATGGCCGATAGGATCACCACAATATTTAAAAAGTTACTGCCGAACCGTTCCGCCTCTTCTTTGGTCTCTTTGGTTAGCTTATCATTAAAGACCGGCACAAAAGCAGAGGCAATGGCCGTCCCCAGGGTCACATCGTAGATCATCAGCGGCAGACTGCTGGCAGCCTGGAAGGCATCCGTCATGGCAGATGTGCCGTAATAGCGGGCAAGCAACATATTCCGAACCAGCCCCAGCACCTTGGACAGCAGCACCGCGGCCACCAACACCAGGTAGGTTCCCGCCGCTCCTTTTTTCTTCATCAAAATTCACCTCAAAAACAGTCTAAAATTCAGGTTTTTCGACCCTATTTTCAGGCCATCAACATTACATAATTTTGTTTCCGTAACTTTATGGTACAAAAACTTTTACACATTTTCAACAGAGTTATAGACATACAAAACCGCTGAAATGGCGGTTTTTCAAAGATTTCACAGGGTTATGCACAGGATTTTCCCCTTTTCCTGTCGAAAACTTCAGTTAACATAATTGTTTTTCAATAGAAAATGAAGAAAGTGCATTTAAACTCAGATCCGCCACATGACCTTCCTGAAATTCATAAAAGGCTTGGGCACCGATCATAGCGCCGTTATCGCCGCAAAGAGACAGCGGCGGCAGGTAAAGCGTCTGATCTTTCGCCTTGCCTTCCTCCAGCTTTTGACGCAGCATGGAATTGGCGCTGACACCGCCGGCGATGACCAAGGTCTTTTGTTCATAGTCTTTGGCACACTGCAAAAAATGATCGGCAAGAGTACCGGTAATGGCATCGCTGTAGGAGGCCGCGATATCGGCAAAATTCAGCTCCTCACCCTTTTGTTTGGCATTATGGACATAATTAACGATGGCAGTCTTAACGCCGGAAAAACTGAAATCATAGGGATCTTCCTTAAAGCGGACCCGGGGGAATTTTACGGCCTTAGGGTTTCCCTCCTTGGCCAGCTTATCCATCTGCACACCGCCGGGGTACGGAAGTCCAAGCACCCGTGCACCTTTATCAAAAGCCTCCCCTGCCGCATCATCCTTGGTACGGCCTAAAATTTCATAGTCCGTATAGTCCTTGACCAGTACGATGTGGGAATGGCCGCCGCTGACCACCATGGCCAGAAAAGGAGGTTTGAGATCGGGATGGGCAATATAATTCGCGGCCACATGGGCGCGGATGTGATGCACCGGGATCAGGGGCAGATTGCGGGCATAAGCATAACCTTTGGCAAAATTCACCCCAACCAATAAGGCGCCGATCAAGCCGGGAGCGGCAGTCACGGCCACTGCATCGATCTGATCTTCCGAAAGACCGCTTTGACGGATACATTCTTGGGTCAACTGGGAAATTTTTTCAATATGGCAGCGGGAGGCAATCTCCGGTACCACCCCGCCATAGATCTTATGGACATCGATTTGAGAGAAAACCACCGAGGCGAGTACCTCTCTGCCATCCTTTACAATGGCAACAGCAGTCTCATCACAGGAGCTTTCAAAACTTAAAATATTCATTCTTGTACCTCGTACATATAGATGATGGCATCCTCTTGGGGCGCCTTATAATAATTCTTACGGCTGCTGATCTCGGCAAACCCGCATTTTTCATATAATCGGCGGGCGGCTGCATTGGAGATACGCACCTCCAAAAATAATTGCTTACCGTCCATCTGCCGAAACTCTTCCATCATAGCAATTAAAAGAGCTTCGCCGATCCCTTTTCTGCGGCAGGCAGGATCCACGCCAATGGTGAGAATATCTCCCTGTCCGCCCACGTTCTGTACCCCGCCGCAACCAACAACTCTGTCATCCACAAGAGCAACCAAGAAGGTGCGGTTTTCATTGGAAATACTTCCCGCAAGATCCTGCTCGCTCCAATGCTCTCCCGGAAAAAGGCTTTGGGTCAGCCTTGCGGCCTCGGCAACGATTGCGGGAGTCAGTTTACTTACAGTCATACCAGCTCTCTCCCCTTGCCACCTCTGCCAGCATGGAAACCGAAAGCTCGGCAGCGCCTTCCATCTCCCGCCGTAGCAGGATTGCAGCGCGGTCAGCATCGGGCTTTGCACATTCGATGATCAGTTCATCGTGTACCTGCAAAATCAGATGCGCATCCAGATTTTCCGCTTTCAGCTGTTTCCAGACTCTTACCATGGCGATCTTAATGATATCGGCGGCAGTTCCTTGAATGGGAGTATTCAGCGCTACCCGTTCGCCGAAGGAGCGTTGGATGAAATTCGAGGATTTCAGCTCCGGCAGATAACGGCGGCGCCCCATGAGAGTGGTAACATAGCCATCCTTTTTCGCCTGCTCTACAATGCCGTCCATATAAGCACGAACACCGCTGTATTTGGCAAAATACTGATCCATATAGGCCTTAGCCTCTTTTTTGGAAACACCGATATCCCCGGCCAGCGAAAAGTCGGAGATGCCGTAAACGATGCCGAAATTGACGGCCTTCGCATGGCGGCGCATTTCAGCTGTTACCATAAAGGCAGGAACACCGAAAACGGTGGCAGCGGTAACGGTATGGATATCTTCATTTTCCTTAAAGGCGCGGATCATGGTCTCGTCTTTTGCAATATGGGCAAGGACCCGCAGTTCGATCTGGGAATAATCGGCATCCAGCAACAAATAGTTCTCATCCTTGGCAACAAACATCTTGCGAAGCTCTCTGCCCAACGGCTCCCGCACGGGGATATTCTGCAGATTAGGCTCGGAGGAAGAGATGCGGCCGGTGGCGGTAACCGTCTGATTATAGGTAGAACGGATGCGTCCATCCTCCCCGATCAGCTTCAAAAGACCCTCGCCATAGGTAGAGCGAAGCTTGGCATACTTGCGATAGGTTAAAATCTTTTCCACGATGGGCTCGTCTTTGAGCTTTTCCAACACCTCAGCGTTGGTGGAATAGCCGGTCTTGGTCTTTTTCCCGCCCTTAAGCCCCATCTTCACAAAGAGGATCTCCCCCAGCTGGCGCGGAGAGTTGATATTGAATTCCTCACCGGCTAAAGCGTGGATCTCTTTTTCCAATTGCTCGATTTTGACGCCCAACTCCTCCGTATAAGCCGCAAGGCGCTCCTTCTCCACCGAGAAGCCGCGCTCCTCCATATCAGCAAGCACGACCGTTAAAGGAAGCTCCACTTCATAGAGCAGCTTTTCCTGACCGTTTTCTTTAATAACGGTAAGAAGGGCATCGCAAAGTTCCGGCAAGGCAGCCACACAATCCTCTGGGGTATCGGCGGCTTTACCGGTATACTTTTTCAAAAGATAGGGTAGGTCAAACCGTTCGGAGGGATCTGCCACATAAGCGGCCACCATGGTATCAAAATAGGGCTCACCCTCAAAATCCACGCCATAGAACGGCTTGGCATCATGGGTATAGATTTGCTCCACCCGGGAAAGGAGGGTCTCACCGTCGGCGAGGCAGACCACCTTATCGTTATAACGGGCATAAAATCCGTCGGTACGAATGAAATAGAGGCCGTTTTCTTGGAAATAAGAGAGATACTCTGCGGCGGTACCCTCCAGACGGTCGGGGGTCTCTTTGGGTTCCGTGGCCTTGAGGTCAAAAAGTTGGAGAATACTGTTGAGCTCCAGGCTTTGCAATAATGCAATGAGCGGCTCCTCGTCGAATGCCGCCACCTGCAGTTCCTCGGCGGAAAGCTCCACCGGAACCTCTTTGCAGATCTTGGCTAATTCATACGAAAGAAAAGCGGACTCTCTGCCGTTTTCCAGTTTAGCTTGAAGAGCAGGCTTGATCTCCTCCAGATGGGCATAGACACCCTCCAAAGAACCGTATTGGCGGATCAGTTCCAGAGCACCCTTTTCTCCGATTCCGGGTACGCCCTTGATATTGTCGGAGGTATCCCCCTGAATGGATTTTACATCAATCAGTTGAGCAGGCTCCAAACCGTATTTTTCGCGAATGGCAACAGTATCGTAGATCTCCATCTCGCTGACACCGGCACGGGTAACAGGCATCAGGATACGGACGCCTTTTTCGGCCAGCTGAAAATCGTCCCGATCTCCGGAGACGATATCGCACTCATAGCCCTGTTCCACGCAATAGCGGCTGACAGTACCGATGATATCGTCGGCCTCATAGCCTGCAAGCTCTAAGATCTTGACATTCATGGCCCGCAGCACCTCTTTAAGAGGCTCCACCTGCAGGGCAAGCTCCTCGGGCATCCCCTTGCGCTGGGCCTTATAGTCTGCATACATTTTATGACGGAAGGTCTTTTCCCTCAAATCAAAGGCCACCGCCACCATATCCGGCTTGGAGAGATTGAAATATTTATGATAGAGCTTTAAAAAGCCGAAGATGCCGTTAGTCGGCTGACCCGATGCCGTATTGAGGGTGCGGATAGCATAATAGGCACGGTTCAAAATGGAGTTTCCGTCAAAAATCAAAAGCTTCATCGAATTCGATTTCCTTTTCTCTTAAGTAGTCTTTCAGCTGCTCCGGCAAGGGACAGGTGAAATACAGTTCATTTCCGGTCACCGGCTGAGTGAATTTAAGGGATGCAGAATGGAGTGCGTGGCGGCCTAAGGCGGGATCCTCGGTGCCATAAAGAAAATCTCCGGCTACCGGAGCACCCAAGTAGGACATATGCACTCGAATCTGGTGGGTACGGCCGGTGTCCAATTTCAAAGCTACTAAAGAACAGCCGTTCTTCTCAGCCAAAACCTTATAATGCGTAACAGCCGACTCCCCTTTTGAATTGACCTCCCGCCCCAATACCGAGCCAGGACGGCGGGCAATAGGCGCATCGACCGTACCGCTTTTTTCGGGGAGGGTACCGTCTAAAATGGCAAGATAGGTTCGTTCGATTTTTTTCTTTTTAAGATCCTCGCCCAAAACACCGGCGCTATGAGCATTTTTCCCCAAAAGAATCGCTCCGCTGGTATCCTTATCCAAACGGTGAACGGGACGAAAGACAAATTCACGTTTTTGCTGTTTCATATAGAAAGCCACCGCACCGGCCAAAGTAGCACCCCGATTGCCCAAGGTAGGATGAACGGCAAGATGAGGCGGCTTGTCCAACACCAGAACATCCTCATCCTCATAGAGGATGGTAAGGGGGATATCTACCGGAATGATGTGCTCATTGTCCACCTGACTCTCTCGATTGGCAACTCGGACGGTCAGGATATCGCCTTTTTTTAGCTGTTTTTGTACGGTGACCCGCTTACGGCCGATGGTGATTCCGTAAGGATTGCGTTTCATTCCACCCAGTACCCGGGCAGAAAAGCCCCTGGACTTTAAAAAGGACAAAACGGTACGTCCCGCGTCCTGTTCTTCAATTTCATACACGATCTTTCGATAGTCCAAGAAACACTTCTCCTTATATATTACATACATAGTATATTTTATCATAACAGATAGGCATTTACAATCTTTTCTTTTTTGTTTTCCGCCCTCTTTTTCGACAGAATCGACGAATGAAATCTGTTATAATCCAAATATGATCATTTATGTTGATATTTTATTCTTCACAAATTTCTTAATGGACACTCTTCTGCTGGCCACCACCGCCCTCATTGCCGGGCGAAAGGTACGCCCCTGGCGGCTTTTGGGTGCGGCAGCGGCGGGAGCGCTTTTCGGCTGCCTTTTATTCTTTGCCGCGCTTCCGGCGGCCCTGCTCTTTCTCATTAAAATTGCCATCCCTGCAGGCCTGATCCTTCTGGCCTTCCCCTTTGAACGGTTCTCTTCTTACGGACGGACAGCGCTGACCTTTCTTGCCGCCAATCTTCTTTTCGGCGGCGGGATGTATGCCTTTTATGCCTTCACCGATGCGGGCAGTCATATGCGCACCGCCAACGGCATTTATTACATGGACCTGCCCCTCTGGCTACTGCTTTTGCTTTCCTTTGGTTTTTATGCTCTCGCCCGGGGCTTTTTTCATCTACTGGATCAACGGAAAGAGAAAAACTATTTACATACCCTCACCGTGGACGGTACCGATCTACTGGCTCTTCTGGATACCGGAAACTCTCTATACGATCCTATTTCTCTATTACCGGTAGTGCTCAGCGAGTGGGATGCACTTCCTTTGCCGGAGGAGCTCTTAAGAGCGGTACTGCATCAGGATGCCACCGCCTTGCCGGTCCTTTTGGAACAATTTCCCCATCTGCATCTAAGGCTTCTCCCTTACACCGATGCTACCGGGGCGCGCACACTGCTTTACGCCTATAAACCAAAGGAATTAAAAATCGACGGACAGGAGCGGGCTGCCCTCATCGCCCTGACCCTGCAATCCTTATCCCCCGATCGCCGCTTTCAGGCACTACTACACCGAGATTGGAGCAACCTATGAACGTCATTCGCTATTATCTTCTTTACCATCCCGCCCTTGCAAAGCTGCTGCGAAAGCTGGCAGGAAAAGTCCATTATGCCAACGGCCATGTGACGCTTCCTCCCCCCTTAAAGCCGGAGGAGGAGCAGGTCTATATCCGTGCCCTGGATCAGGGAGAGCAATATGCGGTACAAAAACTCATCGAGCACAATCTGCGGCTGGTGGTGTATATCGCCAAGCGGTTTGAGAATACCGGCATCTCCAGCGAAGATCTGATTTCTATCGGCTCTATCGGTCTGATCAAAGCTATTAATACCTTCCGTTCCGATAAAAATATTAAACTGGCCACCTACGCCTCTCGGTGCATTGAGAATGAGATTTTAATGTTTTTACGAAAAAACCATAATCAACGGATCGAGGTCTCCCTGGATGAACCGTTGAACATCGACTGGGACGGCAATGAGCTGCTGCTCTCGGACATTTTAGGCACTGAGGCAGACAGCGTTTCCAAAAACTTAGAGGAAGATATCGAAAAGCAGATCCTTCACGCAGCGTTGGAGAAGATCCCCCTACGGGAGCGAATGATCATGGAGATGCGGTTCGGTCTGGGGGGTTATCGGGAAATGACCCAAAAAGAGGTAGCCGATGTTCTGGGCATCTCCCAGTCCTACATCTCCCGTCTGGAGAAAAAAATCATCTCCCGCCTCCGGCGAGAGATCGAGAAAAACTTATAAAAAATCCCCTCGTATGAGGGGATTTTTTATTAGCCGCCTAAATAGGCTTTTTTAATTTCATCGCTCTCAATCAGTTCGGCACCGGTACCGGTCAAAACGATCTTACCGGATTCCAGTACATACGCACGATCAGCAACGGAGAGCGCCATCTGGGCGTTCTGCTCCACTAAAAGGATAGTGGTACCGGATTCATGGAGTTCCTTGATAATATCAAAAATCTCCTGAACCAGGATGGGAGAAAGACCCATGGAAGGTTCATCCAGCATCAGCAGCTTAGGCTTGCTCATCATGGCGCGGCCCATAGCCAGCATCTGCTGTTCACCGCCTGAGAGGGTGCCTGCGATCTGCTTGCGGCGCTCTTTCAAACGGGGAAAATGCTTATACACATTGGCGATGCTTTCATTGATCTCGCTATTGGGACGGGTATAAGCACCCATAATGAGGTTATCCTCTACCGTCATCTGCAAAAAAATGCGGCGGCCTTCGGGGACATGAGCTAAGCCCTCGGCTACGATCTTATGGGCAGGAACACTGGACAGATCACTATCCAAAAACTCAATAGAGCCTCCCTTAGAACGCAGAAGTCCGGAAACAGTCTGGAGAATGGTGCTCTTACCGGCGCCGTTGGCACCGATGAGGGTCACGATCTCCCCGGGATGTACCTCAAAAGATACATCCTTAATGGCATGGATACTGCCATAATAAACATTGATATTATTGACTTTTAACATTCTTAGCCCTCCTTCTTCTTGCCCAGGTAGGCTTCGATGACCGCAGGGTTCGCCTGAATTTCAGCAGCGGTGCCCTTGGCGATGACCTGACCGAAGTTCAGTACGCAGATACCCTCACAGATATTCATAACCAGGTTCATATCATGCTCGATCAGCAGGATGGCGATCTGGAAGGTATCGCGGATCTTCACGATATTTTCCATCAGTTCGGCGGTCTCAGATGGATTCATACCGGCAGCAGGCTCATCCAGCAGCAAAAGGCTGGGATTGGTCGCCAAAGCGCGAACGATTTCCAGACGGCGCTGAGCACCGTAGGGCAACGATCCCGCCTTCATATCGGCCATATCCTGCATATCAAAAATAGATAGCAGCTCCAAAGCACGCTCATGGGCTTCCTTTTCCTTTTTCCAGAAGCTGGGGAGCCGGAGAATACCGGATGCGGTGGAATAGACCTCCTGGTTATGAAGGCCGATCTTTACATTGTCTTCCACGCTTAAATTGGAGAACAAGCGGATATTTTGGAAAGTACGGGCGATACCCATTTTGTTGATCTGCACGGTAGTCTTGCCGGCGGTATCCATACCGTCCAGCAAAATAGTACCGCGAGTAGGCTGATATACTTTGGTCAGCAGGTTGAATACAGTGGTCTTACCGGCACCATTGGGACCGATAAGACCGGCGATCTCGGTTCTGCCGATGGCAAGGTTCAGATCGCTGACCGCATGCAGACCGCCGAAATCGATACCCAGGTGGCGGCACTCCAGGATGGGCGCCTTATCCACATCCCGCTCAGGGACAATGGAATGGCTGGGTACGGGAACCATTTTAGTTTCTTGTTTTTGAAAAGGACTGCTCATCATTCTTCCGCTCCTTTCCGCTTAAAGATCTTAGCAAAGAAGCCTTTGATGGTGGGGTTATTGGTCGCCAGCATCACCAGGATCAATACGATCGCATAAATCAGCATTCTGTATTCCGAGAATTCACGCAGCAGTTCGGGCAGGATGGTCAGGGCTGCAGCAGCAATAATGGAACCCCACATTCTGCCAAGACCGCCCAAAACCACAAATACCAACACCAGAATAGAGGTATTGAAGTCAAACTTAGTGGCTACGATGGTATTCTGGCTGAGACCGAAGAGAGAGCCTGCGGCACCAGCCAAAGCAGCGGAGATCACGAAGGCCATCAGCTTATACTTGGTCACATTGATACCCACGCTCTCGGCGGCAATACGGTTATCCCGCAGCGCCATAATGGCTCTTCCGGAGCGGCTCTTAACCAGATTGAAGATGATCACCAAGGTGATCATAATAAGAATAAAGCCGGCTAGAAAAGTTGCGATCTTGGTATTGGCGGGAACGCCCATAGGACCGTTCATGATCATTTTTCCGCCTTCCATCTGCAGGGTGTTTTTCAGGAAGCTGATATGGAGACCGTTGGCATCCACACCGATATACAGATTAGTCACGATGGACTTGATGATCTCACCGAAGGCAAGAGTCACGATTGCCAGGTAGTCGCCGTTCAACCGCAAAACCGGAACACCGATCAACACACCTGCCAAAGCGGCAAAGACCGCTCCGACGATCATGGCGATCATCAACCGCAGACCTGCACTGGGAACGGCGGAAGCAAGGGCAGCGGCAGTAACTGCGCCGCTAAAAGCGCCCACGCTCATAAAGCCGGCATGACCCAGACTCAACTCACCCAACACACCGACGGTCAGGTTCAAAGACAGCGCCATAACAATATAGGCGCAAACAGGGACCAGCTGACCTTTCAGCGCCGAGGACATTCCGCCGGCAGAAGCCAGCAGCTGCAGTACCACAAACGCAATGATAACGCCGGCATAGGTCAGCCAATTATCAAGGGAGCTTTTAAAATTCAATTTCTTCATACCGCTCACCTTACACTTTCTCCCGGATCTGCTTACCCAGCAGACCGGTGGGCTTGATCAGCAGCACTAAGATCAATACCAGGAAAACGATGGCATTGGAAAGCTGCGTGGAAATATAAGCACCGGCAAAGATCTCGATGATGCCCAAGAGGATACCGCCCAGAAGTGCGCCGGGGATAGAGCCGATGCCGCCGAAAACAGCTGCGGTAAAGGCTTTGATACCGGGCATGGAGCCGGTAGTGGGTACCAGCGAGGGATAAGCGGAGCAGAGCAGAACACCTGCGATCGCCGCCAGAGCAGCACCAATGGCAAAGGTCACCGAAATGGTACGGTTGACATTAATGCCCATCAGCTGAGCCGCGCCCTTATCCTCAGAGCAGGCGCGCATGGCTTTGCCCATTTTGGTCATATTGGTAAACAGGGTCAGTCCGATCATGATCACGATACAAGCCGCAATGGTGACCAGGGTTCCCACCGGAATGATCAGTTCCCCACCGAACAGCTTGATGCTTGCGCCGCCGAACATATTGGGGAAGATCTTGGGATTGGAGGTCCAGAGCAGCTGAGCTGCATTCTGCAGGAAATAGCTGACACCGATGGCGGTGATCAGTACCGCCAGGGAAGTTGCCTGCCGCAAGGGCTTATATGCCAAGCCCTCAATAATCACACCCAGCAGGGTACAGATCACAATAGCAAGCAAAACGCCCACAATGGGAGGAAGATTATAGGTAGAAACGGCAAAAAAGCAGACATAGGCACCCACCATGATAACATCACCATGGGCAAAGTTGAGCATCTTGGCAATACCGTAGACCATGGTATAACCCAAGGCGATGATGGCGTAGATGCTGCCTAAGCTGATGCCATTAATAAAATGGTTCAAAAAGGTTAGCACGTGTTTTACACCCCTATTTTCATGACATTAAAAATCCAAATTGAGGGCTGCCGGACCGGCAGCCCTCAATACTATAACAGGTTATTATTACATACCTACATAAGCACCGTTCTGGATAACCATGCCCTTGGGGGTCTTGGAAACGGTACCGGCAGCGGACCAGGTCATGTTCTCACCGGTCAGACCGCTATAGGTGAAGTCGGCAGAGGTGAACTCCTCGATCAGCATATCGCAAAGATCGGTAGCGGAGATGGCATAATTATAAGTGCCGTCTTCATTCTTCAAAGCCTCACCCTCATCCAATGCCTGATAGATCGCATAGATGCAGTCATAGGCATCAGCGGCGAACTGATTGGGAACTTCATTGTATTTTTCCTGATACTTCGCAACGAAATCCTTGGTCTTGGCATCTTCTGCATCCGCGTTGAACGGAGTCAGCAGCATAACGCCCTCGGCCAGGGTGGTATCAAAGCCTTCCAGACCCAGAATACCGTCCATACCGTCCACACCAAAGAACTTGGGAGCATAACCGGTCTCATTGGCTTCGGTCAGGATCAGAGCGGCAGATTCATAATACATGGGCAGGAACACCAGATCCGCACCGGCATCCTTGGCGGCAGCCACCTGAACGGAGAAATCCGTCTTGGTATCCTCGGTGAAAGTGGTAGTGGAAACTACATTCAGATTCAACTCGGTCGCCTTGGCGATGAAGCTGTTGTAGATACCGGTGGAATAGTTGTCGTCGTTCTTATAGATCACAGCGATCTTGGCGCCCAGCTTTTGATCATAGATGTACTGAGCAGATGCTTCACCCTGGTTGGGATCCATGAAGCACATCTGGAACACATTGTCCTTCCGAGCGATGTCCACAGCGCCGGTCACAGCGTTTGCAACGCCGCCCAGAACGTCGGTGGAGGAAGCGGAGGGAGTCAGATAGAAAATGTGGTCTGCATTTGCCTCAGCGGAGGTAGCAGTACCGGGAGCGGAGGTAACAGAACCCAGAGAGACCTGCATACCCCAGTCTTTCAGCGTATTGTAGGCATTAACAGCCTTCTCTGCATCATGGACATCGTCTTCGCAGAGGAACTCAAACTGAATACCGCCCAACGCGTTGATCTCTTCAACAGCGATCTTGGCTGCGTTATTGACTGCATTCCCGTAGATAGCAGCACCGCCGGTCAGAGGGCCGGTGATACCGATCTTGATTGCGGTAGCCTCTTCTTTACCGCAACCGGTGAAGCAAGTCAGAGCCATCAGCAGAGCCATCAGCAGAGCTGCGATTCTTACAAACTTTTTCATAATCTTGTTCTCCTTTTTTAATTTTTTAAAAAATTATTAATATTTTAACACGCTAAAGTGTTATTTGTCAATAGGAAAGCAAATTTTTTTGTTATGAGAGAATGTTTTTGAAAAAAGAGAGAAAATCAAAGTATTTTTAAGAAAAATTGAGCATTTTGAAGAAAATCTAAAAACAAAACTGCTCTTTTGCGCAAACCTTACGGAATCTTATGAAAAAATATGACTTTTTTTGCGTTTTTTTATTGACATTCGAGAAAGAAGTGTTTATATTATATGATGTTATATTCTGTGATTTTACCGGGAGGTTGAGAAGTTAAGTTGAAAAACATTATTGAATTGCAAAATATTCACGTATCCTTTGACGATGAGGTGATCCTGGATCGGTTTAATTTGAACATCCGGGATAAGGAGTTTGTGACGTTGCTGGGTCCCTCCGGCTGTGGCAAGACTACCACCTTGCGTGCCATTGCCGGCTTTGTGACCCCCCAGAAAGGCCGAGTGCTCTTCGAGGGAAAGGATATCAGCAAGCTGCCGCCCCATAAGCGACAAGTGAATACGGTTTTTCAGCGATACGCCCTTTTCCCCCATTATAATGTTTTCGATAACATTGCTTTCGGTCTTCGTATTTCCAAGACCCCTGAGAGCGAAATCGCGCCCCGCGTCAAAGAGATGCTGGAGCTGGTGAACCTCAAGGGCTATGAGAAACGGGATGTAACCTCCCTCTCCGGCGGTCAGCAGCAGCGGGTCGCCATCGCAAGAGCGCTGATCAATAATCCGAAGGTCTTGCTTCTGGATGAGCCTTTGGGCGCCTTAGACTTGAAATTAAGAAAAGGCATGCAGAACGAGCTGCTGCTGATCCAGCGGCAGATGGGCATTACCTTTATTTATGTGACCCATGACCAGGAAGAAGCGCTGACCATGAGCGATACCGTTGTTGTTATGAAAGACGGCATCATTCAGCAGATCGGCACCCCCGAAGATATCTATAACGAACCCACCAACCCCCTTGTTGCCGATTTTATCGGCGAGAGCAACATCATCAGCGGTACCATGATCCGTGATCTGTTAGTGGAGTTTGAGGGCGTGCAGTTCCCCTGCGTGGATAAGGGCTTTGGTGAAAATGTGGCGGTGGATGTGGTCGTCCGCCCCGAGGATATCGAGATCCAGGAACCCAAAGACGGCATGCTCTGCGGTACGGTGGAGACCGTTACTTTCAAGGGCGTTCATTATGAAATGATGGTCCGCTCCGAGGGCTATTTATGGAAGATCCATTCCATCACCTGCAAGGAGCCGGGCACTAAAGTGGGGATGAAGATCATTCCCGAATACATCCATATTATGAAAAAGGAGGCAGGCACCGTAAATTGAAAAAGACGCTGATTGCGGTGCCGTACTATGTGTGGGCGGCGGTCTTTATCGTGGTACCGCTGCTGATGATCGCATACTGTGCGTTCACCGATGCCAACGGAAGCTTCACCGTTGAAAATATGCTTGTGATCGGCAAATACTGGCCGGTGCTGCTGCGCTCTATAGGCTATGCACTCATTGCCACCGTTTGCTGCTTAGTGATCGGCTACTTTTTAGCCTATTTTATAGCTCAGCAGTCAGAGCGGGGAAAATCCCTCTTGATGATCCTGCTGATGCTGCCTATGTGGATCAACTTTGTGCTTCGCACCCAGGCGATGCAGGATATCTTAGATCTCATTCAGAATTGGTTGAGAAATGCCGACATTGCTATCCGCATCAGCAACACCGGCTTTGCGGTGGTGCTGGGCTTGATCTACAATTATCTTCCCTTTATGGTCTTACCCATCTTCACCGCTCTCGAGAAACTGGATCGGCGGGTCATCGAAGCCGCCGAGGATCTGGGCGCCAATCGCTTCCGGGTCTTTCAGCGGGTGATCCTTCCCCTCTCCATGCCGGGCGTTTGGAGCGGTATTATCATGGTATTTGTACCCACCGTTTCTACCTTCGTGGTATCTGAGAAATTAGGCGGCGCCAAATTTAACCTGATCGGCAATATCATTCAGGAACAGTTCCTGACCGTTTATAACCCCAATGTGGGCGCCGCCATCAGCTTGGTAATGCTGCTGCTCTTCAGTGTGGTAATGGTTATCTTCAGCTTCTTAGACGATGAGACCAAGGAGGGGCTGATATGAGAAAATTTGTTCAAAAGAGCTATATGGCGCT
>JAFUNM010000061.1 GCA_017482195.1 Clostridia bacterium
CTTTGGCATAAACAGGGGCGGCTGTATCCGGCGAGGTTTTATACTCTTCCAAAAGGAAGGCGTAGACCCGACGGTTAAAGCCTGTTACAAAGGCCTCCGGCGGCAGTTCATTTTCTGCCGTTTTCCAAAGATCCGGATGCCTGGTCAATAGGGCGATCAGCAGTTCCTCGTTGCGAGCGGCCTTTAAGTGGCTTGCCCGTTCGGGATTGACCCGATCATAGGTGCCTTTAAGCTCCTGCTCGCCCGCCCGGATCTCCTTGCGCACCTCACTGCGGGTGCGGCGGGAGCGCTCCCGCTTGACCTCGGTGCGAACCGCATCAGAGGAAAGCTTCAGTTCCTCACTGACCTTGAGAATGTATACATCCCGCTCGGCGGCGCTGTCGATGCCGGCCACCACCCGTACCGCTTGCCGCAGATATTCCACCCGCATAGCGGTGTCGTTGAGATCCATCCCGGCCCGAAGCTTTTCCAACTGAAACTCGATAGGTGTCTTAGACCGTTTCAGCAGTTGGGCAAAGCGCTCCTTGCCGTAGGTCTTAATAAATTCATCCGGATCCTTGGCGCCCTGCATCTGCAGTACGCGAACCGGGATCCCGTTCTCTTCTAAAAATTTGATTGCCTTGTCGGTGGCCTTCAGGCCGGCGGAATCGTTATCAAATGCCACCACAATGGACTTGGCGTATTTAGCTAAGATCCGTGCCTGCTCCTTGGTAAAGGCGGTACCCAGCGGTGCCACCGCGCCGGAAAAGCCGGCCTGGGCCAGAGAAATGACATCTAAGTTCCCCTCACAAAGGATCAGCAGTCCTTCCGGCTGATTTTTAGCCAGGTGCAGACCAAATACGCAGTTGCCCTTGGTATAGATGTCCGTTTCGGGGGAGTTGAGGTACTTGGGCTGGCCGTCTCCTAAGATTCTTCCGGAGAAGGCCACCACATTGCCCCGAAGGTCAAAGACCGGGAACATGACCCGGTTGCGGAACTTATCGTAGGTACCGTTATTTTTCTGGCTCTTGGCTAAAAGGCCTGCCGAGAGCATTTCGTCGGGGTAAAACCCTTTATCCCGCAGATGATCTTTGAGTGCATTAAAGGAATCGGGAGCATACCCCAACCCGTATTTTACAATGAATTCCTTACTGATGCCCCGGTTGGTCAGGTAATCCAGCCCTGCTTTTCCTTTGGAACTCATGAGAGTGTCGTAGAAAAAACGCGCTGCGATCTTATGCATCTCATACATCCGCTCCCGCCGCTGGCGGGTAAAGGCAGCGGTACGGCTCTCCTCTTCGGGAAGGGCCATTCCTGCCCGCTCTGCCAGGGAGCGAACCGCCTCCATATAGTCGAGATTTTGGTATTTCATGGTAAAGGTGATGACATCGCCGCCCGCTCCGCAGCCAAAGCAGTAATAGGAGGCAGTGTCCTCAAAAACCGTAAAGGAGGGGGTCTTTTCCCCATGGAAAGGGCAGAGTCCCGTATGACGGGTGCCGTTGCGCTTGAGCTGCACGAACGGCGCAATAACATCCACAATATTATTACGGCTTTTCAGTTCCGTTAAAAAACGGCTGTCCAGCGCCATATTAGAGTTCCCATCCTTTCGGTAAGTAGATTTCTTTATAAAGATTGACCACATAGGTGTCGGTCATGCCGGCTAAGTAGTCCAGCGCCGCCCGTTCTGCTCCTTCGGTCTCCATAACGAATCGGTATTCGGAGGGAATCTTTTCGGGGTTCTCCGTAAAGTGACGGAAGAGCCGCTGCATCAGCTTTTCAGCTTTCGACTCTTCGGATTTGGCTTTGGAGCCGGTATATACCTTTTCAAACATAAAATTTCGCAGAGTATCCATAGCCTGTCCCACCTCGGGATCGATAGTAATGCCGGGACAGAGGGATACTTGATCATTATTGAGAGAGTGATCCACCACGCCTCGCACTAAAGTGTCGATCCGTTTGCCGTGGCTGTTGCCTAAAAGGGAGGTAGCCTCTTTGGGGAGCTCCTCTTCCCGAAGAATACCGCCTCGAAGCGCATCGTCGATATCGTGGTTGATATAGGCGATCCGGTCGGAGATACGCACGATCTGTCCCTCAAAGGTTTCGGGGAGCTTGTCTCCCGAATGGCAGGACATTCCATCCAACACCTCATAGGTCAGATTCAGCGGCTCCAGAATAGTGGCGATCCGAGCACTTTGCTCATAGTGGCGAAAGCGTACCGAGGCGATGGCATCCAATGCCCGTTCGCCGGCGTGACCGAAGGGAGTGTGTCCTAAATCGTGTCCCAAAGCAATCGCCTCAGTAAGGTCTTCATTAAGCCTGAGTGCTCTGGCAATGGTACGGGAAATTTGGGAAACCTCCAGGGTATGGGTCAAACGTGTCCGGTAATGATCCCCCGATGGACTTAAAAAGACCTGTGTCTTATGCTTTAAACGCCGGAAGGCCTTGGAATGGACGATCCGATCCTTATCCCTGCTGAAACAGGTACGCAAAGGGCAGGGCTCGGTCTCCTCGGCCCGCCCCTTGCTGTTTTTGGCAAGGCAGGCGAAAGAGGAAAGCTGTTCCTGTTCAAATTGTTCTTGCATTTCACGAAAAGTCATCCTTTTTGTCCCTTCAGGGTGGAGTAAATTATCCGAATTTCACCCTCTATAAAGTATATACGAATAAATTGTCAAAATACCTTCTAAAAAATTATATTTTTTAAAAATATATATTATATACACCTTTGCTTGACTTTATGCCATGTTTAAAATAAAATAAATTCAAGAGGTATTTGATTATGGAACTTGCAAAAACACCCCTGCCAATGACCCGTAAGGAGCTGAAGGCTCTCGGGATCTGGCAGCCGGATTTTATCATCGTCAGCGGCGATGCATATATTGACCACCCGTCCTTCGGTACTGCCATTATCGGTAGGGTATTGGAGCAGGCGGGCTTTTCCGTTGCAGTTATTGCCCAACCAAACTGGCGCAACACAGAAGATTTTAAAAAGCTGGGTGAACCGCGCCTGGGCTTTTTGGTCAACGCAGGCAATGTAGACTCCATGGTAGCCAACTATACCGTTGCCAAGCGCAAGCGGGATTATGATTATTATTCCCCCGGCGGGAAAGCGGGACTGCGCCCCGATCGGGCAGTCATTGTCTATTGCAATAGAATTCGGGAGGCCTTTGGAGAGATCCCCATTGTTATCGGCGGTATCGAGGCCTCTTTACGGCGATTCGCCCATTATGATTATTGGGATAACAAGCTCCGCCGCAGTATTCTTCTGGATAGCGGTGCCGATCTCTTAAGCTACGGCATGGGCGAGCGTTCCATTATCCGGATCGCCCGGCTTCTGGATAAGGGTGTGCCCGTGAAAAAGATCCGGGATGTGGCCGGTACGGCAGTGCTCTGTGAACGGGAATGGCGCCCAAAGAGCAATTTCACCCTGCTTCCCTCCTTCCGTGAGCAGCAAGAGAACAAATTGAAATACGCAAAAGCCTTCAAGATGCAATACGGCAACTGTGATCCGGTAAACGGCAAAATATTATGCGAGCTTTATGAGGAGGGCATCTTGGTGCAAAACCCGCCCTCGGCTCCTTTAAACCAAAAAGAATTGGATCAGTTGGCCTCCATTCCCTTTACCCGCAAAGCCCATCCGCTCTATGGAAAGACGGGGGTGCCGGCTTTGACTGAGGTGGAGTTTTCTGTCACTCATAATCGCGGCTGTTTCGGTGGCTGTGCCTTCTGTGCCATAGCGTATCATCAGGGCAGAGCCGTCCATTCCCGCAGCATCGATTCGGTGCTTGAAGAGGTGGAGCTGTTGACGAAATTACCCAATTTCAAAGGCTATATCCACGACATCGGCGGCCCTACCGCCAACTTCCGTACCGGTCCCTGCAAGGCGGTGGCAAACGGAGAAAAGGGGGTCTGCGCCGGCCGGCGCTGTCTGACTCCGGAGCTTTGCCCTAATCTGGAAATCGATCACAGCGAATACATCGAAATGCTGCGCCGCGCCGCGGCGGTGGATGGAGTCAAGCGGGTCTTTGTCCGCTCCGGGATCCGCCACGATTATGTCATGGCAGATCAAGAGTTTGGGGGACGGTTTATTGAGACCCTGGCCCGCCGCCATGTGTCCGGTCAGCTGCGCACCGCTCCGGAGCATATCTGCCCGGAGGTACTGGCCTTAATGGGCAAGCCTTCCTATGAGGTATATGAGGCCTTTGTTGATCAATTTAACGCGGCCAGTAAAAAGGCGGGCAGGGAGCAGTATGTGGTTCCCTATCTCATGTCCTCTCATCCCGGCTCCACCATGAACAGTGCCCGAAAATTGGCGGATTATATGCAACAAAACCGCCTTCGCTCGGAACAGGTGCAGGATTTCTATCCCACCCCCGGCACTGCCGCCACGGTGATGTACTATACCGGCACCGATCCCTTTACCGGCAAGGCCGTCTATGTGGCCACCTCCCCCAAGGAAAAGCAAGCTCAGCGCACGCTCCTTAGCAACCCCAAGACGGCAAAGCCACAACCAAGGAAAAATGGCTATCGGAAGAGAAAATAAAAAGCACCCAAGGGTAGTCCTCCGCAAGGAAAAAGTGCCCAAGGGGCGCTTTTTATTTAAGGGGCTTTTGTTCGTCGGTAAAGCCTAAAACGTAATCTGCCGATACATTCAGATATTAAATGATCTGAATCAAATAACGAATGGAGATTTCATTGATCCCGCGTTCATACTTGCTGTATTGCTGTTGCTTGATCTTCACTTCAACGCATAATTCTTTTTGGGAGATCTTCTTGCTTTCCCTGCAACGTTTGATCCGTTCCATAGCATCCATGGTCATGTCCTCCGTTTCTTATTTTCATTTTAACAGAAAAACAACAGCAAATCTGTTGATTTTAATCAAATGTGCTGTATTATAGAAAAAACAGCAATCTATTGTGACAGGGGGTGAAATGCCGCTTTGCGGCATCCGGGAATACTCCGTGATGACCGGTCTGCTCGCCGCTGATGCGGCAACCGCAGCCCATTGGTCAAGGTTGTCCGGAGTTCGATCTGCATGAAAACATGAAAAAAGCAAGCACCCATTTGGGTACTTGCTTTTTTGGTGATCCATCGGAGAATCGAATCCCGGAATGCCGCTTTGCGGCATCCGGGAATACTCCGTGATGACCGGTCTGCTCGCCGCTGATGCGGCAACCGCAGCCCATTGGTCAAGGTTGTCCGGAGTTCGATCTGCA
>JAFUNM010000007.1 GCA_017482195.1 Clostridia bacterium
GGCATCGATCTCCACCTCATGGAAGGCAAATCCTTCCGGCAAAGTGATCCAAAGGGTTCCTGTATTCTTCTGCAGCCAGGAATTATTCTCCTTGATCACCAGCTTAGAGCCCTGCAATTTGATAGAAATAGAACTGCTGTCGGTCTCTACTGTAAACGCTGTACCTCTGCGGATCTCCAAGTCAATGCCTTTGAGATCCATATCCAATGCGGTTACATCTTCACCGATCGTCTGGATGATGGGGGGTTCCGACGATGCTTCGCTGCGATCGATATTGACCAGCAGACCTGCCAACTGAAGTACGCCTACAGCGATACCGGCAATAATCGAGATCGCCAGCGCCAGGGCCAGATATTTAATGATTTTCTGAACGGTATTCATTTAATATCCGCCCCTCCGAATAAGCAGGTGCCGGTCACATATACGGTGGGGGCATTCTCCCCGCCCGCACTTTTATGCTTATTGCTCACTCCGCCAAAGATCGAAGTGGTTGCCACCCGCACATTAACATTTTCCGGCAGCAACACATCGACACCGCCGAAGATGGCGCAAACCTCAATAGCGGCATCCTTCTGGATAATGGCTTCCCGCAGATCGCATTTTACCCCGCCGAAAACAGCCGTGAGCTTCACGCCTTCAAAAACCAAGCCGGAATAGTCCAGATTCTGTCCGGAAAAAGTGGCACCGTATTCGGGGAATTTGCCGGCCTCAGCCTGAACACGTTTGAAGCCCTCCTTGGCCTTGCGATCGAAAAAGTCCTTAAAGATCAACCGCAGACCGATCAGGATGATCACAACGGGAACCAACAGTTTCCAGAGAAGATCAAAGGCGATCCAATCCTGACAGGCGGCCATTAAAGTGACACCGACAGCAATACCGATCAGGTTTCCGGTCTTATCGGCTTCGGTAAAAAGACCGATGGTGCAGGGAACGATAATAAAGAGTGTCCACCAGCCATCGAATAAAAGATCGATATCGGTAACACCCAGCACATTGAGCGCCAGCACCACACCGATGGCAATCAAAACCACACCCCATAAAATATTTCTTACCTGTTTCATTTTACTTCTGTCCTTTCTGTAAAATCTTTAAAGTATACATTTTCAACCCGAAAGACCTTTCTATTTAAATAAGAAAGAAAATGCTCTTCGGGCAGTTTAAACTCCAGCGAATAGGCATAGAGCGCCTGATGCTTAAAAGGCAGACTGCGGTTGCAGGCGGCGGTGCCGTATTTTAAATCTCCGGCCACCGGGTGACCGATAGAGGCCAAGTGGGCGCGGATCTGATGGGTCCGTCCGGTCACCAGTTCCACCTCCAAAAGCGAGACCCCTCTCCCCTCCTTTAAGACCTGATAACGGGTAATGATCTCCTTAAAACCATTTTTTTGCGTTTTGGAGATCTCCACCAGATTCTTCTTAGGATCTTTTTTCAACCAGCCTGTAAGCGTGGCTTTCTTTTTCTCAAAGGTACCCAATGCCAGCGTCAAATACCGTTTTTCTACCTGACGGTGTTTCACGATCTCATAAAGAGCACGTCCGGCCGCCGCATTCTTCGCAACGATCACAATGCCGCCTGTATTCTGATCCAAGCGGTTACAGAGAGCCGGGGTAAAGGAGGCTTCTGTCTCCGGATCGTAATCGCCCTTTTCATAGAGGTACAGCAATACATGGTTAATGAGCGTATCCCGGCTGCCATGGTCGTCGGCATGAACGGGAACCCCCGGCTTTTTATCCACCAGAAGAAGGTTCTCATCCTCATAGACGATAGAGAGTTCCGGCCGGTAGCCAATGGAGCGAAAATCATCATTCCTTACAGTGAAAAATTCATCGTTTATATACATTTCCACCGTATCGCCCACCCTGAGGCGAGTATTGCCTTCGGCACGCTTACCGTTGACCTTAATGGATTTCTTACGCAAATACTTGTACATCAGGGACGGGCTTAAATTGCCCGCCGCCTTTTGTACAAATTTATCCAGACGCTGATCTGCGTCGTTTTCGGTAATGATAAATTTCTTCATTAAAACCGCCAAATCATTTTCTTATAAGAGGGTTTGCTGCCCAAGAGCCACCGATAGCAGAAGGCCTTGAAGGGATTGGTGGCACGGAAAGTGGTCGCGTTCAGCGACTCCACATAGGTCACCACAGCCTCTCGTTCCTCTTCGGTAAAGGAGAGGTCGGAATAAAGAGCTCTTTGCAGTAGCGGAACAATAGAACTTAAGGGATAATGTGCCAGGTAAAGATTATCGGATCGACGGGCAAAATCCTCTAACAGTTCTCCCTCAAAGAACTTGAAGCCGCGCATCTGCATCAGCCGCAGGATCATATAATAGGCCTTTCGAACTGCCTGATCCGGCGGGAGACTTCGCAGCTTAGCCAACGTCCTTCGATGAAGGAACAAAGCCAGCAAAAAGATTCCGACCAGAAGCAACAGCACACCGGCCGCGACACAAACGATCAGCAATACCTTGCCTGTATTGGTGGTGGCCAGATTGGTGATGCCGAGCAGATCCTCTTCCTCCGTCGGAAGGGTGGGATCGGGCAAGTCGTTGGAATACTTGATATAGTCGGGATCATCGATATACACGATGATCACATTGGGCTTGATCTCGTTTTCCTTATTCTCGTCTACCAGCTCCAAAAGGTAATAATTTCGCTCGGTGCCGTAGTTGGGAGTAGGTTCAAAGGTAACCCAACCCATACCGTCAAAATAAACCTCCACCCAGGCATGATAGTTATAGTCGAAGAGCTCCACACCGTAGTTATTTAAATCGTTGAACTGCGGCTGAGCATAATAACCGGTCACAACTCTTGCAGGATAGCCAAGACTTCTGACCATCGATACCATCGCAGAGGCAAAGAGGGTGCAATAGCCCTCCTTCTTCTCATTATCAAAAAGAAAATAGTTCAGATAATCATAGGCGCTGGCCTCTGTTCCGTCGGAATAGGTCAAACGTTGACGGGTGGTGGAATAGCTATAATTGGTACGCAGATACCGCTCAATGGCCTGCACTCTTTCCAGCTTAGTGGAATAAGGCTCGCTGATTTCATTGGCCAGCTTCTTTACATCATTACGTACCTCATCAGGCAGAGAGGTATAATTACGGCAGACAAAAGAGTTGTATTCTGCTTCCATCCGCAGAAGCGGATCGTCATCGGTGTGCTTGGAGCGCATCTGAATATAAGCCTTCTGGGTAGCATCAAAATTGGTGAGGAAAACATCGCTGGTCCAGACCGGAGAGGTTACCTGGAACATATAAGAGCCATCCTCAGGGTCGTCATTATGCATCAGAATCGTATCACCCTCGCGGGAGAGATCGTCATATTCGCTGACCGGACCCTGGGAAACAGCACCCTTTGGAATGGCCAGCAGATCGCTGACCTGATACTTGGGATAGACGGTGATACGGTCCGTAATATATCCTTCTTCCTCGCTGTCGATATTATCAAGGCCGGCAGTCAGAGGATCCCCGTCGGGGGCCGTCCAGCGAAGATAATTATAAAACTGCGTATATTCACAAAATTCATAATCGACCCAAGATTCCAGATCCTCCATGAAGGTATCATCGGGAATGGACCAACCGTCCGGAGTGAAGTCCACTGTAGTGCGGAAACGGAGATAGATCGGGGTATCGGTGCTGCTGGTAACTCCCAGTACCGAAAGACCGCGGAAGGTGGGGTAGGTCATAGAAAGGGTCTCTCCCTCCTCCATATAGCCCGCCACATTCAGCTGCTTTTCATAGCGACGACGGAATAGGGTATTCCCCACATCCTGGGCAATCTGGTCGATGGTCTCACGCACCTGCTCCAGCTGCAAAATGGGGCGGCTGTAAATAAAGGTTGCGGTGCTCAGGGTAATGACCATCATCACACCTGCAATGATCATACCGAAGGAACCATGGCCGGCGGCAAACTCCCACCGCTGGGCAGTGGTGAGGGTCTTTTTGGATTTTGCTTTCTTTTCTCTTTTCTTAAAGAGTTCCTTCCATTTCCGACCGGTGCGCATATTCTGTACAACACTCTGGCCGTAGCAACCGATCAGAGCGGAAAGAAAGAGGCTAAAGGCCGCATAATGAGGCACAATCCCATAAAGGAAGAAGGGAATCAAACCTACCATGGTAACTCCATAGGGGATCAGCATAGGAATGCGGCGGAACAGCGCCAGGGCAAAGAACAAAGCGGCGATCAAACTTAAAAGAATGATCGCAGTATAAAAATGACGGGAAAGCACCACCGTATTTTGAAGAATGTTCTCCAGATCCATCGTCATTTTATCCAGATAGCTGGTATAACCCTCCTGGGTGCCCAGCAGATATATGGTATAGTTATAGCAGATTTCCAGCGTCCGCCCCATGGAACGGTAGAGAGGGAAGCTGATGGGGTAGGCGATCAGCGACAGGAGTGCCACACCGCCCAGCACACCGAAAAAGATCCGCTTATACCAAACTAAAAAGATCATCAACGCAAAGGCTACGGCGGTGATCAACACTGTTGCCGCACCGGGAATACCCATATCCAGGGCAGTAGTATTACAGAAGATATATCCCAGAAGTCCTGCATAAAGAAGCAGGATCTCCATCAGGATCCCAAAGCGGCGGGCATCATGTTTAAACTTAATCTGCGGCTCCACCGGAATGGGCTTGATTTTTTTATTTTCGTTTTTTATCATGTTCCAACTCCGATAAAGTCAATACAGTCATATGGTCACCGCGGGAAGCTTCTGCCTCCGGACGGATCACCAAATAATTCAGGCGGCAATTCACGCCCCGAATATAAGGCTCCATCAACCGTTCCAGTTCCTCGGCAGGGCAAGAGGTAACCACATAAAGGGCGCCGCCCTGCAAAGCAGTAAAATCCACCTCGCTGAGGGTCTGCTCCAGAGAGCCGGCCTCCATCATAGGTGTCATCTTGAACTGATCCTGCGCCAAAAGCTGCTCTTCAGGGGTCGTGATATTTTGCTGACAGAGCATACTGTCGTAATTAGGATAGCCCAGTACGCACCGAACCCCCTCCTCCGCCAAAGCAGAAGTAACGCGGGCGGTGACCTCCACCACACAGTCGGTAAGATGGCGGTTGGTCAGGGGCTCCTCTTCATAGGAAAAAAGGTCGGCAATGATCATCACATTATCGCAGGCATTTTCCCAATAAGTCTTAACGATCATCTTCGCAAGGCGGGCAGACAGTTTCCAATGGACCTGACGAAGAGTATCATATTCATTAAATTCCCGGATCCCGGCCATATCCCCGTTATAACGGGTTTCCTTGCCGCCGGCGGTCACAGCACTTTCCTGCTCCATGCTGGTGACCTCCATCGGGATATTGCCGCGCAGATTGCGGGGCTCCACCACCACGGTACAGGCAGTACCGATCTTTCGCTTGATGCTGAAGAGGCGCAGAAAATCATAAAAGATCACCTTTTCAGCCCCCACTTTATAGAGACCTCTCACATCAAATTTCAAGGGAATTTCCATGGTAGTAATGCCAAAGGGACGGTAATGAACATAAGCATAGCCGGGCACCGCGGCATCACCCTCAGGGTTGTTGACGGTGAACAAAAATTTCATCATCGGCAGCATGACCGGGGTCTTGCTTTTTACGGTGATGGGCAGAGTAAACTCCCGCAGACGGGGCTGGCGTGCGGCGATCTCCCCCACCTCCACCTTGACCAGTGCCAGACTGACAAGCAGACAAAGCAAAGAAATCAGGGGGATCAGCAATACCACAGCCAACGTAAACAGCGAAATGGAATCAAACAGCGCCTGGGAGAAGATAAAGGCTGCAATCAGCAA
>JAFUNM010000062.1 GCA_017482195.1 Clostridia bacterium
GGAGGTTCTATTCAAGGCCTGTAACTGCAGTACTGCCAAAGAAGGGGAGAACACTCCGCAATATTGCTTTATTGCATATGCGAAAGGCGATGTCTGCCAGGTGCTTTACAGTTCCTTTCATCCGGATGGGAATTCTCCGGTCAAAGAACTCAAACCCATGGTGTGTGACTTGGAAGGGGACGGTAATTGGGCGTTGCTGATCTATCAGAAGGGGGATTATAAAAGTTTTACCGCCTACGGCTTTGTCGGCGGTAATTTCACCAAAAACTATGAAATTCTTTTCTAATCTTGACAAATCGACGGTTTGTCAGTATAATATTTTGGTAAATGCAAAGAAGGGAAGAAGTAGCGTTTTGGCTGCCGCAAAGAGAGTTGCCGGCGGGTGTGAGGCAACGGGCGGGAAGGCGTGAATACATCTCGGAGCAGTTTTTCTGAAACATAGTAGGAAAAAACGGTCACCTTCCGTTATAAAGGGGAGTAGGTTTTCTACTTGCAAAGGGGTCTTTCGTGAGGAAGATCCGATGCAGAGGTGGTACCGCAAAAAGGAATTTTTTGCCCTCTGTCCCGAAAGGGACAGAGGGTTTTTCATTTGAAAGGAAAAAGAAGTATGAAAATTTATGAAGAATTAGTCGCCCGCGGCTTGATCGCCCAGGTGACCGATGAGACCGAGATCCGCGAGCTGATCAATAACGGCAAGGCGACCTTCTATATCGGCTTTGATCCCACTGCCGATAGCCTCCATGTAGGTCATTTTATGGCTCTTTGCTTGATGAAACGCTTGCAGATGGCCGGCAACCGTCCCATTGCCCTGATCGGCGGCGGTACCGCCATGATCGGCGATCCATCCGGCAGAACCGATATGCGCTCCATGATGACCAAGGAGACCATCCAGCATAACTGCGATTGCTTTAAAAAGCAGATGGAACGGTTTATTGAGTTCGGTGAAGGCAAGGCTCAGATGGTCAATAATGCGGACTGGCTGTTGGATCTTAATTATGTAGATGTTCTGCGCGAAGTGGGGGCCTGCTTCTCAGTCAATAATATGCTCCGTGCGGAGTGCTATAAGCAGCGGATGGAAAAGGGACTGTCCTTCTTGGAGTTCAACTATATGATCATGCAGTCCTATGACTTCTATCATTTGTTCCAGAACTACGGCTGCAATATGCAGTTCGGCGGTAACGATCAGTGGAGCAATATGCTGGGCGGCACCGAGCTGATCCGCCGTAAACTGGGTAAGGATGCCCATGCTATGACCATCACCCTGCTGCTCACCAGCGAGGGTAAAAAGATGGGTAAGACCGCCAGCGGTGCTGTATGGCTGGATCCCAATAAGACCTCGCCCTTTGATTTTTATCAGTATTGGCGGAATATCGATGATGCCGATGTTCTCAAATGCATCCGGATGCTCACCTTCCTGCCCTTGGAGCAGATCGATGAGATGGATTCCTGGGAAGGCAGCCAGCTAAATAAGGCCAAGGAGATCCTTGCCTTTGAACTGACCAAACTGGTTCACGGCGAGGAAGAGGCGCAAAAAGCGGAAGCCAGCGCTAAAGCACTGTTTGGTCAGGGTAGCGCCGAGAACATGCCTACTTATGAAGTGGCGGAGGAAGACTATACGGACGGCTCGGTGGATGTCATCACTCTCTTGGTCAAGAGCGGCTTGGTTCCCTCCCGTTCCGAGGGCCGCCGTGCCATTGAACAGGGCGGTGTCAGCGTGGAGGGCGAAAAGATCGCCGATATCCATGCTTCCTATACCAAGGAGCAGGTCACTGCCGGCTTTGTCTTAAAGCGCGGTAAGAAAAAGTTCGTCCGCATCATCAATGGCTAAGGATACGAAGACCAACGCCATGCGCATCTTAGAGCAAAAAGGCATCCCCTTTGATGTCAATCTTTATGAATGCGAGGAATTTATTGATGGTGTCCATATTGCCGATCAATTGGGACAACCCTATGAACAATCTTTCAAGACCCTGGTAGCAGTTGGGAAGAGCGGCGGGCATTATGTCTTTGTTTTGCCTATTGCCCAGGAGCTGGACCTCAAAAAAGCCGCCCGGACTGTAGGCGAAAAGGCGGTGGAGTTGATCCATGTGAAAGAGATCTTTCCGCTTACCGGCTATATTCGCGGCGGCTGTACCCCCATTGGGATGAAAAAGCAGTTTCCTACCGTTATCGACGAGACCGCTAGTCTCTTCGATGAGATTATCATCAGCGGAGGCCGCATCGGCGCCCAGATCCTCATCGACCCTCAAGAACTTCAAAAAGCCATCGGCTGTAAATTCGAGGAGCTGACTATATAATGAAAAAGGCTTGCATCAGCAAGCCTTTTTTCTGTTTTTAAAGTAAAAAACCGTATGTTTATAAAGATGCGCCCGGGTGAGGATGGCGGCAAGATCTGCAAGAAAAACGGTGGTGATATAAGCCTGCACCGGATCCACTGAATAGTGGATCAAAAAGGTTAATCCGATAAAGACCGCAATATAGCCGATCCAGGCGAAGAGTAGCCAGCGAACAGACCGTTTTGTAAATGATATCGCCGTATTTTTATAAAAGTGCAGGGCGATGACCGCTAAGGCGATCTCCAAGACCAACCGTCCCAAAATGGCGGGTAGGGAAAGGGGCGCCATGGTCAAAACCGTCAGAAGCTCCAGCGGCCAATAGAGAAGCCAGCAGCACCAATAAGCGGCTTTCTTTTGGATAAAAAGACAGACCCCGCCGCAGCCTAGCATGGGCAGAATGATCAGCATGAAAACTAGATTGCCGCTGGTCATTGAGATTTGGGTAGTATAATAGAGGATGTTATAGATCAGCGCAAATAGTATTCCTCCGCCCAGCAAAATATAGCCGATGATCTTTTGCTGGGTAAGGGCGGGATTTTTCGCGTCCGCGTTCGCGGCGGCCGGGGGTTGCTTTCGTTCGGTTAGCTCATCTAAAGAAACCTCAAATACATCGCTGAGCCGAATCAATTTATCCAGATCAGGAACCGCCGCGTCAGTCTCCCATTTGGATACCGATTGGCGGGAGACCTCCAGTCGCTCTGCCAGCGCCTCCTGGGAAAGATTATTTTTTGTTCGCAGTTCATAAATCCGTTGTCCGATGCTCATCAGCGCATCCTCCTTGCTTTTGATCTGCTTCCATTATAGCGAAAAATCATGCGCATTTCCATCAATTTGTCTTTGAATTTCTGCAACTCACAGTTGCAATGTCTTGAATTCAACTTTAAGTCGCTTGCTTTTCTCCCGGAAAGCACCTATAATAAAGCCATCGAAAGGAGGCGTCGCTATGGATGCACAAACAACAGGGAAGAGGATCGCCGAGCAACGCAAAGCCAAGGGCTGGACCCAAAAGGATATCGCTGAGCAGCTTCATGTTTCGGTGGCGGCAGTCAGCAAATGGGAGAGAGGGCTCAACTATCCCGATCTTTCGTTGATGGAACAACTGGCGGAATTGCTGGACATTTCTGTTTCCAAATTGCTGGGATTAGAGCATGAATCCACAGATCCGGTCATCCGCAATATGATCGAACTTTCTGTTCATGAAAAGGAGAGCCGGTTTAGAGCACTTTGCCGGCGTCTTTATATCCTTGCTGGCACCGTCGTTCTTTTTATTGTTTTGTCCCATCTGATCGTCCTCTTCGGGAGAGAAGATCGCCTGATGAGCGCCTTTGATCATAGAGGGCTGCTAAACCTTTTAGCATTTCTTCTCGGTGTTGTTGCATGGGTCTTTGGAATTTTTAGTATCTGCATCGGCAAACCCTGTTGGAAGAACCTTTCCTTTACAAGTATGTTTTGCTGCTCGGTCTCTTTGTATATACCGACCCTGGTCAATGATCTGATCGTTCGCTTTGAGCATCTTGCCACCATCGAAGATACCATCGGCGCCTATAACTTCGCCGCCGCAGTCCTGCTGCTGGGCACTGTTCTTTTCAACATTTGCGCACATATCATTCATAAGCAAAAAAACGACATTGCGTGAGCAATGCCGTTTTTTGTTACTCTTTAATCATTTGCTGATAGTCCAACATCTTAAAACCAAGCTTATAATAAATCTTTTTTGCCCCTTTATTGTCCGCTGTGACCTCCAAACGAAAGCGGGAAGCTGTGTTCTTATAAAGAGCGAAAATCTCTCTCAGAGCCTTTTCTGCCAGCTTGTGACCGCGGCATTCAGGGCGCACATAGAGTTCCTCGATCCATACGGTGAGGCCGCCTGCCTCATTGGACCAGGTATGACTCAAAAGACAGTATCCGGCAACCTTTTTCTCAAATTGGATCATGTAAGCATTGATGTAGGGATCTCCGCCGAGAATGCCCTCAAAGGTCTTTCCCATATGCTCTGCTGGAATGGTATGCAAGACACCCGGCGTACTGTAAAAGGCGGTCACCATTTCCAGAAAAATCTCTTGATCCTCTTTACTCATAAAGCGCAGCCGCTTATTGTCTGGAATGGGTCTGCGGACGAGATCGGGACGCATTTTTTGGGTCAGCGCAATAGACTGCTCTTTTTTCCATTTTTCCATCAGCCGATGGTTGCCTTCGGTCAGCAGCTCCGGAACCTCTCTGCCGTTCCAGGAACGGGGAAGGGTGTATTGGGGATGCTCCAAAAGACCGCTATAGTGGCTTTCGTTGGTATAAGAGCTTTCCTCGGCTAAAACCCCCGGCAGCATCCGCGCTACGCAATCGATCAATACGCAGGCCGGCAGTTCGCCGCCGGTCAATACATAATCGCCGATGGAGATCTCTTCATCCACGATCTCGTCCAATACCCGCTGATCCACGCCCTCGTAATGCCCGCAAAGCAGGCAAAGGTGGGGAAGGGCACTCAATTTTTGCGCCTTCTTCTGGGTCAGTACCGATCCTCGCGGAGAAAGGTAGATCGTATAAGGCCGCTCTTCCGATTTATTTGCGATATCTTGATAGCAATCGTAGATCGGCTGGCATTGCATGATCATGCCGCCGCCACCACCGAAGGGGTAATCGTCCACCCTACGGTGCTTATCCTGAGAATAATCCCGAATATTGAGGCATTCTACCGAGAGGATCCCGTTTTTTTGTGCCCTGCCGATGATGCTTTCCTGTAGAACCCGTTCCACCATTTCGGGGAAGAGAGTCATGACCGAAAATTTCATTCAAACAAGCCCTCCAAGGGACGGATCAAGATTTTTTCTTCTTTTAAATTGATCTCTAAAACGACCTGGTCGATTTTCGGCACCAGTAAGACCCGATCACCGGTTACCTCAAAAACATCGTTAGCTCCGGTGGTAAACACCTCGGTCACCTTGCCGTAAATTTCACCGGTATCAATGTCCTCTACGGTAAGGCCGATAATGTCCTCAATGAAGAATTGGCCTTCCTCCAGCTGAATGTCTTTTTTGTCAAAATAAACCAGCTTTCCCAAAAGGGCTTCTGCTTCTTCGATGCTGTTGACACCCTTAAATTTAATAAGAGCTTGTCCCTTATGAACACGGGCGGCATTGATCTTATAACTTTCGCCGTCGATATAGAGTTTTTTGACATCGCAAAGAAAATCTGCACTATCGCAATAGGGGAAGATGCGCACTTCACCCTTGAGTGCGTGGGTATTGATGATTTTACCTGCTTCCAGCAGTTCTTTTTCCATAAAGCGTCCTCCTTGAAGGAATTTTCTATATTGTACTATATTTTTTATAAAAAAACAACAGCCACGCAAAGAATTGCGTGGCTGCTATTTTTAATCTTTGATCTCAACGACCACTTTCTTCGGCATTTTGAAGGAAGCGGATTTTACGATCGAGCGGATGGCCTTGGCGATTTTGCCGTGCTTGCCGATGACCCGACCCATGTCGTCTTCTGCGACACGCAGTTCATAGACAATGGCATCCTCGGTTTCGGATTCGGTTACGGAAACAGCGTCCGGCTCCTCTACCAAAGACTGCGCCAGATAAATAATGAGTTCTTTCATGATGGATCCTCTCGATTAGAGAATTTCCTGCTTCTTCAGCAGAGCCTTTACGGTATCGGTGGGCTGAGCGCCGTTCTTGATCCAAGCCTTAGCCTTCTCGCCATCGATGACAACGGTAGCAGGCTCGGTGTAAGGATTGTAGGTGCCGATCTCCTCAATAAATCTGCCATCGCGGGGATAGCGGGAATCAGCAACAACGATACGATAGGTGGGAGCCTTCTTGGCACCCATTCTTCTCAGTCTGATTTTAACTGCCATTTTTCTGTTCTCCTTTCAAATTCTTATTAAAAACCGAATCCGCGGCGTCTGCCTTTTTTGGATTTCAGTTGTTTAACCATCTATTGCATTTGCTCAAACTGTTTGAGCAAGCGATTGACCATCTCCACAGTGGTGCCGCTGCCGGCCGCGATGCGTCTGCGGCGGGAGGCGTTCATCAGAGAAGGATCTTCCCGTTCCGCGGGGGTCATGGAAAGGATGATTGCCTCGGTGCGGGCAAGCTGCCGCTCGTCGATATGCACATCTTTTAATTGAGCTTGATTCATACCGGGCATCATCCCAAGCAGATTTTCCAGGGGGCCCATTTTCTTGATCTGCCGCATCTGATCCAGGAAGTCCTGCAAAGTAAATTTATTCTTCCGCAGCTTTTCCTCTAAGGCAGCTGCCTCTTTCTCATCGTAAGCTTCCTGGGCTTTGTCGATAAGGGAGAGGACATCGCCCATCCCCAAAATACGGGAAGCCATCCGATCGGGATGGAAGGGCTCGATGTCGGTGAGTTTTTCGCCAACACCGGCAAATTTAATAGGCTTTCCGGTGATATATTTCACCGAAAGAGCAGCACCTCCGCGGGTGTCACCGTCCAGCTTGGTCAGTACCACGCCGGTAATGTCCAAAAGCCGGTCAAAGCTTTCGGCTACATTCACAGCGTCCTGACCGGTCATGGCATCCACCACCAGCAGAATTTCCTGGGGATTGACTGTTTCCTTGATCCGGGTCAGCTCTTCCATCAGCGCATCATCAATGTGCAGACGGCCGGCGGTATCCAAAAGGACTAAATCATTTCCGTGCTTTTTTGCATGGGTAATAGCCTCTTTTGCGATTTTTACCGGATTCATTTCGCCGTCGATCTTAAAGACCGGCACATCAACTCCGCTACCGACTACCTCCAGCTGCGTAATGGCTGCGGGTCGGTAAACGTCGCAGGCGACCAGCAGAGGACGGCGGCCCTTCTTCTTAAAGTAACCGGCGATTTTACCGCTCTGGGTGGTTTTACCGGTACCCTGCAGGCCGACCATCATCACAATGGTTGGGGGAGTGGATGCCATCTTAATGTTGGCCGTCTCCGATCCCATCAGGGCAGTTAGTTCTTCGTTTACAATTTTAATAACCTGCTGAGCAGGGGTCAGGCTTTCCAAAACATCGCTGCCTACGCAGCGCGTGGAGACCTTGCCGATAAACTCCTTCACAACCTTGAAGTTTACATCTGCTTCCAGAAGGGCAAGCTTGATCTCACGCATGGCAGTTTTGACATCGCTCTCGGTCAAATGACCGTGCTGCTTGAGATTTTTAAAGGCTCTCGCCAGTTTTTCACTCAGTCCCTCGAATGCCATTTACTGCTCCTGTTCTCTGTATTTCTCGGTGATGCCGATGATCTCCTCAGCAAACTGTTGGATCTCCGGTGTCTTATGGTGACGGGTATTGAAATCACGGATGTTCAGCGCCAGATTACGGATCTGCTCCATTTCTTCTTCCAGGCCGGAATACCGTGCAAAAAAGCCGAGACTTTCTTCCGTTTCGGTGAGGAATTGTTCGCCGCGTTTGATATTATCGCGCACACCCTGGCGGGTAATCTTCATATGCTGGGCGATCTCCGAAAGAGAAAGATCCTCATTATAATATAGTTCTAAGGCATCCTTCATTTTGGGAGCCAGAATATTACCGTAAAAGTCGATCAGTAAGGAAAAGCGCAGATCTTTCACCGGTTTTTACCTCCGTTTATCAATGTAAAGCGATTGACTTTACACATTATATAGTATTTTATCTTATTTGTCAATACCAAGATAAGATTTTTTTAACTTGTATTTTTGTTCAACCTGCTGTATACTGTGGTTGGTGATTTATAATGTATGATTATTTGATTGTAGGCAGCGGATTATACGGAGCCGTTTTCGCCCATGAGGCGAAAAAGCAGGGGAAGGCCTGTCTGGTTCTGGAAAAGCGGGATCATATCGGCGGTAATGTCTATTGTGAGCAGGTGGAGGGGGTTACCGTCCATCGCTACGGCGCTCATATCTTTCATACTAATGATAAGGAAGTATGGGATTATGTGAACGGATTGGCAGAGTTCAACCGCTTTACCAATTCTCCGGTGGCCAATTTCCATGGTGAATTGTATAACCTTCCCTTCAATATGAATACCTTCTATCAAATGTGGGGTGTCCGTACTCCTGAAGAGGCCAAAGCCAAGATTGCAGAGCAGCGTGCCGAGATCAAGGGCGAGCCTTCCAATCTGGAGGAGCAGGCGATTTCCTTGGTGGGCAGAGACATCTATGAAAAACTGATCTGCGGCTATACCGAGAAGCAGTGGGGCAGGCCCTGCAAGGAACTGCCATCCTTTATCATTAAACGCTTGCCGGTGCGCTTTACTTATGATAATAACTATTTCAATGATCGCTATCAGGGCATTCCCGAAGGCGGGTATACTCCGCTGATCGAGAACTTATTGAACGGGATTGAAATACGACTGAATACTGATTTTCTTGCCGATCGGGAGCACTGGCTCTCTCAGGCGAAAAAGGTGGTCTATACCGGTACGGTGGATGCGTATTTTAATTATTGCTTCGGTAAGCTGGAATACCGCAGTCTGCGTTTTGAGACCGAAACTTTGGACCGGGAAAATTATCAGGGTGTGGCGGTGGTGAACTATACTGATGCTGAAACGCCCTTTACCCGCCTGATCGAGCATAAGCATTTTGAATACGGCACCCAACCCAAGACCGTTATTACCCGGGAATATCCTGCTGCCTGGCAGGAGGGTATGGAA
>JAFUNM010000063.1 GCA_017482195.1 Clostridia bacterium
GTTGATGTTGGTAGTCATACCGCTGGAAAGCTCGATCTTCGCCTTCTCAGCAGCTTCTTTTAAACGCTGGTTCGCCATATTATCGGCTTTCAGGTCGATCCCGTTCTGAGCCTTAAAATCAGCAGCCATCCAGTCAATGATGCGTTGGTCAAAATCGTCGCCGCCCAGGCGGTTATTACCGGCAGTCGCCAAAACCTCGCAGACACCGTCGCCGATCTCCAGGATGGAAACGTCGAAGGTACCGCCGCCCAGGTCGTAGACCATGATCTTCTGGTCGCCTTCCTTATCTACACCGTATGCCAGAGCGGCAGCGGTAGGCTCATTGATGATACGCTTTACATCCAGACCGGCAATACGGCCGGCATCTTTCGTAGCCTGACGCTGAGAGTCGCTGAAATAAGCAGGGACTGTGATCACAGCCTCAGTAACAGGCTCGCCCAGAAAGGCCTCTGCATCAGCCTTCAGTTTCATTAGAGTGAAGGCAGAGATCTCTTCGGGAGAATAATCCTTTCCGTCGATATTGATACGGCGGGCAGATCCCATATCGCGCTTAATGGATGCGATGGTACGGTCAGGGTTGGTAACAGCCTGACGCTTTGCAGGCTGACCGACCATACGCTCGCCGGTCTTACTGAAGGCAACCACAGACGGAGTGGTTCTGGCGCCTTCGCTATTGGTGATAACAGTAGGCTCGCCGCCTTCCATAACAGCGACGCAGCTATTGGTGGTACCCAAGTCAATTCCGATAATTTTACTCATTGTTCTCTTTCTCCTTTACTTAGTTAGCAGTCTTAACGACTGCGGGTCGAATAACTGTTTCTTCTTTATATACATAGCCCCGCTGGAACACTTCAATAATCTCATCCTCGCCGCGTTCCGGGTCTTCTATGTGCATGATCGCCTCATGGCGGTTGGGGTCAAATTTCTCGCCCGGCTCGCCGATGGGGGTGACACCGATATTTTTCAGGGAGTCCAGCAGTTGACGCAGGGTCATCTCCACGCCGCTTTTCAGTCCGCCCTCTTCTTCTCCGGCAGCGGCCAGGGCACGCTCCAGGTTATCAATGGCGGGTAGGATCGCAGCAATGGCTTTGGCTACACCGTCACCTACCAGACGATCCCGTTCCTTTGCGGTACGCTTACGGTAGTTATCATACTCCGCATACAGTCTTAAATACTGATCATGCTCCGCATTGAATTTTTCTTCCCATTCATTTTTCTTCTTTTTCTTTTTTGGAGTTTCCGTCTTAGGCTCTTCCGCCTTGACCTCTTCCTCCGGGGCTGCATTTTTTTTATTTTCTTCCATCAGGAACCCTCTCTATCCTTTAAATATTGTTCGATACATTTTGCAAAATACTCCACCTGGGAGGCATTTGCACCGTAATCCATCCGTTTGGGGCCCAAAAGACTGATGGCACCGAAGCCGGATCTGCTTCCGTATTTTCTTACGATCAGGCCCATATCGCTGAAATTGATGCCGGCGATCTCGCTGCCGATGGAGATGGAGAGTTCTTCACCACCTTGATTGCTCAAGAGGGTGCGGATCTCATCCTCCCGGCTCAGGAAATTCATCACATTCTGCACTTTATGGACTTCATAGAATTCCGGATGGGACAAAAGGTTGCTCTGGCCGGAGACAAAGACCTTAGGATTACGGATGGAATTGACCATGTTCTTAACCACACCTGCCACAAAATTCCAATTTTGATGAAGTGCAGAAAGGCGGCTTTCCAAAGCCTCAAAATCCTCATCGGTCAAGCGGGAAAAACTGACATCTCCCAAAAAGCTATTGAGCACCTCGGAGAGGTCGGCAATATCTTCATCACTGGCCAGAAAATAAAAACGGCAGAAGCTATTTTTTACGGTTCCGCTGCGGGTAATTGCCACCAGATTCAGGCAATTATCAGCGGTCTTGACCAATTCCACCTTAATGATGCGATCCTCATCGGAATGTGCCATTACCGCTGCAGCAGTATAACCGGTGATCTCCGAAAACCGAGAAAGTGCATGCTTTAAAAACTCATCCACATTGCCGGTAGGATCCTCGATAGCTTCATCAATGACAGCGGCCCGTTCCACCGGAAGTATAGCGGCTTGCAGCAAATGATCCACATAATAGCGGTAACCTTTTTCCGTGGGTATTCGGCCGGCACTGGTATGAGGTTGCTCCAGATAGCCCGCTCCTTCCAGCTCCGCAAGGTCATTGCGGACGGTAGCGGAGGAAACTTTCAGGGCAGCCCGCTCCAGAATCAGCTTAGAAGAAACCGGGTCGCCGGTATCCACATATGCCTCAACGGCGGCCTTCAGAATGACATTCAGCCGTTCCTTCATCCTTGTACCTATCCTTTCAATTTTTAGCACTCGAACCTTCGGAGTGCTAACAATGATACTTTACCACTATTTTTGCCCAATGTCAACACCTGAATATGAAAAATTTATGAATATTTACTTGACATTTTGTAAAACCACTATATATAATATTAATGTATAATAAATATATTATAAGGGGGTGTCACAATGGCAGAGTTTAAGTATGAAATCACCGAGCATTACGGCGATCTTCCGCAGAATGCCAATGGTTGGGCCAAGCAGCTCAACAAGATCAGCTGGATGGAGCGGCCCGCAAAGTACGACCTGAGAGAATGGTCTCCCGACGGTACCAAGATGAACAAAGGCGTATCCTTCACCGATGAAGAATTAAAGGCACTGAGAGACCTTTTGAACACCTTGAAACTGGACTGATGCAAAAAAGAGATGCTATCGAATAGCATCTCTTTCTTTATTATATATTAAGAAAAGAAATCCCGCAGCATTTTGCTGCGGGATTTATCAATTATTCATTCTCTTCGGGTTCCGGATTGTATTCCTCATACACATCCTGAACGGTATCGTACCAGTTGTCCTCCAATTCATAAGAAAAATAGGAGACCAGATAACGCAGATACATATAACTGGGACGCTTGCTTGCAGGAACGGGATCATCAGGATCGGTATTCACGCCGATGCTGCCGTTATCGACACGGCGGGTGAACTCGGCATAAAGCAGTTTTGCCAAAACTTTATAATCATCGGTGCTGGTCTTTTTGCTGGCGGCCTGGAATTCTACCAGATTGGAAGTGTTGCCGTAAAGGGCATCCAGATCCTTGACTAAGGCCACCACATCCTTCTTGGCGCTCTCCTTCAAAGCAGAGGCACAATAAAGATGGACATTGGGATTCATGCTGTATACGCCGCTGCTGACTTCTAAGTAAGCATCCATATAAGCAGCGTATTTAATATAGTTGGTATTATACTTATCGGTAAGTTTGCCAAGATCATCTGCGTACTGAGAGCAGACCAGGAAGGCCACAAAGCTTGCATCATGATCATTGGTGATACCACGCTGCTTAGCAATGGCTCTGGCCACCTGCATAGGGATGATCACTTCGGGATAATCGGGGTTGATCAGTACTTCGCTGGTAATAGGACAATAGATACTGCCGATTCCCATTGCGGTGTACATGGGAGCAGCCATCAGTTCCTTAACGGTAACATCGCTGCCCTTTAAAAATCCATAATCCTCGGAGGCCAGATCAAACATATGATTAACGGCTTCGCCGATCTCCTCTAAAGAACTGCCGGTAGAGGCATACTGGGAATTTCCGGCGGTAGTAAAGAAGATATTCTCACGACCCTTTACCGAGACTTCATTGATCTGATCGATATAATACAGCATTGCTGTATCCAAACGTTCCTCGGTAAAGTAGTTGGGCACATAATCTTCCAATTCGGATTTATACAACATCGGACGGTTGGTGGTAACACCGTAGCACAAAGAAAAGAGCAGATAGCCAAAACCGAAGACGGCAACCAGCACGTAGCCGAATTGCACCCAGAAGCCGGCAATCTTAATGCCCTCTTTTTCCTTGATGGTCTTAAAGATCAGGAACCCGGCATAAGCGAGAATACCGACCAGTACGACCAAAGCAAGGATCTCCATCAAAGAGACGGTCAGCAGGCTGGAAACAGAGGTAATACCGTTTCGGATAGCAGCGGAAACGCTGGTGCTCAAAGCCTCACTGATATCGGGAGAGATCGATGCTAAAATATGGAAAACGAGACCGATCAGACCAAGACCCGCAATACTCCATTTAATGATGGAGAACACGGTATTGTTCATCAGGATCATCTTTAGTTTTTCTTTTTTGGTATAGGAAGGCTTCAGCAGTTCCAAATCGGAAGCGTCAAACTCCAGCCCTTCATCGAATTCAGCCAGATCCTCCAAAGTGAATTCATCGGCTAAAGCTTCCAATTCTTCTAAACGCAAGCCTTCTTGCTGTTCTTCAACTGCTTCTTCCAGCAAGACTTCTTGCTTTTCCATCTCAGCCATATGCGACCTCCTCATCCGAGTATTGTATATATACACAGATATATAATACTATAAAGTATACAAAATTTCAAGTACCTAAATCGAATTTTTATAGAATTTTATTAGCAGCAACGATCACTCCGCCGCCGATAACAAAATCCTCGCAATAGAACACCGCACTCTGGCCGGGAGCCGGTGCCATTTTCGGCTGTTCAAAGGTCAAAATACCGGTTCCTTTCCCGCTCAAAAGCAGGCGGGCAGGAGTATCCTTATCCCGAGAACGAACCTTCACGGTAAGCCCTTTTTCCGGCAACGGGCAATGCAAAAGCACATCCCGCAGATGTACCTCTGTCTGCTGCGCCATTTCTTTAGGCCCCAAAGTGACAGTATTTTTTTCAGGATCCAGAGCGGTGACATACAGCCGCTGGTCGGCGGAAACGCCCAATCCGCGCCGCTGCCCCACCGTATAATGGCAGATGCCCTCATGAGTCCCCAGGCGAGCGCCGGACACACTTACGATCTCACCGGGAGCAGGCGGAGACCCGGTATATTCTTCAATAAAAGCACCGTGAGAGCAATCCTCTTCCAAAAAGCAGATATCCAGAGAGTCCTTTTTCTGTGCCGCAGAAAGGCCTTTTTTCGCCGCAAGGGCACGAACCGCTTCTTTGCCTTTATCGATGCCGAGCGGCAGTAAAAGGCGGGAACGGCATGCCTCATCGAGACCGTAGAGCATATAACTCTGGTCTTTTGCCTGACCCGGAATGCGCTTGATCAGATGCAGACTCCCCCGTTGTTCCACCGCCGCATAATGGCCTGTGGCAATTTTTTCGCACCCCAAGGCGTCCGCCGCCTCCAACAGACCGCGAAATTTAACAGCGGGATTACAGAGAATGCAGGGATTTGGAGTCTCGCCTCGCTTATAATAGGCTGCAAAGGGACGTATGACCTGTTCCTCAAACAGGACGGTCATATCCTTTAAATAAAAAGGAATGCCCAATTCTTCCGCCGCTTTGCGGGCAGCAGTCTCTTCATTGCCCACCCGGTGCATTTTCAAAAATACACCGATGGGAGCGTATCCCGCTTCCCGCAGCATGGAAGCGGCAACCGCGCTGTCTACCCCGCCGCTCAAGCCCAATGCAACTTTGGTCATTCACTGACCTCAAACAGCACACCCAGAGTGCCGGGACCGCAATGGCTGGTAACAACACAGCCTGCCATCGTCTCATAAATTTCATCAAACAGACCGGATTCTTCTACCACAGCCTTAACCTTTTCCACAGTCGCGGCATCCGTCTTAGTATAAGTAACGAAACAGCGGTTTTTTACGATCTTTTCAGCATTTTGATTCAACATCGCCTTGGCATACTGCACCATAACGCTCTCGATATTTCCGCGGTATTTTTCGCCGGCGCCCATCTTGCCCTCGGCAACGAAGATCCGGGGGTGCAGCTTCAACACGGTAGCACCCAGAGCAGCAACAGAAGAGCAGCGGCCGCCCATTTTCAGATAATCCAGCTGATCTACTACAAAGCTGGCGCGCACCAAAGGAACGCGCTTAAGAACTTCTTCATAGATCTCTGCAGCAGATTTGCCGGCCTCTTTGAGATCATAGGCATCCAGCATCAGCAATCCGGTGCCGGTGGAAAGGTTGGCACTGTCGACAACATAGACCTTGCCCTCGCCCTCTGTCTCTTCAGCGGCCATCTTGGCATTTTGATGGGTCACGGACATGGTGGAGGAAATATTGAAGTGGACGACATCGAAACCCTCCTTGGTAAACTGAGAGAAAAACTCAATGTAATCGGGAATGGAAGCCGCAGCCGTCTTGGGCAGTTGCTTCTTTTCGGCCACATAATCATAAATCTGATCGGGATGGATCTCTTCGCCGTCCTTAAAGGAATCGTCCCCCAAATTGACATACAAAGGAACGATCTTAAAACCAAACCGCTCTTTCATCTCTGCAGAAAGATCGCAGGTACTGTCCGCTGTGATAATGACTTTATTCATAATATGGAAACATCCTTTCAGCACAAATTTTTACTCTTATACTATACAGTATATTTGGTGAAAAGTCAAAGAAATTGTTGATTTTTTAAATAGATTGCCGTATAATAAATGTCAGAAATTTCAAGGAGGAAAAAAATATGCTCGTATCTGCAAAAGAAATGATCAAAAAGGCTTATGAGGGTCATTATGCCGTTGGTCAATTCAACATCAACAACTTAGAGTGGACCAAGGCCATTCTGCTGACTGCCGAGGAGAATAAATCCCCTGTTATTTTGGGTGTTTCCGAGGGCGCCGGCAAGTATATGTGCGGTTACAAAACTGTAATGGACATGGTCAAGGGAATGATCGAGGAGCTGAACATTACGGTTCCTGTTGCTGTTCATCTGGATCACGGTTCCTATGAAGGTGCCAAGAAGGTCATCGCAGACGGATTTTCTTCCGTTATGTTCGACGGTTCTCACTACGGCATCGAAGAAAATATCGAAAAGACCAAAGAGATCATTGCTCTGGCCAACGCAAAGGGTATGTCTGTCGAGGCTGAAGTCGGCTCTATCGGCGGCGAAGAGGATGGCGTTGTGGGCCGCGGCGAAGTTGCCGACCCCGAAGAATGCAAGAAGATTGCCGACCTGGGTGTGGATTTTCTGGCTGCCGGTATCGGCAACATCCACGGTAAATACCCCGCAAACTGGGCAGGTCTTGATTTTGAAGCACTGGAGAAGATCCAGCAGGCTACCACGGGTATGCCCCTGGTACTGCACGGCGGTACCGGTATCCCTGCCGACATGATCAAAAAGGCCATCTCTCTGGGCGTTGCCAAGATCAATGTAAACACCGAGTGCCAGCTGTCCTTTGCCGATGCTACCCGCAAGTACATCGAGGCCGGCAAGGATCTGGAGGGCAAGGGCTTCGATCCCAGAAAGCTCCTGGCTCCCGGCTTTGAAGCCATTAAGGCTACCGTGAAGGAAAAGATGGAGCTCTTCGGTTCCGTCAACAAGGCATAAGCCAAAAAATCCCGAATGCGAGCATCGAAAGATGCTCGCATTTTTTGTTTCCTTCGGGCATAGGCTTGTACCGAGGTGAATCAAGATGTCAAAACGATGGATCTTACTTTATATCCTGCTTTTATTTCTGCCCTTTTTGTTGCTCTTACTCTTTTTGCCCCAAGAGCCGGAACCGGAAACTCCGCCGGGAGAAACGGTGACTCTTTACCGCCATGAGACCGGCACTGCCCAGGTGTTGGAACTCACCGATTACCTCTGGGGTGTCGTAGCGGGAGAAATGCCCGCATCCTATCCGGAAGAGGCCTTAAAAGCCCAAACAGTAGCCTCTTATACCTATCTGCTCCACCGAAAAAACACTATTGCTTCCAATCCTTCTTCCGATTTCGGACATATCGGGGATGTTTGCGACGATCCCAACCATTGCAAGGCCTATCTTTCCCCTGCTGAGGCTATTCTCAAATGGGGTGAGGATTGGTATGATGCTTCCTATGAACGGATCCGCTCAGCGGTGACCGCAACAGCGGGCAAAGTGTTGCTCTATCAAGGTACGGCGGCCAACACGGTATTTCATGCCATTTCCGGCGGAATGACCGAAGATGCCGCCGATGTCTGGGGCGCTGAGGTTCCCTATTTAGTGTCGGTAGACTCTCATTGGGATCGGGAGGCCAAAGGCTTTTCCTCTGTCGTAACGGTACCGCTGACAGAATTTTGCGAAAAAATCGGCCAGACCGACTATACCCCCGGCGCTACCGTACTGACCTCCGGAGGTTCGGTAGCCACCCAGGTACTGGGCGATAAAACCTTCACCGGCCGGGAGCTGCGAAGTTTGTTTTCGCTGAGAAGCACCCGTTTTACATTAAAAATCGAAGGGGAAAACGCGGTTTTCAATGTGTCCGGCTACGGCCATCAGGTGGGCATGAGCCAATACGGCGCCTCGGTTTTGGCCGCAAACGGCTACACCTACGATCAAATATTGGCCTATTATTATCCGGGAACATCTTTAAAAACTGAATAATTGCGAAAAATCCTGTCCATATTAGAAACAGCAAGTTTCGGAAAGGATGAAACGCAATGAAGAATAAAATCATCGGATTTTTAAAAACAAAAGGGTATTACATGGTATTGGCCCTTTGCGTGCTGACGGTGGGCACGGTCAGTTTTCTTTCCTATCGGCACGCCCAGCAGCAAGAGGCAGAAAACCCTATCACCCAGGATCCCGCCACGCAGGACGTGGAAAAGGTGGAGGATAATGTGCCGGATGACCGGGAGGAAACCCCTGAAAATACAGAGGACACCCCCGCAACAGAGCAGCAACCCCAAATCGAGGCAGCGGAATACAGCGTCCCCTTGAGTGGCGAGGTCATTGCTCATTATTCCCCGGAGCAGCCGGTCTATTCCTATACCCTTAAGGATTGGCGTACCCACAGCGGCATTGATATTGCAGCCGCAGAGGGCACCAATGTACTGAATGTCTGTGAGGGTGTGGTGGAATCGGCAGCAACCGATGATCTTCTGGGCAATCTGGTGGTCGTCCGTCATACCGACGGAAAAATTTCCCGCTATGCCTCCCTGGGCACCATCGCAGTGCAGGAGGGGCAGACGGTAGCCAAGGGCGATCCCATCGGCACCGTGGGAAAATCTATGCTGCTGGAATGCGGTGAGACCGACCATCTTCACTATGAACTTTGGGAAAACGACAAACCGGTAGACCCCACTTTTTTAATGGCATGAAAACAGCCGCACCCTTTTGGGTGCGGCTTGAATTCTATTTACTGCCTCTCATTTAAAAAATCGTAAAAAGGATATGAAATCGTCAACTGATCTGTTGCAACTTGTCCATCAGAGGAATAGGCCTGAATTGTAATCAAAAAATCTCCTGCTTCATAAAAATCGGCATCAAAAGTCCAATGAATTCCATCCGAAGATTTCATATTCCAAGGCCCGTAAGATTCAGTATTCATCGAACTGGAGATCGTGACTTTCTCGACCTCAAAGGAAGTAACAGCATATATTACTGCATCTATATCTGTAAAGGATAATGGCTTTTCTTCATAGGAACCGGAAACTGTCAACTCCGTATTGCCGGGTGTTGATTCAGGTTCCTTTGCAGAATCCGTTTCCAAATCCGGTGTGGGGTCCGCTTCAATGCTCGGATTAGATTCCGGTTTCGTTTCGGGCTCCGGCATTGGAGTGGGTTCAGTTTCAACTTCTTCTGCTCCTGAATTCGTTTCCGTTTCCGGGTACGGAGTGGGTGTAACTTCCGGTTCAGTTTCAGGTGCAGCATCAGGAACAGCGTTGTCATTAGATTCGGGAACGGTAATGGTTTCCGGAATTGGAATAGGAGCCGTTTCTGTTTCATTCTTCACCTCATCTTGAGGTGTAACAATCGGCAAGGTAACAGTAGGTTCAGCCACTTCATTTTTGATTCCCGGTTCTTCAGTTTGAGCTTCCTCCGTACTTAGACGAATGGTTTCAACTATACTGTTTTCAAAAATGATATTGTCATTCGGATATAGAATACCGGCAGATACTATATATTCGTTCAGCGATTGCTGCAATTCAATTTCCGTCGAAAACACCCGTCCATTTTGGGTGTTTCCAAAATATGACATTAAAGCAGTTTCCACATCATTGACATATATTTTAATATCATTTACCGTTTTATTGGTTTCTACCTTCACTTTATAGACCAAAGTGCCCACCTTCGCACTTGCTTGCATGGGCTCTGCAGTTATATCATAAATTTGGGGTGTTTCTGTATATGGAACTAATAAAATAATAACCAAGCAATTAATAATAATTGCCGTGAAGAGCGATAAACTCCATTTATGGTTTTGAATAAATAAAAAAAATCTGGATGTCTTATTGAATTCACAAACTTTCGGAACTACCAATAGAAAAATATCTAAACCCGCTGTCAAAAGACCGA
>JAFUNM010000064.1 GCA_017482195.1 Clostridia bacterium
TATGCCAAAGAGTTTAATGAGCAGGAGATGGCGCGGATCATGTTTTTTGTAAACACTGCTGTGCTTCACGGGGAGCCATTGGAGCAGCTTCGCGAGTGTATTCAAAATATTAAAAAAGAAGGAAGTAAACAGATCAATACGGAGAGTCTTTCTCCGGAAGAGCTGATGCAAAAACTGAGAGGAGATTTAGGATGAATTTTGAGAAGAAGTCTTTTTATAAAGAGCTGATGGAACTGGGTAAATCCAAGGGCTCTTTAAGCAACCGGGAGATCATGGATATTCTGGACGAGGTGGCCCTCGATCCGGAGCAGATCGAAAAACTCTATGATCTTCTGGAGGAGCAGGGAATTGAGATCATCGAGGATTCTGTGGATGATATCGAAGATCTTTCCAGCATTGCAAAGTCCGTAGAGAGCAAGGATGAGGAAAACGGCCCCATCGAGCAGGGCGAGCCTACGCTGGTAGACGATCCCGTAAAGGTCTATCTGAAGGAGATCGGTAAGGTTCCTCTTTTGAGCGGGGAAGAAGAGATCGATCTTGCTAAGCGGATGATCCTGGGCAACGAAAGCGCCAAGATGCTGGAACTGATGAAAAAGAAGAAGGCCGGCAAGTCCATCCCCGAAGAGGATCGGGAGATAGCCGAGAGCCTGCCTGAGAGTTTTTCCGAGGAGGAGCTGGAGCTGATGAATCGGCAGATCGCTCTGGGTGAGAAGGCCAAACAGCGTCTGTCCGAGGCCAACCTGCGGTTGGTGGTTTCCATCGCCAAGCGGTATGTAGGCCGCGGTATGCATTTTCTGGATCTGATCCAGGAGGGCAATCTGGGTCTTATCAAGGCCGTCGAGAAGTTCGATTATGAAAAGGGCTATAAATTTTCCACCTATGCCACCTGGTGGATCCGTCAGGCCATTACCCGTGCCATTGCGGATCAGGCCAGAACCATCCGTATTCCCGTGCATATGGTGGAGACCATCAATCGGGTCATGCGGGTCTCCCGTCAGCTGGTGCAGGAGCTGGGCCGCGATCCTACCAGCGAGGAGATCGCAAGAGAGATCAATCAGCCGGAGGAAAAGGTGCGGGAGATCTTAAAGATCGCTTTGGATCCCGTATCGCTTGAGACCCCCATCGGCGAAGAGGAGGACAGCCATCTGGGCGACTTCATTCCCGACGATGATATTCCTGCCCCGGTGGAGGCCACTTCTCAGATCATGCTGCGTGAGCAGCTGGTGGAAGTCCTTTCTACCCTCACCCCCAGAGAAGCCAAAGCACTGGAACTGCGGTTCGGCCTGCGGGGCGGCAGACAGCGCACCTTAGAGGAAGTGGGGAAGGAATTCAATGTAACCCGTGAGCGTATCCGCCAGATCGAGTCCAAAGCACTTCGTAAGCTGCGCCATCCCAGCCGCAGCCGCAAGCTGAAGGACTTTTTGGACAACTAATATCATATTATAATAAAAAGAATAGGAGAATAACCATATGATGATTCCCGCTATTATTTTATTTGCCGTTACTTATGTATTGATGCTGGTGTTCAGCAAGTACCGCCCCTATATCGCCTTAGGCGCCGCGGTCATTTTCATTGCAACCGGCATGCTGCCCCTCGGCAATGTATGGGGCGCCATCGACTTCAATGTACTTTTAATGATCGCCGGTACCATGGGTCTGGTAGCCCTCTTTATTGAAAGTAAGATGCCGGAGCTGCTGGCAGATCTTATAATGGAAAAGGTGCCAAATGTGCAGTGGGCAGCAGTCTGTCTGGCGCTTTTCGCCGGTATTATCTCTGCTTTTGTAGACAATGTTGCGACCGTACTGATGGTCGCTCCGGTGGCCCTTGAGATCTGCAAAAAGCTTAAGACCAATCCGGTTCCCTTTATTATTGCTATTGCGGTCTCCTCCAACCTGCAGGGTGCCGCCACGCTGGTGGGCGACACCACCGCCATCATGCTGGGCTCCGCCCTCGACATGAGCTTTTTGGACTTCTTTTGGTACAAGGGAAAGCCCGGTATGTTTTTTGCGGTGGAGCTGGGCGCAATTCTTTCCGCCATCATCCTGCTCTTCCTTTTCCGCAAAGAAAAGGCTCCCATCCCCAAAGCAGGCGTACGAACCAAGGTTACCGATTTTGTACCCACTGTGTTGCTGGTAGGCACCATTCTCCTGCTGATCGTTGCTTCCTTTATTCCCAATAAGCCCGCTGAGACCAATGGTTATATCTGCTGTGTCATGATGGTCGTCGGGATCACCTATAGCTTTATCAGGAAAAAGGAAGTTTCCGCTATTATCCAGCCGATTAAGTCCATCGACTTTGAGACGATCGGTCTGCTGCTGGGTCTCTTCCTGATGATTGCCGGCATTGAGGAACAGGGCGTGATCCAGAAACTGGCAGACCTTTTGGCAGCCGCCGGCGGCGACAATCCCTTTTTAATGTATACCCTGGTGGTTTGGGCTTCGGTTCTGATCTCCGCCTTTATCGATAATATCCCCTATGTTGCCACGATGATTCCGGTCATCGGCGCTCTGGCTCCCGCTATGGGCATCGATCCCACCGTACTCTATTTTGGTTTGCTTTCCGGTGCCACTTTGGGCGGTAACTGTACCCCCATCGGCGCCTCTGCCAATATTACCGGTATCGGCATTCTGCGGAAAGACGGGCATACTGTGAAAAACAGCGACTTTTTTAAGATCGGTATTCCCTTTACTCTTTCCGCCATCATTCCCGCGTACATCTATCTCTGGATCTTCTATGGCGTATGAAAACGCTGATCTTAAACGGGTCTCCCCGTAAAGAGGGAGATACCGCCTCCCTTCTTTCAGTGTTCAAAGCAACACTGTTGGGCGAAGTGCTGCAGATCGATGCTTTTGAGGCGAACATTTCCCCCTGTACGGACTGCCGTGCTTGCAGCAACCATTCCGGTTGCTGCAAGCAAGACGAAATGCAGGAGTTCTACCGGAAACTGGAGGAATATGACAACATTATTATTGCCTCTCCCATCTGGATGGAAACACTGCCCCCGCCCTTGATGAGTATTGCCAGCCGCTTGCAGCCTTATTTTTACCGTCCCTATACAGGAAAACCCAAAAAAGGCGGTATCCTTTTGGTAGGCGGCGGCTCCGGCGGTGCTGAAAAAGCCGAAAGCACCGCCCGCTTGATCTTAAAGCAGCTGAATGTAAAGGAAATACACCCGCTTATTTTAAGCAACAAGACAGATTCTGTCCCTACAAAAGACGATCAGGCTTCTCTCCGTTCCGTTTGTGCTTTGGCAGAATGGATGAATAAAAACAACTGAGAAAAATTGTGTACATTTGAGTTAAACAATCGTATATCGAGCGATGAAAGGAAATAAACAATGAACAGAAAACACATTTTATCTGCTCTTCTGGCATTATTGATGATCCTCTCCATGCTGACCTCCATTGTATTGCCTGTTGCTGCAGACATCTCCGGCATTCCGGAGGATGCTGTTTCGGTTACAAAAATTGCCGAAAGTACTTCTACCCATTTTACTGTTTCCACCCTGGAGGAGCTGGTCTTTGCCAGCGCCAACAATACTTCCTTTACCATTGAAGATACGCTATACCTGACCACCGATCTGGATCTTTCCGGCAGTTACACCAGTACAGTTGCCGAAGGAAACACCTTTGCTGCCGATTTTGACGGGTTCAGCGGCACCACTAAATTTACTTTCGACGGTCAGGGTCATACCATCAGCAACTTTACCGACAGCCATGGCTTCTTTACCCATATCGTGGGTTATCTAAAGAATGTGACCTTTGATAATTTCCATGTAGATCTGGGTTCCGGCTACGGCGGTATCATTGCCACCACCGTAGAGGCAGGCGGCGCTGTACTGGATAATGTACATCTGAAGAACTCCACCATCACCTCCACCGCCACCTGTTATATCGGCGGAATGATCGGCTATATGCAGAATAATGCCACCAAGGACTGCTCCGTCATCAATTGCTCGGTAGATAATACGCATATTACCGGTTCTGAAAACGGCGCTCACTCAGTGGGTCTTATCGCCGGGCGGATGCGTACCGGGAATTATCTGGTAAAAAATGTGGTGGTCACTAACAGCTCTATCACCAATCCAAACGGTATTAATAATGAAGCCTCCGCTCTGCTGGTGGGAAACACCTACTCCAGTTCTACCATGGTAATGGATAATATCGTGATCGTCAACAATGCCATGAAAACACCTCTGGAGGGCTCCAAAAACTTAGCTGCTCTGGTTTCTTTGCGGGACAGCATCACCTCTGCAAGCATTTCCAATATTTATGCTGTGGGCAATACCATTGACAATGCGGTGATGGACAATCTCATCTTCTGCCATTCCTACAACAATGATGAGCGGGTTACCCTCAGCGGAGAATTCCTCACCGACAGTACCAACATCATGTGGGGCCGCTCCTCCGATACGGCCAACGCCACGAACAATGAATTTTCTGTGGCTGCTACAAGCAGCGCCGAAGGTCTCACCCTCGCCGCTGCTCTGGCCAAAATGAATGCCAATGAGGCTGCCGCAGGTGAAGTGGAACATATCTACAGTTATCCGGTGGTCTACAACGATTGGGCAGTCAATGCCGACGGAAAAGCACAGCTGGTAAATACCGATGATCTTTCCGTTACCTTCCGATTTGCCGCGGAAACGGTAGTACTGATCCCCGACCTCGCCACCGGACTTTTGGTGCTTGATGAAACCGTAAAGGCTAAGATCGAATCCGAAAGCTGGATGAATGATGCCACCGGAACGGCCGCTGCCATTGACTGGACAACTGCTCCTACCGCATCCGTATCGTACTCTGCGGTTGCAGATGCAGCCGACCGTGTATCGGTGCAGGAAGTGCTGACCAACGACACGGCTACCGAGTTTTCCGTTTCCTCTCTGAAAGATCTGATCTTCTTAGCCAACAACTACGCCTCCTTCGCTGCAGAGGACACCGTTTACTTAGAGACCGATCTGAACATCACCGAATATGAGGGCAATTTTTCCGACGATTTCCCCGGAATCGGTGTCAGCCATGATAAGTATCTCAAGGCCACCTTCAACGGCCAAAATCATACCATCTATAATTATTCCGATACTCATGCTTTTATGGCGGCCGCCGGTGAAGGCGGTCTCAAGAACCTGAAGTTCGACGGAGGTACCGTTACGCTCTCTACCTACGGGGCCTTTGTATTGGGCTTCGGCGTCATCGGTGCGGATCTCACCGCTACCATTGCCAACGTTCATGTGAAGAATGCCACCGTTACTACCGACGGAACCGGCTACGGGGTGGCCATTATGGCGGGCGGTGCAAACAATAAGGTCCGTCACATCACCTTTGAAAACTGCTCTGTCGAAAACTGCGTAGTCAACGCTCCCAACCTTACCGAAATGGCCGGTATCTTTATGGCCCGCGAGGGGGATAAGGTTACCGGCAGTTTGACCATGAATAATATCGTGGTCGCCAACAGCACCCTGATCGCCAACAACGATGACGACTGCGGAGGCGGTCTTTTGATCTCCGGTATCCGCCGTCCCAATATTCCCGTGACCCTCACCAATATTGCCATGATCGGCAATAAGCTGGTCAATGGAGAGCATTCCCAGGCGGCCATCATCACCAGCAACGAAAAGTTTGCTTGGTCCGATGGCTACAGTGCTACTGCGTCTAATATCATCGCGGTGGGCAATATGCGCTCTATCGACGGTCAGGAGACCTGGGCACCCATGAACGCCCTCTTTAATGATAACCATCATTTTTGGACGGTGGAACTTACCAATGCCATCACCGATGCCGGAGTCACCTATGAGGTGTTGGGACACAGCCGGATCGTTAATAACAGCAACATCCGGTATATGAATAAAGAGGCTGCGCTGGCCGCCCTCAATGTCACCGCCGATGCGGATTGGACGGTAGAAACCGGTTCCATTGTATTGACCGCTGATACCGCCCCTGTGACCGTCACCTTCACCTTTACCGACGGGCGGGAGATCCGGCTGGGCAGCGCAAACGGCACCTTGAGCGCGGATGATGCGACCAAGGCGAAGATCGACAGCGAAGTATGGGCAGAAGGCTTTGTCTGGAGCAATACCTTTACCGCCGATACTGCTTACACCGCGCTCAAGCATAACATAACCTATGCTGTAGGAGAAGGCACCCATACCGCCGCCTGTGCCGACTGCACTGAAGCAGCCCATAACGGCACCTTCGCTTGTGCCGATATAACCGACAGCAGTACCGCTGTCAAAGGCGACTACTTCCGTGAAGATGTCCTCTCCTATACCTGCGTCTGCGGTAATACCTGGAATGTGAAGGATGCCTCTGCCAAGTCCCCGGTTTCCCCCATTAACGCGACCTTTAATAAAGAAAGCTATTCCGGCTCCGGTGTTCTTGCGGATCTGGCCATTGGCAGCCGCTCCGATACCAAGTTAACGGGCTTTACTGTTGAGGTTACCTACGACCCCGCTCTTCTGGAATATCAGGAAGCGCTTTCTCCCTATGATGTAAGCGTTCGTGGTGAAAACGGTGAGCTGACCGTAGTCCTGTCGGGCGATCGGGAGTTGAATGCCGAAAGCGTTTATCTGCGTTTCAAGACTTTGGATATTGCCGCTGACTGTACCGTTACTGCTGCCGTTACCATGACCGACGCAGTTGTCAATTATGCCGACGGTCTCACCGCCGCTGATGCGCTGGTGACCGAAAACTCCGCTTCTGCCATGCTGATCCGTGAGACCGCACCGGAGAACTTCATTGCCGGTGATATCAACAGCGATAATAAATTCAGCCTAATGGATGCGGCATTGATGCTGCAGGCTCTTTCCGGCACCATTCATAAGGATCAGGCCTTTGAGGTATGGGCTGCGGATGTGGACGGCGATCTGGCGGTTACCGTCAATGACCTGGCCACTCAGCTGAAAGCCTTGGTAGACAGCAACATCACCTTTGAGACTGCCACCGCCAAGCCCTCTCTGTTGGTGGTCAATGCCAGAGATTATGCCGGTTATGTGCTTCCTGCGGAGGATGCCGATTATTCCGGCTATTTGAAGATCATGACCTATAACCTGAAGCTGTGGAATAATTACAGCAACAATCTGGATGAGGCTGCCGAGTACATCAAAGAAACCAATCCCGATATAGTGGGTTTCCAGGAGATCGATTCCGTATGCGGACGCTCCGATTATGTGGATCAGATCAAAGAGCTGGCCGAGCAATGCGGCTATCCCTATTATCACTTTGCCAAAAATACCACCAACAGCGGCGGCGAATACGGCAATGCTTTTATGAGCAAATATCCCATTGTGAACTATGAACTGATCAACTTTGAGGTGAAAGGCGACGGAGACCACAACCGCTCCTACTGCCACTATCAACTCGATATCGACGGTAAGATCCTCCATGTATTCAATACCCACCTAACCCGTACCGGTGGCGAAGCCGGTGCCGCTGAGATCCGGCAGATGCAGGCGGATGCCGCACAGTATCCATATGCCGTTATGATGGGGGACTTAAATATCAATGCTCAGGATCTCGTTGATTGTCTTGATACTGATACCTTCCTGGCCCTCAACGGCGGTCTGGATTTTGAGACAGTAGTCAATACCTTCTCCTCTTCCGAACCCACCCGCGCCATCGATAACATCATCGTTTCCCGCAAACTGCTCCATTATTGGAACCACGATGCGGGTGTAGGCGTAGAGACCTCCATTCAGCCCAATATCAGCGATCACAATTGCCTGTATAGCTGGATCAAGATCCCCGATTGAACTTCATATTCCGCAGACATGAAAAAAGAGTTAACCTTAAATAAGGTTAACTCTTTTTATTTTTGTCGGCTCTTATGATATTTACTCTGCTTTTTGATCCCGTTCCATTAGCCGTCGGACGGTTTCGGCAGGGTCGGCTCCGTGACGGACGACTGCGTCGATGGCGGAAATGATGGGCATTTCCACCTGATGGTGTTCAGCCAGCTTTACTGCGGCAGGCAGGGCGTTAATACCCTCCACGACCATGCCGATTTCTTTAATGGCTTCTTTTGGAGAATAGCCTTGGCCGATCAAAAAACCGGCCCGATTGTTGCGGCTGTGGGTACTGGTGGCGGTAACGATCAGATCTCCGATGCCGGCAAGGCCTGAAAAGGTCTGTTCTTGGCAACCCATGGCCAGGCCCAGTCGGGTAATTTCCGCCATACCGCGGGTGATCAGCGCGGCTTTTGTGTTGTCTCCGTAATGCAAGCCGGCGGAAATACCGGCGGCCAGCGCAATGATATTTTTCATCGCGCCGCAAAGCTCTACGCCCGCGATGTCCTGATTGGTATATACACGCATACAGGTGTCGGCAAATAAGGACTGCACCTGCTTGGCGGCGGACAGATCCTCGCTGGCGGATACGATAGCGGTGGGGAGATCCAGCGCCACCTCCTCGGCGTGGGTGGGTCCTGACAGTGCGACCATCGGCAGAACTTTTTCCAGTTCCTGCTCTATGATTTGGGTCATGCTCATAAGGGTTTCAGCCTCGATGCCTTTTGCTACATTTACGATGATCTGTCCCTCTTTGGCAAATGGACGGACTTTTGCAGCGGTAGAGCGCACATAGACAGAAGGAACAGCAAAGAGTAATATCTCTTTTTCCATGCAGGCGTCCTCTAAGGATTTGGTAAATTGGATGGCTGTAGGAATCTGCATCTTGGGCAGATTGGGGTGGACTTTGGTGGAATTCAAAAGGTTAATTTCCTCTTCCAATGCCGACCATACCGTTACCTGATTGCCGCCCAGAGATAACTGCCGTGCCAGCGCCAGACCCCAGGTGCCGGCTCCTAAAATTGCGATTTTTTTCATAATGATCCTTTCTTAAAAAATGCCCCGATCTGTTCGATCCGAACAGATCGGGGCTTGCGCATAATTCAGATGATCCAAACAACGCCGTAGGTTACCAAGGTTACGATAACACCGGCAGCCAGTACACCCAGAGCAATGGAAGGGAAGGCTCGCTTTAACGGCATATCCATCATGGCGGCGATCAGTGCGCCGGTCCAGGCACCGGTACCCGGCAGAGGAATGGCAACAAAAACAAAGAGTCCCCAGAAGGCATATTTTTGAACCGTATCGATCTTGGATTCAGCCCGCTGCTCCAGTTTGGTGACCATGCCGTCCAGTTTAGGCATTACCTTACGGATCCAGGCAAAGATCTTTTTAATAAAAATAATAATGAACGGAACCGGGATCAGATTGCCGATAATGGCCACCGGAATGGAAACATACGGTTCCAGACCGTGGGCGGTAGCAATTGGAATGGCACCCCGTAATTCGATCACCGGTACCATGGATACCAGAAGAGTCATCAGGATTTTGCCGAAGAAGGTATTCCACAAAAAGCTCAAACTCAAATCCTCCTATTTTAGAATAAAAATAATCTCTTTACATTCTATCATAAAACTTTCATATTATCAATCTTTTTTTGGATAGAGCAACGGCTTTCGTTTTTCATCCGCTCAAAAATAGCTTGGATTTTATTCAATTGCTCTTCAGTGAGGTTTGCTTGTCCCTGAGGAATGGCAGACCAGGAGCGGGCGTAGACTTCCTCTGTGTTAATGCCGTATTTCTCGCCGTTTTCCAGGGTTACTATAATGGGTGGAACGCATTTACATACTTTCATCGAGTCGTAGGGCAGTTGTTGCAGAAGAGCAGTGAGGTATGCCGCATCAGTGCCGGTCAGAGTATAGCTTTCGACGGTGGTATCGCCGTTATAAATATCAAAATCTACCGTAACGGTCGAATGGTCTTCTGTTTCTTCGATTGGCGCTATGCTTTGCGGCTCTTGGGGGCGTATGACACAGCCTGCCGCTGCAAACAATAATAGCAAAACAAAAATCAGGATACCGTATTTCATAATCGAACCTCCTTTTGACCATAATACGAATAAAAAACATATTTTGTTGCACAAGACTAAAATAAGGGAAAAAGGAGTCAAAAACTGTGAAATGTGCTGTTGACAGTACTTTACAAAAATGCTAAAATTATCTACAATGGAAAATATGGGGTAATTTTGGAAAGGAGGAAAAAAGAGTATGTTCCAAATGGTTGAAGGAACCATGAATATCGGTCATGTTGTCCTCTTGGGACTGGGCATTGTATTCATTGGTCTGATCTGTATCGTTATCCTGTGTGTGTTGATGGGTAAGGTTGTCCGTTTGCTGGAAAGCGGCGCTGCTCCCGAAGTAGAAAACGCTCCCGCTCCGGCACCTGTTGCATCCGCACCCGCTGCAGCTCCTGCTGCCGCGGAAATTCCAAACCGTCCTGAGCTGGTGGCTGCAATTGCCTGTGCCTTGGCGGAGGAGATGGGCACCGATGTTTCGGCGATCCGTATTTGTTCTTTAAGAAAAGTATAAGAAAGGAATTATAAAACCATGAAAATGTATAAAGTAAATGTAAACGGTACTGTATATGAAGTTACTGTTGAGGTAATGGACGGTGTTCCCGCAGCACCCGCTGCTGCTCCCGCGCCTGCCGCAGCTCCTGCACCCGCTGCTGCTCCTGCACCTGCCGCAGCCCCTGCTGCCGCAGGCGGTGAAGCCATCAATGCACCTATGCCCGGCACCATTCTGGCAGTCAATGTGACCAACGGCGCTGCTGTAAAGAAGGGCGATGTGCTGTTCATTCTGGAAGCAATGAAGATGGAGAATGAGATCATGGCTCCCTGTGATGGCACCGTTACGGGCGTAAATGTGACGAAGGGTGCTTCCGTTTCCACCGGCGACGCTCTCTGCTCCATCCAGTAATCCCTTAAAAGGGAGGCGACTCTGAATGTTAGACGCAATTACCAACTTTTTAAGCCAGACCGGTTTTTCCATGTTTGTCGACGGCGGCAATTGGAAATGCCTCATTATGATCGGCATTGCATTTGTGCTGGCTTACCTTGCAATCGTAAAGCAGTATGAACCCTTGCTTTTGTTGCCCATCGCTTTTGGTATGCTGCTGACTAATCTGCCCGGCGCTGAAATGTTCCATGAGGAGCTTTTTGCCGGCGGACACGCCCATTGGGATCTCTTTGGCGGAGCTCAGTATATCAATTCGGCCAACCTGACCATGCCGGACTTCTTTTCTATTTTAAAATCCGGCGAGGTGATTCTCAACGACGGCTATGGCAGCTATGTATTCGGTCATCTCTCCGGCTTGAGCCTGGAGGCTGATGCTTTGATCAATTCCGCAGGTGCGATCGTTTCTTCCACCGGAGAGATGATCGCGGAGAATGCCAATATCGTGATCGATCTGGTGGGGCTGTCCGTTCAAAACGGGGATCTGTATACCGGCACCACTTTGCTGGCTACCGGTGTGCAGACGGTGACTGCCGGCCTGCTGGATTATTTGTATCTCGGCGTGAAGCTGGGCATCTATCCCTGTTTGATCTTTTTAGGTGTGGGTGCCATGACCGATTTCGGTCCTTTGATTGCCAATCCTAAGAGCCTGTTGCTGGGCGCAGCTGCTCAGTTGGGTATTTTTGTGACCTTCGTAGCTGCGCGCTATATGGGCTTTACCGAAGCGCAAGCAAGCTCTATCGGTATCATCGGCGGTGCCGACGGCCCGACCGCGATCTTTGTTACTTCTAAGCTTGCTCCTGAATTGTTAGGCCCCATCGCTGTTGCAGCTTATTCCTATATGGCGCTGGTGCCGGTCATCCAGCCGCCGATCATGAAATTGCTGACCACCAAAAAGGAGCGCCAGATCCGCATGGAGACTCTGCGTCCCGTCAGCAAGACCGAAAAGATCATCTTCCCCTTTGTTGTTACCGCTTTTGTTGCTTTGCTGGTTCCTTCAGCTGCCGCTTTGGTTGGTTGCCTGATGCTGGGAAACCTGTTCCGCGAGTGCGGTGTCGTGGAACGTTTGAGCAAGACAGTCCAGAATGAGTTGATGAATATCGTCACCATCTTCCTGGGGATTACTGTCGGTGCCACTGCGACTGCCGCCACCTTCCTTTCCTGGAATACCATTAAGATCATCGTTATGGGGATCGTTGCCTTTGGTATGGGTACCGCAGGCGGTGTGCTGCTGGCAAAGTTTATGAATCTGTTCCTGAAGAAAAAGATCAATCCGCTGATCGGCTCTGCCGGTGTTTCCGCTGTTCCTATGGCAGCCCGCGTTTCTCAGACTGTCGGTCAGAAAGAGGATCCCGGCAATTTCCTGCTGATGCACGCTATGGGCCCCAATGTGGCAGGCGTTATCGGTTCGGCGATCGCTGCCGGTGTATTGATCGCAATGTTTGGAGGTTAATCAATGGCTAAGAAACCTTTATATATTACAGATACAATTTTAAGAGACGCTCATCAGTCTCAGGCTGCTACCCGTATGGGGATCAATGATATGCTTCCCGCTCTCGAGAAACTGGATGATATCGGTTACTGGTCTCTGGAATGCTGGGGCGGCGCCACCTTTGATGTTTGCATGCGTTTCCTCAATGAGGATCCCTGGGAGCGTCTGCGTATTTTGAAAAAACACATGCCCAAGACGAAGCTGCAGATGCTGCTTCGCGGTCAAAACATTCTGGGCTATAAGCACTATGCCGATGATGTGGTGGATCAGTTCGTTGCGAAATCCATCGAAAACGGTATCGATGTCATCCGTATCTTCGACGCGCTCAATGATGTCCGCAATGTGGAGCAGGCAATGAAGAGCTGTAAAAAGTACGGCGGCATCTGTGAGGCTGCCATCAGCTATACCACCAGCCCTGTGCATAATGAGGCATATTTTGTAAAGCTGGCCAAAACCTTGGAGGATATGGGTGCCGATGTCATCTGTATCAAGGATATGGCCAACCTGCTGCTTCCGATGGATGCATACAGTCTGGTCAAAAAGCTGAAAGAGGAGATCAAGGCTCCTATTCACCTGCATACCCACAATACCACCGGTACCGGTGATATGACCAATCTGATGGCAACTTGGGCAGGTGTGGATATCGTGGACTGCGCTCTGTCTCCCATGGCAAACGGTACGGCTCAGCCCTCTACCGAGGCGATGGTCGCTACCCTGCAGGGTACGGATCGCGATACAGGTTTGGATCTTAATAAGCTTAGTGATATCGCAACTCATTTCCGTGGTGTTGCCGATAAGATGAAGGCGGAAGGTATTTTGGATCCCAAGGTTCTGAATGTAGATGCCAAAACTTTACTGTATCAGGTTCCAGGCGGTATGCTGTCCAACCTGATCTCTCAGCTGAAGCAGGCTAATGCAGAGGATAAATATTACGATGCTCTGGCGGAGATCCCCCGTGTCCGTAAGGACTTCGGTTATCCTCCGCTGGTAACGCCCACCAGCCAGATCGTTGGTACCCAGGCAGTGATGAACGTGCTGACCGGCGAGCGCTATAAGATGGTGACCAAGGAGTCCAAGGGCCTGCTCAAGGGTGAGTACGGTCAGGTGCCCGGTGAGGTCAATGAAGAGGTGCGCAAAAAGGCCATCGGGGATGAGGAAGTCATCACCTGTCGCCCCGCTGATCTTCTGGAACCCGAGCTGGAGAAGTACCGTGCAGAAGCCGGTGATCTCGCTAAGTGCGATGAGGATGTCCTCAGCTATGCGCTGTTTCCGCAGGTGGCTTCCAAGTTTTTAGAGAAGAGAAACAATCCCGAACCTGCCGTTCGTGAATTGTATGTAGAAGATCTCGGTATATAATATATAATGTAGAAAATCCCCTTTGCCGATAGGCAAAGGGGATTTTTTATACACATTCTGTTGAAAAGCTTGTGTACTTCCTGTCAGTTTCCTGTGCAAAAACAAAGAATTAAAAAAGTTGCAAAATTTCTTGTAAAAAAGTGTTGACAAACCCTTTTCTATTTGATATTATATTCAGGCACTCGCGAGAAGAGCGAGGAAGCAGCGGACTTTGAAAATTAAACAGCATCATTTAGAAGGACCCGTTAATTGAGAAATCCGGGGCTTGAGAAAAGCCTTGGTGAAAGCGATTAACAAAACTTTTAAAAGCCAGAAAGA
>JAFUNM010000008.1 GCA_017482195.1 Clostridia bacterium
TGCCGGCATCATCTTCCGCAATCAATCTCAGTTTGCCTCCGGACTTACCACCGCCGCAGGACGTTGGATGACGGTCGCCATCGGCATGGCCCTCGGCGCCGGAATGAAGGTCCTCGGACTCTTAGCCGCCCTGCTGCTGATCAGTCTGCAGCTGTGGATCCACCGCTTCAACATCGGCGGCATGGCATATCCCACCCAGGAACTAAGGCTGACCGCGGTCAATACTCCGGCTGTATGGGATGCCTTCTCCCATTTTCAGCGCAAGCACAAGCTGGAGATTATCGAGGCCCGTTACCGACGGGAAAAGGAAAATAATACCGTCACCCTGATCCTTCAGACCCGCAGCCCCAAAAGCATCTCCCCGGAAGAAGCTCTGAAGTTTTACGATAAGAACGAAGAAGTTCTTGATATTTCGATATAAAGGAGATATTAAAATGAATGAATTTATCCAAGCGGTCTCCGCCGCTTTTAATGCACAAGACCTATTGGGTTATTTTTTACGGATCGCCGTTGCCACCTTCTGCGGCGTAGTCATCGGCTGGGAGCGAACCAAGCGCTCCAAGGAAGCGGGCATCCGTACCCATTGCATCATTGCCTGCGCCTCTGCTTTGATCATGGTCATCTCCAAATACGGCTTTGCCGACATGGTCGATGCCGCCGGAAACGCCCTGGCAGGCACCCGGGGCGTGGATCCCTCCCGTATTGCGGCGCAGGTGGTCAGCGGTATCAGCTTTTTAGGTGCGGGCGTTATCTTTAAAAACGGGAATACCGTAAAGGGTCTGACTACTGCCGCCGGCATCTGGGCCACCGCCGGTGTAGGCTTGGCCTGCGGCGCCGGTATGTATCGGGTGGCACTGATCGTCACGGCACTGATCCTGGTAGTACAGCTTCTGATGCATAAATTCAGCGTGGGCAACGATGCTTATTCCAACGGTGAGATCCGCATCACGCTGGTGGATACCCCCGAGATCCGCGCTGCACTGAAGCAAAAACAAAAGGAACTGGGCATCGAGATCACCAATACCCGTATTACTGCCGGCAGTGACGATACCCTCACCTTTGTCCTGCAGGTGCGGCTCAAACGACCCATTTCCTTCAAAGAAGTGATGCAGTTCATGGAGCAACATCCCGAAATCAAATCTTTGAGTGTATGACCCTCAGCACCGCCCGAAAGGGCGGTGTTTTTTTGTGACATTATTCATACAGATTGACATCTTTGTGTTGGTTTTATATAATGAAAAATAAATTAGAGAAAAGGAGAGATCAAAATGAAGAAGTTCCTTGCGACCCTTTTAATCGCGTGCATGCTTTCAAGTCCCCTTTCTTCCCTCGCTCTGGCCGCCGTCCCCCAAGGGGAAGGCACCACCTTCACCACCGATGAACTTTGGAATAAGTTCGGTGACGATCTGTACTACACCAACCAGCGGCTGAATGAGATGTTCCACACCGTTGAGGCGTGGATCTATTTTGACGGCACCTCTTCTACTGCTAACGGTATGCTGATCGGAAACTACGACCAATCCGGCGGTACCTATGTCAATGTGGGCGTGCAGTCCGGCCATCCCCGTATTTACTATACGGACGGAGTTAATGATTATTATAATGTCCGCTTTGATACCGTTAATGTTATCACCGGCGAATGGGTCCATATGGTCCTGATCAACGATCCAAAGACCCATATGATGCATTGCTATATCAACGGCGAACTGGCAGAGTCCAAGGGCTTCTATCCCGATTTTGACAACCGTACCTTAAATCAGTATTTCGTAATCGGCGGCGACCTACGCCGACTGAATACCGACTATTTTAAAGGCGGACTTCAAGAACTGAATCTCTATGCCGATGTCCGCACCCCGGAAGAGATCAAGTCCGACTATTTGACTTCCAAGATCAACACCAAGGATACCGACCTGCTGGCTGCCTGGGATTTCTCTGCCGAGAATGCCAAAACCGACATCAAGGACCGCAGCGCTTATAATGTGGATCTTACCTATAGCAATATGTGGCTGACCGAGCAGGAAGTGGATGCGCTCCACGATCCCGATTTTGAGCGCGCCTATTCTTTCGCCGTTGTGGGCGATACCCAGATGGTGACCCTCCACGCCCCCGATCAGCTGCCCAAGATCTATGATTGGATCCTTGCCAATCAGGAAAAGGAAAACATCCAATACGCCATCGGCTTGGGCGATATCACCGATAAAAACACCCTGGCAGAGTGGGAGACCGCTTATGCCGCCATCACCAAGATGAACGGTAAACTGCCCTACTCGGTGATCCGCGGAAACCATGACATGCTTCGTTCAGAGGGAAGTGTGCACGATAATTCCGGCATCAACTATTTCGATCAGTATTTTCTGAACGATACCACCTATACCGCCCAGTTCGCCGGCACCACCGGCGGTAAATATACCGAGGATTCGGTCTTTTATACCTGGACCACGTTCAGCCCCGAGGACTCCGATGTGGACTGGCTGATCCTGAACCTGGACTATATGCCCTCCGATGAGGTACTGGATTGGGCAGCCGGAATCGTGGAAGACCATCCCACACACAAGGTCATCATCGCCACCCATTATTTCCTGGATTCCAGCGGCGCCATCACTAATTCCTCCGCTTCCCCCATCTGGGAGCGCCTGGCATCCAAATACGAGAATATCGAGTTGGTCCTTTCCGGCCATGTGTATTCCGACCATGTGAAAGTCTCTCATTATGAGGGCACGAACGGCAACACCGTTACCGGTGTGCTGATCAATCCTCAGGGGCCTGACCGTACTTTGACCGGTGCCGGCTACAATACCACCGGTGTGGGTGCAGTTGCTCTCTTCCATTTCAATAAAGAGGGCACTGAGGTGCAGGTGGAATACTATTCCACCATCCAGGAGCAGTATTGGAAGACCAATAGCCAGGTCACCATTGATCTGACCGCAGGTGAACTGCGGGAAACCGAGCTGGACACCTGGAGCGGTCTGCTTTCCGAACTGCCCGCAGGCAGCGGTACTGAGGCGGATCCCTACCTCATCGAGAATGCGTCCAATCTGCTCTGGATGTCCGAACAGGTGACCAAGAGCACCACCGCATCCCTTGCCAATAAATACTTCAAGCAGACTGCCGACATTGACTTGGACGGCATCGGCTTGCCCTCCATCGGCTACTATTACAACACCACCGCCGACATGGCAGCCTTCGGCGGTCATTACGACGGGCAGGGTTTCAGCATCAAAAACGGCTCCATCCTTGCCAACGGTGCCGCCTTTACCGCCGCTTCCTTTACTCGGGAATACGGTTACGGTCTTTTCGGTTGCATCTATGGCGCCACCATTGAAAATGTGCATCTGGAGAATGTTACCGTCAACGGAATGGGCACCACCGGCGGTATCGTCGGCAAAGCCGCCGCTCCTTCCGACGGCAGCGGCACTGCTGCATTCAATACCATCAAAAACTGCACGGTGGATGAAAATTGCTCAGTAGCCCCTATCCTAAACACTCTTACCGTCAGCGAAGAGGTGGCTTACGATAACCTCTACCGCGCCGGCATGGTGGGTTCCATCTGCGGCATTGCCCGCAGTGCCACCATTCAGAATTGTACTTCCGCCATGGAGATCGTGGTCCCCGGCTCCTTTACCCATGTGGGCGGCATTGTCGCCTCCATCGGCTATAACTCCGTTGTGGATCATTGCGTCTTTACCGGCAGCATTGAAGTGATGGACGACAGCTCCACCCAGACCCTCTCCGTCGGCGGCATTGTGGGCATCACGTCCCCCGGCAAAGCCACCACCGATGTGGGGGATGCGCTGCCCGGCACCATTAAGATCACCAACTGCGTCAACCGCGGCACCCTCTTTACCTCGGTAGATGATCTGACGGCCGGCAACCATTGGGGCGGTATCTTAGGCTTTGCGGGTAACCTGCCCACCCTCACCACCGAGGAGACCGATCCCTTCTATATGGAAAATTGCTATAACCTGACCGCCCTCGATGTGCAGCCCCACCTGGAAACCGCGGTGGAGAATGCCTGGGCAAGAGGCCTGGTAGGCAAAGCACAGATCAACAGCAATTCCGAGTCTCTCTTCTTAAAGAATTGCTATTCGGTGCTGACCGACAGCGGCGTGGAGGCCAACAGCACCAGCCTTTCCAACACCAATGAATTCCGCAATCAATGGACCAACTCCGAAACCGGAAACTACTGCGTGGTCGCCCTGGACAGCACAGTAGGCACCAAATCTGTCGGCGAGATGCTGGAGACTGTTTTAGAGATCGAAAAGGCACTGCCCTCCGACGAGGAGACCTATACCTCCGGCGCTTGGGCTTATACGGTCGGCACTGAAGGACTCACCCTCACGGCTTACAACGGCACCGGGGATACCATAGAGATCCCCCATACCATCGACGGCAAAAAGGTCGTCGCATTGGGCGAAGGCTTGTTCCTCAACACCGCGCTGACCGCACTTTATATCCCGGACGGCATCAACGCCATCGGTTCGGGCGCTTTCTACGGCACCGGCCTCACCGAAGTCACGATTCCCAAAAACATAACGCTCGGCACCGACGCATTTAACGAAGATACTTTCATCGATATCGTCAACATTTCCGGCGATGTTAACGGCGACGACAAAACGACGTTGCTGGATGCCGTATGGCTGCTGCGAAAGATGAGCGGCAACCTCACCGAGGAACAAGAGGCCGCCTTCAATCTGCGGGCCGCCAATGTCTACGATGCAGACGAGAGCGAAAATGAAGTCAACACCGCAGATCTTGCTCAGCTTCTGAAATTTGTAAACAACAGTTGGGAAAACGGTCAAAAGATCTCTCTTACCCGCTCCGCCGCCGATCCTGCGTATGTTGCTTAAATAAACCTAAAAACCACCCGCCATTCGGGTGGTTTTTCTTTTTTACATACTTGCTTTTCATTATTTTATGATATATAATCTAATGTGGATAAAAGCAAAATTATATTTTGGAGGTATTGGGTATGAAACGACTTGTTTCTACATTTCTCTGCATTTGCTTACTCATCTCATCCCTTTCAGCATTCCCTGTGATCGCTGCTGAAGAAGAGGGTATCGGCGTCAGTCTGGTTACCGACACGCAGGAATATTCCCGGGTCAGCCAAAGTGATGACGTGTATGTTATGGCGGAATCGGTGGAAGACAATCCGCCTCACACCTATGAGGCATGGGTAAAATTCCCGGTAGGCACTTCCGCCTCCAGCGTGCTGTTCGGCAACAGCAACGACGGCGATAACGATATGGCGCTGGAGATCACCGCCGCAGGCGCACCCAATTATTATTGGTACAGCCATTACGGTATCAAATACAGCGTCACCTTCTCTACTGTCAATCTCTTTACCGGTGAGTGGGTACATCTTGCCGTGACCCATGATGTGGAGACCGGCTTCGTCAGCTGCTATGTGAACGGTGAGCTGGCAGAGAAACAGGGTCAGTATCCTGACTTCGGCACCGAAGTCTTCAATATGCCCCTGGGCATCCTGGGTGACAATGACTATCAGAACCACCCCATCTTCCAGGGCCGCATTAAGAACGCTACTCTTTATGCAGATGTGCGTACCGCCGAGGAAGTTTACTCCGACTATAAGAAGGGCGCAGACCTGAAGGACCCCGATCTGATCGCCGACTATGCCATGACCTCCGACAAGGAAGATCAGGATATTGCCAACAAAAAGGCCGGCGGCATCGGCTTGCTCTATTCCAACAACTGGCTGACCGAAGAGGAGATGGAAGCCAAGCGCGCCGAAAGTGATTTTGAACGGGCTTATTCTTTTGCTGTCATCGGCGATATGCAGTATTCCTCCGAGTTCTATCCCGAGAGCCTTCCCATCACCCATCAGTGGATCAAAGACAATGCCGAGGAAAAGAACATCCTCTATTACATCAACGCCGGCGACATCACCAACCGTGATACCGCCTATGAGTGGCAAAACGCCAAGGATGCCATCTCTATTCTGGACGGCGTAGTTCCCTATTCTCTGGTGCGCGGAAACCACGATATCAAAAATCATAAGGCCTCTTCCAACCAGACCTACCATGATAACTACTGCGCCGACATCGGCTATGAAACCACTACCATCGGTGCCAGCCTGAAGGGCTACGGTCTGGATCAGTACTTCGGCACCGACGATCCCAACAGCAATACCGACTATATCGATCAGTTCATTAACAACGGGGAAAACGGCGGTCTTTACGAAGACACCACCCTGATCAACAGCTGGACGATCATTGAGGCAGGTACTTCTAAGTGGCTGATCATGAACATCGACTACGGCCCCTCCGACAAGGTGCTTAAATGGGCCGGCGAGGTCATTGCCGCTCATCCCGATTGCAAAGCCATTATCAACACCCACTGCTACATGATCTCCAGCGGTGCTTACTCTTTGCAGGATACCGATGAAAAAGATCTTTCCGGCGTCCTCCTGCCCGATGGGGATACCCAGCGCAACACCGGCTATGAAACCTGGCAAAAGCTGGTCTCTCAGTATGAGAATATTGAAATGATCATCTGCGGGCATGTGACCAACGGCCGTCTGGCAGTCAATCAGAAGCAGGGCGTCAACGGCAATACCGTCACCGAAATGCTGGTCTGCCCCCAGGTTTACGACAACCGTTTCCGCGGCCTGGGTATGGTTGCCATGTATTACTTCAATGAAGACGGCACCGAAATGGATGTGGAATTCTACTCTACCGTTGCCAATCGCTACTATAAGGGTTTCAATCAGTTCCATCTGGATCTGGAGGCAGAAACAGAAGAAGTTCCCGATTGGACCGGCTATGCCAATGTTCCCGCGGGCACCGGTACTGAAACCGACCCCTATCTCATTGCCGATGCGGGCAACCTGCTATGGATGGCAAACAATGTAGCTTCTTCCGCAGGCAAGTATTATCTGCAGACCAACGATATTGATATGGCCGGACTGAACACCAAGGTCATCGGCACCGGCACAACTGCCTTTGCCGGCACCTACAACGGAAACGGCTATACCATCAAAAATGGCTATATTCATAACACAACTGCAGCCGACGGTACCACCGCCTACGGCTACGGTCTCTTCGGTGCCCTGAACGGTGCTGCTGTTCAGAATGTAACACTGGAAGAGATCACCGTGATCGGCCGCGGTGCCAACGGTATGATCGCCGGTATATCCACGAATTCCACCATTGAAAACTGTCTGGCAGACGATAGCAACAAGCTCTTCTCTCTGGTTCCTGCCGGCGTGACCGCCTTTACCGAATCCATCGGCGGTCTGGTGGGTGTTGCCAATGACGGCACGGTGATCAAGAACTGCGTTTACGCCGGTGACATCGCTGTGATAGACGGCGCTACTGATCTGACCGTCGGCGGTCTGGTCGGTACTGCAAACGACACGGTCACCCTCACCGACAGCTACAGCAACGCCGATCTGACCTATGCCGGCACCGCCGCTCCCGATGCCTCTGCCTGGGGCGGTGTAGTCGGCAGCGGTACCGTTGCCGCCACCAACACCTTTGCTCTTCGCAATGTGGATGCAGACGGTTCCACCGATGAGACCGATGCCACCGCCACTGCCGCCGAAAAGGCTCTGGCCGTCAAAGAGATCAACGCCGCGCTGAACGCTGCAGAAATCCTCACCGACGGTGATTGGACCTATACCGGGGGAGAAGAGGGTGTGACCCTGGTCTCCTACACCGGAACCGAGACCGAAGTAACCATCCCCGCCGCCGTAGCCGATACCAAGGTGGTCGCACTGGATGACGCACTGTTCTACGGCAATGCCGCCATCACCGCAGTCACCATCCCCGAAACCGTCACCTCCATCGGCGTAGGTGCTTTCTACGGCACAAGCCTCACCGAAGTCACCGTACCCAAAAATGTGACCGATATGGACGGCGCTTTTGCAAACATTCCCACTTTGACCAAGGCGACGGTTTCCGAGGGTGTTCAGGCCGTAAGCTACAATGTATTCGGCAACTGCACCGCTCTCACCGAGGTTTATATTCCCGACAGCGCCAAGACCGTTGAGGCTTATGCCTTTGCCGGCTGCTCCGCTCTAACCGCTGCCGATATTGCAAAATGTACGGCCATTGAGGAAAAGGCCTTTGAAGCGGCCACCGCTGTTACCGCTATCCATGTAGCCGGTGACGTAAACGGCGACGATAAGACCGATCTGATGGATACGGTGCTCCTGCTCCGTAAGATCAGCGGAAACCTTACCGCCGCACAGGACGCCGGCTTCAACCTGCGCGCCGCCAATGTCTACGATGCAGACGAGAGCGAAAATGAAGTCAACACCGCAGATCTCGTACAGCTGCTCAAGGTTGTGAACAAGACCTGGGAGAACGGCAAGAAGGTCACCCTGACCCGCTCCGCCGCCAACCCCACTCTGGTCGGCTAAACGAAATAAAAAACCACCCCGCGGGGTGGTTTTTTATTTTTCTTTCTCGATATGCTCTTGTCATTTCTCTGATTTTTCATCGCTTAAATGCTTTCTTAATATAATATTGATATAGCTGGAAAGGGAACGTTCATCACGGGTCGCCTCTACTCTCAACCGTTCCACAAGCGGTTTGTCAAGGCTGACGGAAATACTCTTTTTCCTCGGTCTCATCATTACCCCCCTTTAAAAACAAAAAAGTGCGCGGCCGAAGCCACGCACCGAAAAACGGCGCTCGACTCCTGTTGCAACACAGTTCATCCCCAAAGCGGTATGAAGAGTCAGGCATACCGTTTTTACCAACAGTATGCCGCATTGGGACTATATTAAACTGTGTTGCTCTTTTATTTTAGCATAATGGTTATTTTTTTACAATATCTTTTTTAACCATTTGCATTGGAACTATATTAAACTGTGTTGCTCTTTTATTTTATGGTTGTGTAAAATTGAGAGACAAACCTATAAAATGAAGCTTATTTTATTACAACCATATTCTGGCATTCAGTGAATGTCATATTTTTTAGATTATAGCATATAATTTCATTGTTGACAAGCACAAAATGTCAAGAATGAGGAAAATTTATGTTTATAAACAAAACTGCCGATGGGTTAAATAATGTTTGTGGCAAAAATATTGCTCAATTTCGTATGAAGATGGGTATCTCTCAAAGAGAACTTGCCGACAAAATGCAATTAGTAGGAATTGATATTGATAAAAATGCTATCCAACGCATTGAAAGCGGAAAACGCTTTGTTACCGATATCGAAGTAATTGCATTTAGTAAAATTTTTAATGTAACTCTTGAAGAACTTTTGATTAAATCGTATAAATAATTTTTTAATAAAATAAATCTCCTTGCCTGTGGTTTTAAGCTACAAGCAGGGAGATTTTTTTATTTTCAACACTATCAGATTTTTGCATTTGAGATTTTATTTAGTATGACAAAAGTCATACCGTTATTTAGAGCTGTTATCTAATATAGACGTACAGTCATTTATGTTGTTGAACACTTTATAAACAACATACATATTTGCCGTTTAACAAGGGTAAAATATAAAAACATTTAATTTACACCCCCTTAACTTGACATTAACTAAATGACGTGCTATAATAACGCTGTCAATATAAAAGGAGTGCTAACGATGAAAAATAAAGTTTACACGAGACAGTATTACATTGACAAAATTCGTGGATTTTACCATAGCGATCTAATCAAGGTTGTTACAGGTATACGCCGCTGCGGAAAATCATTTTTCCTGCTGTCAGTTATGGAAGACCTGAAAAAATCAGGCATAGCCGAGAAAGATATTATTTATCTGAATCTTGATAAGCGCGGATATAGAAAAATTAAAACCCCCGATGCTTTAGAAACTGCAATCGAAGCACTTATAACCGATGACGATTTTAAATATTTGTTTATTGATGAAGTCCAGAATGTTGATGGCTTTGAGGAAGTGGTCAACGGTTTCCGAGAGGATGGAAATTTCTCTATCTTCATCACAGGCTCAAACTCCTATCTGCTCAGTGGCGAGCTTTCCACCAAGCTTACAGGACGATATATCGAAGTTGAAATGTTCACTTTGAATTTCCGTGAGTATTTGGAAATGAAGGCATTTCTTGGAAAAGAAGTAAAGGAAAACAAGACCGAAGAATTTAATGAATATCTCCGTTTCGGAGGTTTTCCAAAAACGCTTGAATTTGATAACTCTACCGATAAAGATACCTATATTGCCGATGTTATAAAGCAGATTCTCGAAAAAGATGTAATTAAACATAAGAAAATTCGTAACCGTGCAGTATTCAATAAGGTTATGACTTATATCATTAATAACTTCGGTGCTACGGTAAGTCTTTCGAGTATAGCAGAATATTTTGAAAGCCAAGAGCATATAAAAATCCGCACTGAAACTCTAAACAACTATTTGAAGATACTTGAAAATGCAAAAATAATCTATCAATGCCCACGCTTTGATGTTAAATCCAAAAAATCGTTACGCGGAGAACAGAAATATTACCTTGCTGATCTCGGTATTTATTTTTCCCGTAATGTAGATGCCAGAATAAATTACGGTCCGGTTCTTGAAAATATCGTCTATACCTACCTCTCTGCGAAAAATTACAAAATCAGCGTAGGGCGGATCGGAAAATTAGAATGTGATTTCATCACACGAATTAACGATGAATACCGTTATATTCAGGTAGCTATGACAATTATGAGCGAAGATACAGAGGAACGGGAATATAAACCGTTTAGTATGATTCGTGACAACTATCCTAAATATTTGCTTACCATTGATACGCTGTTGCAAAAGCGTGATGGCGTAATACACAAAAACATTATCGAATTTATTGCTAAAAACGAAAATCTTTAACTCAAAAATTCAGACTTAGAAGGCTCAAAAGGATGCCGATCGCCATTTCTTTAGGTGAAGGCGTATGCCGATACGCCGAGCATAAAAAATGGCGAAGACATAAAGAAGCCTCCCGATTTGGACTGCCCCAATTTGTGCGGACAGTACAAAAAAGACCATTATGGTAGATAAAATTAAATTTTAAGCAACGAACTGACATCGCTTTTCAAGTGGTGTCAGTTTTGTTTTTAGTTGGATGCGCTGGTGGTTGTAGAAATGGATGTACTCACCTATGAGGAGGCGAGCCTCCTCATAGGTTTGAAGCTTGACACGGTAGATACACTCTGTTTTGAGTATAGAAAAGAAATTTTCCGCCAAAGCATTGTCATACGGATTCCCACGTCTTGACATAGACGGCGTAATATTGTATTCTTGAGTTAGCTTAAAATACCCATGGGATGTGTATTGAAAGCCTTGGTCACTGTGGAGCTGCAACTCTGCAGTGACCTTCTCTTTTTTCTTGGCTTCTTTAATAGTGCTCAACACAAGATTGACATTTTGCTCGGTTCCGGTCTTGTATGCAACAATACTGTTGTCGTACAAATCTCTAATGATCGAGAGATACAATACTCCTTGCTTTGTGTGTATGTATGAAATATCTGTAACCCACTTTTGGTTTGGCCTTTGGGCAGAGAAATCTCTGTTTAGCAGATTGGGATATTTGTGCATATATTCTCCGTAATTACGGTATTTCTTTCGCCTGATCACCGACAACAACCCATATTTCTGCATTACTCTGAGTACCGTTTTAGGATTTCGGTATATATTGTGTCTTTCAAGCCATGTATGTACTCTGCGGTATCCATAGGTCTTGCCGCACTCGTCCTGGCATTCCCGGATCTTTTCAGCCAGCGGCAGATCCCATGCAGCTATATCCATTCGTGCTACATAACCGTAATATCCACTCCGTGATACACCGAAGAACCGGCACATTTCACTAATGGAATATTTGTCTTTGTGACGGTAGATTACCATATATTTTACACTTGTCTTCACTTCCTTTCGGTGAGCGAGAGAAAATCCCGCATCAGTTCATTTTCCATTTCTAATCGCTTTATCTTTGCTTCTTTTCGTGCAAGGATGTATCTCAGTTCGGCTACCTTGTCTTGTTCACTAACAACATAGTCTTTTGGCGGTCTGCCTTTGCGTTTTAATGCTATTCCTGCTTCGAGTTTTCTTTGATTTGTATTATATCTGTTGATGAAATTCTTGAGTTGTTTAAGTTCAAAGCCAAACTTCTCACATATTTCTCGGTTCGTTTTTCCTTGTGATTTTAATTCTAATATCTCTAATTCATATTCTTTTATGTGGCGATAACTTCTTGGCATAAAAAATCCTCCTATGGTAGTTGTTTTAATTCTACCATAGGAGGTCTCTTTTTTCTATTGTCCGTTTTTACTGGACTTGTGCAA
>JAFUNM010000009.1 GCA_017482195.1 Clostridia bacterium
CATGCCGGCATTGAGGCGGGACTTGCCGCCGCACGGTTGGGCTGCCGGGTGGGCGTTTTTACCATCTGTTTGGATGGGGTGGGCAATATGCCTTGCAATCCTTCCATCGGCGGGACGGCCAAGGGGCATCTGGTCTGTGAGATCGATGCCTTGGGCGGCGAAATGGGCAAGGCGGCAGATGCCATCTTCCTCCAGAGCCGGATGCTGAATCTGGGAAAGGGCCCCGCCGTTCATTCCCTTCGGGTACAGTCCGACCGCAAAGGCTATACGCAATATATGAAGCACGCCCTGGAAAAACAGGAAAATTTAATGCTGATTCAGGGGGAGATCGTAGAGATCGAGATACAGGACGGGCAAGTAACCGGGGTGATTACCCATTTGGGGGCTCAATACGATGCCAAAGCCGTTATTTTAGCCACCGGGACCTATTTAAAAGGGGAGATCATCATCGGGGAATCCCAGATCCCCGGCGGCCCCGACGGAATGTTTCCTGCCAATCAATTAAGCGACTGCTTAAAGGGCTTGGGTGTTCCGCTGCGTACCTTTAAAACCGGCACCCCTGCCAGAGTGAACCGCAGGAGCCTGGATTTCTCCAAAATGGTCTTGCAGGAGGGGGACGAAGAGATCATCCCCTTCTCCTTCGAAAATGAGGATATCGGCGAAAATACCCAGGTCTGTTATCTGACTGCAACGAATGAGACCACCCATCAGATCATTCGGGACAATATTCATCTCTCTCCCATTTACAGCGGGCAGATCCATGGCATCGGTCCCCGCTATTGTCCCAGTATTGAGGATAAGATCATGCGGTTCAAGGAAAAGACCGCACATCAGTTATTTGTCGAGCCCTGCGGAAAGGAGACCGAGGAAATGTATCTTCAGGGTCTCTCCTCCTCCCTGCCGGAATATGTACAAAGAGAATTTATTCATTCCATAAAAGGGCTGGAGCATGCGGAGATCATGCGGGTGGCCTATGCCATCCAGTATGATTGCGTAGACCCTCAGGCGCTGTTGCCTACCTTGGAATTCAAAGATTTGAAAGGACTATACGGTGCCGGCCAGTTCAACGGCTCCTCCGGCTATGAGGAGGCCGCCGCCCAGGGTTTGGTGGCAGGCATCAACGCCGCCCGAAAGGTGCAGGGCAAAGAACCCTTTATTCTGGATCGGGCCTCTTCCTATATCGGAACGCTGATCGACGATTTAGTGACCAAAGGAACCCCCGAACCCTATCGGATGATGACCAGCCGCATCGAATACCGTCTGCTGCTGCGTCAGGATAATGCCGACTTAAGACTGACCCCTATGGGGTATGAGATCGGCTTGATCTCGGAGGAACGCTATCAAAAGTTTTTGACCAAAAAGGCCAATATTGAAGCGGAGATCAAGCGTCTGCAGACCACTCATGTTTCCTCCCATAATGAAACGGTCAATGAAATACTGATTGCTTGCGGCACCGCTCCCCTAAACGGCGGTGCGTCTCTTGCGGATCTGATCGCAAGACCTCAAGTTGGTTATGATGATCTCGCTCCGGTGGATCCGGATCGCCCGGCGCTGACCCGCGCGGAGGGCAAACAGGCGGAGATCTCCATAAAATATGAAGGCTATATTGAAAAACAGCTGGCGAAGGTGCGGGAGTTCCAGAAGCTGGAAAACCGCCGCCTGCCGGAGGATCTGAACTATGCTGAGATGGAGGGCCTGCGGTTAGAGGCCCGCCAAAAGCTGACATCCGTTCGTCCGGTGAGCATTGGCCAGGCCAGTCGCATCAGCGGTGTTTCCCCTGCGGACATCAGCGTATTGATGCTGGAGCTGGAGCAAAGGAGACACAAAAAATGAGTGACAGAATGAAAGAACTGCAAACCCTTTTGGAGCAGGAACAGATTTCCCTTCCTGCGGATTTTGCGGAAAAACTGCTGGATTTTGAAAGCCGTCTTTTGGAGACTAACAAGGTGATGAACCTGACGGCTATCACCGAACCCGAGGAAATGATGAAAAAGCATTATTGGGACAGTATCTATCCTCTTTCCAAAGACCTCTTTCCGGAAAATGCTACGGTGGTGGATGTGGGCTGCGGCGCAGGCTTTCCTTCCCTGCCCCTGAAATTGGCCCGTCCTGACCTCTGGGTGTTTTTACTGGATTCTCTGCAAAAGCGGCTGAACTTCTTGGACGGGGTCATCGAGGGTCTTTCCCTGGAACGGATCCGCACCCTGCACTCCCGAGCAGAGGATGCGGGTAAAAATCCCGTTTTGAGAGGTCATTTTGATATCGCCGTTTCCCGGGCGGTGGCAGAGCTTTCAAAGCTTTGTGAATACTGCCTGCCCTTGGTACGGGTGGGCGGCGCGCTTATCGCCTATAAAGGTGCCGGTGCCGACGAGGAACTGGAAAGCGCCAAAAACGCCATCGAGGTTTTAGGTGCAAAGGTGGAGCAGGTCTATCATTACACCCTCCCCGGCGAAGAGGATAAGCGGGCTATTATCGTATTACGCAAGGTCAGCCGGACTCCCGAGCAATATCCCCGCAGTCCGAAGTTGATCAAGGATAAGCCATTATAAAGAAGCGTACAATAAAGCCTCCCCTTTGGGCAGTCCTTCGTAAAGAATAAGCGCCTTAAAATTCAAGATTTTGGCGCAAATCCTTTTGCATCCAACCCGTTGAATTTTAAGGTGCAAGGCAGTTTTGAGATACAGATTTTTCGTTCAGGCGACACAATAAAATTCCCGTAATGCTGGCGCATTACGGGAATTTTTTGTTTTTTTATTTTGCAAAGTCGATTGCGCGGCTTTCTCTGATCAAGTGTACCTTGATCTGGCCGGGATATTCCAGTTCGCTTTCGATCTTCTTGGCGATATCATGGGAGAGAACGGTAAGCTTATCGTCGCTGACCTTCTCGGGATTGACCACGATGCGGATCTCACGGCCTGCCTGAATAGCAAAGGTCTTTTCCACGCCAGGGAAGGAGTTTGCCAGCTCTTCCAGCTTTTCCAACCGCTTGATATAGTTTTCCAGATTTTCGCGGCGGGCACCGGGACGGGCGGCGGAAATAGCGTCGGCCGCCTGGATAATGGCATCATAGATGGTCACCGTCTCTACATCGCCGTGGTGAGCGGCAATGGCATGAACGACCGTCTCGTTTTCCTTATACTTCTTGGCAATGTCCACACCGATCTGAATATGGGAGCCTTCCATTTCGAAGTCCACACTCTTACCGATATCGTGGAGCAGACCTGCCCGTTTGGCAAGGGTCAAATCGGCACCCATTTCAGCAGACAGAAGGCCGCTCAGCTGGGATACCTCGATGGAGTGATTGAGTACATTCTGACCGTAGCTGGTGCGGTATTTCTGCCGACCCAGCAGCTTGATCAGATCAGGATGCAGGCCATGGACACCGGTCTCGAAGGTGGCGCGTTCGCCCTCCTTCTTCATGGAGATCTCCAGATCGCGGCGAACCTTCTCTACCGTTTCTTCGATGCGGGCGGGATGGATACGGCCGTCGGAGATCAGCTTTTCCAGTGTCTGACGGGCCACCTCGCGGCGGATGGGGTCAAAGCTGGAGAGGGTAATGGCCTCGGGGGTATCATCAATGATCAGGTCTACGCCGGTGATGGTTTCCAGTGCCCGGATATTCCGACCCTCTCGGCCGATGATACGGCCCTTCATTTCATCACTGGGCAGTGCCACTACCGATACGGTGGATTCCACCACATGATCGGCAGCGCATTTCTGGATGGCTAAGGATAAAAGATGCTTGGCTCTCTCGTCCAGATCTTCCTTGAACTTATTCTCATGCTCGGAGATCCGAAGGGCATATTCATGCTCCAATTCGGAGTCCATCATATGGAGCAGTTCTGCCTTTGCAGCCTCAGCGGAATAACCGCTGATCCGCTCCAACACCGAAATCTGGGCCTTTTTGACTTCCTCGACCTCTGCCTGCAGGGTTTCCACCTTTTTCTGCTTCTCGGCAAGGAGCTCTTCCTTGCGGTCGATATTGTCGTACTTCTTGTCCAGTATTTCTTCTCTTTGCTGCAGCCGTTTTTCCTGCCGTGTTACCTCCACACGACGCTCTTTTAAATCTTTTTCCTGCTCGGTACGCTCGCGAAGCAATTCTTCCTTTGCTTCAAGGAGCGCTTCCTTCTTTTTGGTATTCGCAGTTTGGACAGCATCGTTGATAATGCGCTTTGCTTCTTCCTTGGCAGAACCGATCTGCTTTTCACCGGACTTTTTACGGTATAAAAAGCCGGCAATGAACATCACAAAGCCCACGATAACAGCAGCGATCACAACGGCGGCAACAACAAACCAATTACTCAACATTTGTTGTTCCTCCTGTTATGAAATTTTTCGGTGAGCCGATCAATACGGCTCTAATATATTGTAAAAAATATACTAATTCACCACTCAATATTATAGGTGTTTTGATACAATCTGTCAAGGGAAAAATGACGGTTGCAATAATTTCTTAATAATGTTATAATCTTTAAATGTAGTAGTATATATTGGAGGATCCTGTCTTGTTTACTTTTTTATACAGTATCTTTCTGGGCTTTTTTGAGGTGTTTCCCCTCTCAGCTCAAGGGTTGGATACGGTGCTCTCTGCCCTTTTGGGCGAGAAGATCCCTGCTCTGGGCAGCAGTTGGATCTTCGGCACCCTTTTAGGCTCCCTTCTGGTCTTTTATAAACCTGCCCTGCAAGCCGTCAAAGGCTTCGGTACCATGGCCGCCGCCATCGCAAGGGGAACGTTTAAGTGGCGTAAGGCGAGCGGTGCTCAGATCATGGGTGTTTATGCGCTTTTGTGCGCGTTGCCTTTGTTGGTGATGCTTTTTGTATTGCAGGAGCTGGGATTGGGATCGGGACTTGCTTTTATCGGCCTGATGCTTTTCGTTTCAGCGGCGCTCACCTTTATCGGCGACCATACGGTTTGCCGCAACACGCCGATGACTGATATGACCGCCGGCCATTGCATCAAGCTGGCCCTCTTTCAGGCGGTTTCCCTTTTGCCCGGTCTTTCCCGTACCGGCGTGACCCTGGGGATGGGCCTTAATATGGGATTTAAGCGGCAGGATATTTTTGACTTTGCCGCCGTACTGACCCTTCCCGCTCTCTTGGTACTGGCTCTTTGGAATGTGAGCAGCTTTGCCGCTGCCGGCTGGAGCGCGGCCCTTCTTTCGATGGCAGGGGCCGCGGTCGGTGCTGTTTTAGGAGGACTGGCTCTTAAGGGACTTTTTAAAAAGGATCTTTTGAATGTCGCTGTTGTCTGCGGGGCTCTGGCGGGCATTGCAACAATTATTTATAGTTTTGTGAGGTAAATTATGCCGAGAAAAAGCAAAAAACAGCTGCTGGCTGAGCAGCAGGCGGCAAAAAATGAAAAGAAAGCGGCTACCCGGCGCAGTATTCAGGCGGTCATCTTCTTTGCCCTGGCACTGCTCCTGGCTCTTTATATCTACACCCCTATCAAGGTACCGCTGAAGGATTGGTTGGTCGGCGGTATGATGCAGGGTCTTTTCGGTGTTGCCACCTTCCTCTTTCCGATCTTTCTTGTCTGGCTGGGGGTGGATGCTCTGGATAAGACCAAAAAATACAGTACGCCTGTAAAAATATGGACAGGCCTGCTGCTGGCAACCGTCGTCTCCGCCGCCAGCTACCTGATCTGGAAGCCGCAGGTTTATTCCTTTACCGAGTTTTTCGGCAGAGGATTGGCCGATTTCTGGAAGCAGGGTCAGGCTCTGCAGGGCGGCTTGATCGGCGGTATCTTCGCTGCCCCTTTAATTGCCTTAATGTCCCGTTGGGGGTTTGGTATTCTGCTGATTGCTGTTACGGTAATCGGGGTGCTGTTCTTCTTTGATCTCACTCTCTATCAGATGGCCTATCCCTTCCGCAAGCTGGCCGCCGCGCTGAAGGAGCAGCGGGAGAAGCCTCAATTGGTGGAGGATGTGGAGGAAGAAAAGCTACGCCGCCATTTTGCTGATATGAAGGCCGATGAAGAAAAAGAGGAAGAACCGGTCTGGGTTCCTCCGGTGGATGTGACACCTCCCGAGGAGATCACCGATATTATGCCGGTCTTTGTGTATGATGATGTGACGGCTCAGGGGAATATCGACCCTGCCGACATTGGCAGTATCGGCGAAAAGCCCAAGCGTACCCGCACTCCCGCCAAGCGTAAGCCTACACCGGGAACAGAAGCACCCATGGAGGGCGAGCAGATATCCTTCTACAATTTCCCGCCCCTGACCCTCTTAAAGCAGGGCCGGCAGACGGCAGGTGCCGCCCAGTCGGAACTGAGAGAAAAGGAAGAAATTCTCATTCAGACCTTAAAAGATTTCGGCATCGAGGCCACCATGACCGGCATTGCCGTGGGCCCCAATGTCACCCGTTTTGAGCTGGCGCCCAAGGCCGGAACCCGGGTCAGCAAGATCGCGGCTCTTTCCGACGATCTGGCTCTGGCTCTGGCTGCCACGCAGGTGCGTATCGAAGCCCCCATTCCCGGCAAGGCGGCAGTGGGCATCGAGATTCCGAATAAAAATACCAGTACTGTTTACTTAAGAGAGGTCCTGGCATCCGATGGCTTCCGGGACGCGAAGAGCACCCTCACTTCGGCGCTCGGCAAGGATATCGCCGGCAATCTTATTACCTTCGATGTGGCTAAAATGCCCCATTTGCTGGTGGCCGGCACCACCGGCTCCGGTAAGTCCGTTTGTATCAATACCATTTTGATGTCTATGCTTTATAAAGCTACCCCCGAGGATGTGAAATTGATCCTCATTGACCCCAAGGCGGTGGAAATGGATGTTTATAACGGCATTCCCCACCTGCTGATCCCGGTGGTGACCCATCCCAAAAAGGCGGCGGGTACGTTGCAATGGGCCTGTACCGAAATGGATCGCCGCTATGATCTGATGAAAAATACACAGGTACGAAACCTGGAAGCCTTTAATGAATACGCCAAGACCCATTCCGATTATGAGCCGATGCCCCGCATCGTGGTCATCATCGATGAGCTGGCCGACCTGATGATGGTCTCCTCCAAGGAAGTGGAGGATTGCATCTGCCGCTTGTGTGCAAAAGCAAGAGCCGCGGGTATTCATTTGATCGTGGCCACCCAGAGGCCCTCGGCCGATGTGGTCACCGGTCTCATTAAGGCCAATATCCCCTCCAGAATTGCCTTCACAGTGGATAACGGTATTAACTCCCGTATTATCTTAGATGAGAACGGCGCCGAAAAGCTGTTGGGCAAGGGCGATATGCTCTATAAGCCGGTGGGTGCCAATAAGCCGATCCGAGTGCAGGGCTGCTTTGTGGCCGACGGAGAGGTTGAGGCGGTGGTCTCCTATGTGAAAAATAATTCCATGGGTGCGGAATATGATCAGTCCACCATCTCCACCATCGAAAATCTTTCTATGCAGGGTACCAAGAGTACCAGCGCCTCCGATGAGAGCGAGGATACCGGTTATGATGAGCTGCTGGTACAGGCCGGTGAGTGCGTTATTGAAATGGGAATGGCCTCCACCTCCATGCTCCAGCGCAAGCTGAAATTAGGCTACTCCCGAGCCGGCCGGATCGTGGATCAGCTCCATGATCTGGGTATCATCGGACCCTTTGAGGGCTCCAAGCCCCGGCAGGTACTGGTATCGATGGATGAATTCCGCGAGATCTGCGTGCAAAGAGATCTCTAATCAACAAACGACCCGAAGTAGTAATTTCGGGTCGTTTATTCTTTACTTTAAAGAGTTCGTATGTTAAAATGAGGACAAGAATCTATAAAAGAGGAACCTATTATGAAAAAAGAGTTTTTGATCGGATGTAATTACTGGGCCTCCAATGCCGGAACGGAAATGTGGCGGCAATGGGAGCCGGAGACGGTGCGGGAAGATTTGAAAGTTCTCTCGGAAAACGGCGTAGAGTATATGCGCGTATTCCCCAACTGGCGGGATTTTCAGCCTATGACCCCCATTTGCGGCAGCTCCGGTAAGATCGTGGAGTACCGGATGCCGGATAACAGCAAGCCCTCTAATCCCGAATTTCTGGATGAGACGATGCTGGCGCGTTTTGACGAATTCTGCGATCTTTGCGACGCATTCGGTATTAAATTGGTGGTGGGTCTCATTACCGGCTTTATGAGCGGCGAGACCTACATCCCCCCTGCTCTTTTTGGGAAGCCATTGCACACGGATCCCTTTGCCCTTCTGACCCAGCAACGGTTTGTCCGCGGATTTGTGAACCGCTTCAAGCATCGGGATACCATTTATGCCTGGGATCTGGGAAATGAATGCAATAATCTGGGCGGTGCCCAGAATGAAAATGATGCCACCAACTGGAGTATGATCATCTCCAATGCCATTCGGGCCGCCGATCCCACTCGTCCGGTGGTTTCGGGTATGCACGGATTAGTGCCCGGCGGCAATGCCAAGCGGAAATGGACGATGGCCGGACAGGCAGAGACCTGCGACATTCTTACCACCCACCCCTACCCTTATTGGGTGCAGTATGCCAATCAGGATCCCATGCTCTCCATGCGGACGGCGCTTCATGCTACCTGTGAAAATAAATATTATGCCGATATCGGCGGAAAACCCTGTTTAGTAGAAGAGATCGGCTCCATGGGTCCCATGGTTTGCTCCGAAGAAAATGCCGCTGGTTTTATGCGGGTCAACCTCTTCTCCAACTGGATCCACGGTGCTTTGGGGGTCATGTGGTGGTGTGCCAACGAACAGGATATGCTGAACCACACGCCCTATGTCTATCAAATGTGTGAGATCGAGCTGGGTATGCGGTTTGCCGACGGTAGTCCCAAGCCGGTGCTCACCGAGACGGGGAGAGTCTCCCGGATCTTGAAAACCTTTGATTTTGAGTTGTCCAAGGCTCGAGAGGATGCTGTCTGCATCACCACACGCGGACAGGATCAATGGGGTATGAACTATATGGCCTGTGTTTTGGCCAAGCAGGCAGGGCTTAATCTGCGGTATGCCTACGGCGAGGATGAACTGCCCGAAGCGAAGGTTTACATGATGCCCTCTGTTACCGGCGGCAGCATCATGCGGCGGGACAATTATCTGAAATTACAGGAGAAGGTCAAAGAGGGTGCCACGCTCTATATCTCCAACGATGTGGGCGTATTGGCGGGCTTTGAACAGCTGACAGGTCTGCATATTGAGGATTCCTGCGCCGGACGGAGCGGTTCTTTGGTGCTGGACGGGGAGACGATCCTCTTTAACCGTAACCGTCAGTACAATACTGTTGCCACTACCGCCGAAGTGCTGGCCTATGACGATCTGGGTATTCCCGCCGTCAGCATCAATCGGTACGGCAAGGGCAAGGTGATCTATGTAAACTTCCCTCTGGAGACGATGCTGCTCCATAAAAACGAGTTTACCAATGAAAATTATTATAAGATCTACCGCAAGGTCTTTGCTCATGTATTGGCAGAACAAGAGGCAGGAACCGAGAATCCCTTTATCGGACTTACCTTCCATCCCGAGGCAGACGGCAGCGTCCTCTGCGCCGCGGTCAATTATTCCAAGGAGCCGCAGGCGCCGTCCTTTGTGTTGAAAAAAGGGTGGAAGCTGGAAAAGGTACTGTACGGAAACGAGCAAGAGATCCCCGCCTTTGATGCCTGCTTCTTCCGCATCAAGAAAGTATGATGAGACGACGTCTTTTACGATGGGCGGCGACGCTCACGGCGTTTGTTTTGCTGTTTTCCGGATGCAGTACACAGCCGAAGAGTCAAAAGATCCCCATTCTGCTGTATCATCATCTGGACGAGACCGGGGACGAGGCCTCCACTGTTTCGGTGGCCTCCTTCCGCCGCCAGATGGCGCTTTTAAAGACCGAAGGGTATACCCCCATTACCTTTGATCAGCTGCTCGCCTTTGTGAGGGGCAAGAATTTACCGGAAAAGGCGGTGCTGATCACCTTTGACGACGGGTATACCAGTAACTATGAACTGGCGTTCCCCATTCTGCAGGAATATCACTACCCCGCCACTATCTTTGTGATCGGTTGTTCGGCGGGCAAGACCGTTTATAAAGATACCGATCATGCCATCCTTCCCCATTTTGGGAAGGAAGAGGCCAAAGAGATGCTGGACAGCGGCCTGATCGCACTCCAGTCGCATACCTATGATATGCACCAATGGGAGCTTTTTGAGGAAGCCGCGCCGGTGCGGAAAAATATTTTGCCCTTGGCGTCAGAGGCCGAGGCGGACTATACTGCCCTTCTCACCGCCGACCATCAAAAGGAGCTGGCGCTCTTGAAGGATTGGGGTGTGAAGGAATTTTCGGTGATCGCCTATCCCGGCGGCGAGACCTGCCCCCTTACGGAGGAAGTGATGCAGGACTTAGGAGCGAAGGTGACCCTCACCACCGATCGGGAGCGGATCAATACGGTAACTCAAAAGCAGCCGGAGACCTTGATCGGCATGGGCCGTCTTTCCATCAATGAGGCGGTGTCCGATCAGGAACTCTTAGATTATTTAAAACAACAAGAAAAGGACAGTCTGTGACTGTCCTTTTTCTTTATTCGTTTTTCCAGAGGAGTGCCGCGCCGATGATGCCGGCATCGTTGCCCAGGGTGGCGCAGGTCACAGCGGTCTGCTCCTTGCCAAAGCGGGCAAAGGAGCGTTCCCGGATCTCCTTGCGCAGAGGAGTCAGGATCACTTCGCCCGAGTGGCTGATCCCGCCGCCTAAAGTGATGACCTCCGGCTGGAAGATGTTCACGATATTGACCACACCCTCCGCCAGATAGTGCAGATATTGGTCTACCACGCCCTTGGCCGCCTCGTCGTCGGCATCAAAGGCGGTCTTTCCGTTGACATTTTCCAAAGAGCCTGCCACCTTCCAAAGCGCGGACTCGGGATTGGCCTTCATGGCGGCTTTGGTTTGCCGTATCAGCGCGGTGGCAGAGGCATAGGCCTCAAAGCAGCCCTTACGGCCGCAGGTGCATTCCTCTCCGTTCAGCGCCAGCACCATATGTCCAAGCTCTGCACCCTTGCCCCATGCGCCGGTGAGCAGGTGGCCGTCCATAATAATGCCGCTACCGACTCCGGTGCCCAGCGTGACCATGATCATATTCTGCGTGCCTTTGCCGCTGCCGGCCAGAAATTCACCCCATGCGGCAGCGTTGGCATCGTTTTCCACATAGACCTTTTTTTCCAGTGCCTTTTCCATATAGGAGACGATGGGAACATCGTAAAATCCTAAATTGTTGGAGAACTCCACCGTACCTTCTTTTTTATTGATGGCACCGGGGCAGCCGATGCCCACCGCTTCGATATCCTCCATGGTAAGGCCGCTGTAGCGTACTGCGTCGACAACGCAGGCGGCCATATCGTCAAAAACCTCATTGTAAGGACGGGGGGCATTCGTCTTGCGTTTGGCTCGGCCGTAGAGAACGCCGTATTCATCGACGATGGCCACTGCAATATTGGTGCCGCCCAGATCAATGCCCGCAAAGTAGCGGGGCGGATTGGCGGTTTTCAGCAGGGTGCCGTTGCCTTCCACCGTATAAGCGCCCATGTCTGCCGGCAAAAAGAGGGTCTCTCCCACATTTAAGGGCGCCCCATTGACAAAAAGCGTCCCTTCGACCGCCATCAGGCATTGATAGCTTTCCGGATAGCAGATCTGCTCGCTTTTTCCATCCACCTTCAGTTCTTTGACCTGAAAGTACGCGCAGCTGCCTAAAAGGCGGGTGCCGTCGCTGCAATTAGGGATGGCGCGCTGCGGCAGCTTTTTCGGGTTGGCGGCTTTGATGCCTTTTTCGATATGCAGTTCACGGGGGTTGCCGTTTTGATCCCGGCGGTCATAGTCATACAGCCGGTAGGTAACATTGGAATTTTGCTGAATCTCTGCGATGAGATTGCCTTTGCCGATGGCATGGATGGTGCCGGCGTCTACGAAAAACACCTGCCCCTTTTGGGAAGGAACACTTTCCAGAAGATCCATAACGGTATTACTGCGGATGGCCTCGGCCAAAGCTTCACCGGTGGTGTCTTTTTGGACACCGTAGACGATTTTGGCGTCCTGCTCCGCTTCCATTACATACCACATTTCGGTTTTTCCATTTTGATTTTCCCAGGCTCTTCCCTGCTCATTGTTGGGATGTACCTGAATGCTCAAATTGTCGGCTGCATCGATCAGCTTCACCAGAATGGGCAGCTCATCGGAAGTGCGGGCGGTGCCCAGAACAGACGGATCGTTTGCGATAAACTCTGCCAGGGTCATGCCGTTGAATTCGCCGCCGTCGATGACGGACAGGCCGTCCGGATGGGTGGAGAGTTCCCAACTTTCGGCGGTACGCTCCATGCCGGAGTTTTTATGATATTGGTCATTTAATTTTGTGCCGCCCCAGATATAATCTTTAAACGCGGCTTTCAGTTTTAGTGGTTTCATAAGCACCTCGTTGATTTAGGATGCTTTAATCATATCATAAAACTTCCGTAAATGAAAGGGGGAAAAAGAAAAAGACCCGAAGGTCTTTTAATAGTTGGTGTTTTTTAGCTGGAAATAGGCTTTGGGCTTCTTGCAGACAGGGCAATGCATCGGCGCCTGGGGGCCTTCATGGATATGACCGCAGTTGCGGCAGATCCAGACCTCCTTGCCCTCCCGTTCAAAGACCAGATTGCCGTCGATGTTGCCCTTGAGGGTCAAAAACCGCTGTTCATGCTCCTTTTCGATCTTGCCTACTGCATCGAAGAGATAGGCAATTTCATCGAATCCCTCTTCTTTGGCTACTTTAGAAAACTCCGCGTACATTTCCGTCCACTCATAGTTTTCGCCCTTGGCAGCATCCTCCAGATTGAGATTGGTAGCGGCGGGGGTGCCGTGGAGTAGATTGAACCAGATCTCTGCGTGCTCTTTTTCATTATGGGCGGTCTCTTCAAAGAGAGCGCTGATCTGCTCATAACCGTCCTCTTTGGCTTTGGCGGCATAGTAGGTATATTTATTGCGCGCCTGGGACTCCCCGGCAAAGGCTGCCATCAGGTTGGCCTCGGTTTTACTTCCCTTTAATTCCATATAAAACAACTCCTTTCTTTCCTTATTATGGGAAAGAAAGGAGCGTCTTATTCTTAATAATACAGATTCTGTACGGTGATGATGTTTTCGATCTTGCTTTTTGCTACGCTGTAGGCTTCGTCCATGTCGATCAGAGGATCGGTGAGGCCCTGCAAATAGGTGGCTGCCGCCTCTTCGATCTCCGGCTGACGGAGGATCAGGTGTCCCTGATTTTCCGCCATGGAAGTATAGGTCTCATAGGTACTGCCTTTAATGCCTAAGGCCTGCAGCTTGCCGGCCAGGACTTCCGTATAGCGGTTGCACCAGAGCTCGGCAAAGGTGAGGGCGGCTTTGGCAGACTCTTCGTCGGTTTCGTATTTGGGAAGGCCGAAGTAGGTGCCGGTATAGGTGACGGTTCCGGGAGTCTCGGTCTCCAGCGCCGGAAGGGGTGCAAAGGTGAGGGTGACCTCCTTGGCGGCGGTGGGAATAGCAGTATATGCCATGGTGACATTATTGTTGGCCAGAGAGTAGACGGTGTCTGGAACCGGGGTGAAGTCCGGCAGTTCCTCGTTCATTGTCCGCAGAACGGAAAAGGCATCGCGTGTGACCCGCGCATAAAGATTGCTGTCCAATTTTCCGTCCAGAAGGGTCAGGGGGCTTCTGCCTGAAAGGGTGGCCCAGGCCAGCGGATCTTCCATTTCAAGAGGTAAGGCGCTTTTGGAAACGGAATCGTTATAGATGGCTTTGAACTGCTCCACCGTCCATTGATTGGCGGCGGCCATGGCGGCGGGGTCGGTTTCCTGAGGCAACAGGGCCGGATTGTACCAAAGGGCCTTTATATTGCCCACCGGGGCAAAAAGGGTCTGGTTACTGGCGTTCAGGATGGCGCCGCTGATGCCGAAAGAGGAGACAGCCTCATCGATATAATCGGTAGCGGAGCGGCAGAGGGTCATACCTACACCCAGTTCATCGGCGTCCATCTGCACCAGGCTCAGCTTTTTGCCGGCATAGAGGGCGGTGCGCTGCGCTTTTAGGGAAACGGCTTTGTTTTTGATGCTGTATTTTAAGATGAAGCCCTGTTCTTCTGCCAACTGTTCCATCCATTGCCATTCGGTGACGGCATTCCCTTTCTCATTGGTATAAGAGAAGGCGGGGGTGCCGTCCGCAGTATAGATCACAATGGTGCGGTTTGTCAGCGGGGAAACGGCGGCAGAACCGGGTAAAACCTTTCCGCTTAAGGAAAGGGTACCGGGAACACCCTTGGAGGGGGTAAAGGTTTCTGCGGCCAGAGGATTGGAGTGGGGAACTTCCGCGGCAGGGGTCTCTTCGGTCGTTTCATTGGGAAGCTCTGCTGCGGTTTCGTCCGCGGCGGGTTCTTCTTCCGGGAGGGGCTCCTCTTCCGTGGGTGTCTCTTTGTCGGTGGGATCGCTGTCGGTTACTTCCGCAGACTGCCCGGGGGTTTGGATCACCGTGGGATAGGTGATATTATCCGGCTTGCAGGCGGCAACGCCTAAGGTAAGGCAGAGACATAGCAAAATAGCAAGGATGCGTTTCATCGGAGTTATATCCTTTCTAATGTGATGAGGTTGTGATTAATTCTTTAAAGCCATATAAGCGGCAACGGCAAGACGGTCACAGCGCTCGTTATAGGGGTGGCCCTGATGGCCCTTGACCCATTCCACCGTAACCTGATGGCGGCGGAGCTGTTTCAGCATCCGTTCCCAGAGGTCTACATTCAACGCCGGCTTTTTATCCTTTTTGCGCCAGCCGTTTTGCTCCCAGCCAAAGACCCAGCCCTGATTAATGCTTTCACAGAGATATTTGGAATCGCTGATCAAGGTTACCTTGCAGGGCTCCTTTAACTGCTCCAAGCCCATGATGGCGGCCAGCAGCTCCATACGGTTATTGGTGGTGTCCGGCTCTGCGGCGCTCATTTCCTTTTCGATGCCCTGATAGACCAGGATGGTGCCCCAGCCGCCGGGGCCGGGATTGCCGCTGCAGGCGCCGTCGGAATAAATGGTTACTTCTTTCATGGTCAGTTCAACCGGTCGTTAAGAGAATCGTAGTATTCTTTGGCAGGCTCGGAAAGCTTGTCCCGGTCGATGGTGGCCAGGATGGTCCGTGCCAGGGTGCGCTCTCCCCGGATGTAGGCGTTTTGGGCGGCGGTGAGGTATTCTCCGTGTTCCACCATATCGCCGATGCTTTCCATCAATGCATCATTATCTGCCTGAGAGGCGGTCAGCTCTTCGTTTTTCTTTTGTAACGCCGCGTTTTGTTCCTTTAAGAGACGGTTTTCATCCTGAATATTTTTCAGAGTAGATTGACTGCTGTCCAGAGAGGCGTTGTTCTCGGCCATCTCCTGATGGATGCGGGAGGTAATCATATAGCTGCCGGCGATCAAGAAGGAAATGACCACCACAAAGGCGATCGTATAGATTACCAAAAAGCGGATATCTTTTTTCTTTTCCACCACCAATTCCTTTGGAATGGGTGTTTCTTTGGCTTTTTCTTCCGATGTCTCAGCCGGCGCTTCTTTGGGCATTTCGGCAGGCGCCTCTTTTGGTGCCTCAACAGGAACTTCAACGGGCGCCTGTTCTTGGACATTTGGCTCTGCAACCGGGGTTTCGGGGATTTTCTTTTCCACAGGACGATCCAGGCCTACAGCGTCCCAGATCTCATCCAATAAGTTTTTATCTTCGTTCATCTCAGGACTCTCCTTCCAGAATCTCGATGATCTTTTCCAATTCACTGACCGAATAATAGCTGATCTCCACCTTGCCCCGATTATTGGGCTTGTGATGGATAGTGACTTTATTGCCCACCCTTGCGGAGGCGCGGGTCTCCAGCTCCTTTAGTGCACGTACCACCGCAGGGTCGGCGGCAGGCTTTTCGGCGGGCTCTTTTTTGCTTTTCTTCACCAGCTCTTCTGCCTGGCGGACATTTAAACCTTCCGTAATGATGCGGTTAGCCAATGCTAACTGCATATCTTTGTCCTCAACGGCAAGAAGAGCTCTTGCGTGCCCGGCGGAAAGCTCTCCGGTCTTGACAAAATCCAAAAGCTGCTCCGGCAGCGCCAGGAGGCGTAGGGCATTGGCTACTGCAGGGCGGGATTTAGAGACGGTCTCGGCGATCTTCTCCTGAGTCATTCCGTAAAGGTCCATCAGGTTTTTATAGCCTAAGGCTTCTTCGATGGGGTTTAAGTCCTCCCGCTGGAGGTTTTCGATAAGGCTGATCTCGCTGATCTTCTGGGGGGTATATTCCCGAATGAGTACCGGAACTTCTTCGAGGCCCGCCATGCGGCAGGCTCTCCACCGCCGCTCGCCGGCGGTGATACGGTATTGATCTTCTCCTGCGGGAGTAACAATAATAGGTTGGATCAAACCGTGCTCTTTGATCGAGCTTGCCAGCTGCTCCAAAGCGGCTTCATCAAAATGCTTGCGGGGCTGATTTTTATCCGGCTCGATCTGGGAGAGCCGCAGGGCAGTCTCGGCTTTGGTCTCTTCCTCTAGGTCTAAGAAATTATCGGCAAAGAGGGCATCCAGGCCCTTTCCTAATCCTTTTTTTGCACTCATTTCAGTTCTCCTTATTTTTGGACAAGAATTCTCTTGCCATTTCCCGGTAAGCAAGAGCGCCTTTCGAATAGCGATCGTAGATCTGGATGGGAACGCCGTGGCTGGGGGCCTCGGAGAGGCGAACATTTCGTGCGATGACCGTTTTATAGACCTTATCGCCGAAATACCGCTTGATCTCCCCTGCTACTTGCAGGGTGACATTCATTCTGCCGTCATACATGGTCAGCAGTACACCCTCAATGAAAAGGGCAGGATTATAGCGGGATTTTACCAATTTGATCGTGTTGACCAGCTGGGCCACACCTTCCAATGCCAGGTATTCCGGCTGTAAGGGGATGATAACGCTGTTGGAGGCGTTCAATGCGTTAAGGGTCAACAATGAAAGGGAGGGCGGACAGTCGATGATAATGAAGTCGTAGCGATGGCGAATCTTGTTGAGTGCCGCTTTCAGCAAGCCTTCTCGGTTTTCCATGGCCACCATTTCGATTTCAGCACCGGCCAAATTCATGTTGGTGGGCAAAATGTCAATGTTACTGTACTTGGTCACCACAATGGCATCCTGAATATCGCACTTGCCGATCAGCACCTCATAAACGGAATTTTCCAGGGTCTGGCGCTGAATCCCGTAGCTGCTGGTGCCGTTTGCCTGAGGGTCAATGTCTACAAAAAGGGTCTTTTTCCCCTCTTCGGCCAAGGCATAGGCCAGGCTGACTGCGGTGGTGGTTTTGCCGACACCGCCTTTTTGGTTGGTAATGGATACGATTTTTCCCACGGTTTTCCCTCGTCTAAATTATTTTCTCTCCCCTATTGTAGCATATACAATGAAAAAAAGAAAGAGGTTTTCGGAATTTCATAAATTTTCATTGTTTCACGTGAAACAACGCGGCCCACCCCCCATCCAATGTTTCACGTGAAACAAAAACAAAGAACGCACCTGCCGGGGAAGCAGATGCGCTCTTTGCATAGGGGATTAGGATGTTTTGGGTATCCGAATAATATATTCCACAAACCGCTCTTCCTCTTTAATTTGAGTCTGCGGTTTGATACCCGCTTGTTTCAGCGTGGCGACGGTGTGATTCAAGGTGTTGATGCAAAGACGGATATCTTTGACTGATCCCACCCGCCGGGGTTTTTGTTTCTTTTCTTTGGGAGTGATCGCTGCGGCGATCCTCTTTTCAGTCTCCTGAACGGTTAGTTCCTCTTCGATGACGGTTTCCAAAAGCTCCATCAGCAGTTCCTGATCCTCCACACGCAAAAATGCCCGTGCGTGACGCTCGGTCAGCTGGTTCTTTTGTATAAGAAACTGGGCTGCTATGGGAAGCTTCAGCAAGCGTAGTTTATTGGCTATAGTAGAAGGGTCGCGGTTCATGGAGCGGGCAATTTCTGCTTGTGTAAGGGTAAATTCATCCATCAGCCGCCGAAAAGCGGCGGCCTCTTCAAAAAAGGTCAGGTTTTCCCGCTGCAGATTTTCGATCAGCGACAGCTTGGCCGCTTCGGCCGCGGATTTTTCGGTCAATACACAGGGCACCTTGGTCAGGCCTGCCTCCTTGGCTGCCCGCAGCCGCCGTTCGCCGGCGATCAGTCGGTAATGCTCTCCCTCGCGCTGAACTAACAGCGGCTGAAGAATGCCATGGTCGGCAATGCTTTGGGTGAGTTCCTTCAAGGGCTCCTCCCGAAAGAGGGTACGAGGCTGATTGGCAGCCGGTAGGATGGCGTCGGCCTCGATCCATTGAAGACTGTCTTTTTGTTTGAATCTGGCCAAGCTGCTCACCTCTCTTGTGGTTTTAAGTTTACGGGACAAGCCGGTAAAAAGCAAGAAAAACCCCTCGTCAGAATCTGACAAGGGGTTGAAAGAATAGCAAAATCAGGCGATTTTGTTAAAGGCTTTATTCAGGGTTTTAGCGGAGATCCCGCCTAAATGAGCGTCTTGGATCATTCCGTTTTTGTCGATAAAATAAGTAACGGGGGTTCCGCTGATGCCATAGGTCTTTGCCATCTCCCCGTCAGCATCAAAAACAAACCGCACCTCGTCCAAGGACATCTCTTCGATTTCGGCCTTTTGCACATTGAACGGGTGGTCGGAGACCGATACCGCCACAACATCACTTCTGCCGTCATTGGCAGTCATCAGGCTCGTTACGTGAAGAAGATCCTCCTCGATCATGGGATCTACAAAAACCAAGGCCGTTCCTTGCAAGCCGAAGTTTTCCGACAGAGAAAAAAGGGTGGTCTCATCATAGGCTACGCCTGTTATATCCGGTGCGGGCTGGGGCTCTTTCTCTTTAGTGACGGTGGTTATTATAAAGAAAACAACAAAGAAGAGCAGTGCTACCCCAATCGAAAGCAAAAAAGGGCGGGAGTATTTTAAAAAGTTTTTCATGGTGTCACTTCCTTTCCCTTATTATATATAAAAGGTTAAATTTTGTAAAGTCCTTGATTAAGGCACTTTGAATATGATACAATATATAGTTAGAAAAGAGGTGAACAGTATGCCGGACTTTCGATTGGTTGAAAAAGACGGTATTGTGACGCTGAAGTGCTGTAAATTTGAAGAGTTTCAGGGGATCAACCACGGTTTCTCTACCCGACACGGGGGTGTGAGTACCGGGGATTGCGCCTCTTTGAGTTTTTCCTATAACAAAGAGCCCGAAGCGATCGTGGATGAGAATTTCCGCCGCTTTTCCGTAGCAAACAGGTTGCCCTTTGAAAGCCTGGTGCTGACCCATCAGACCCATACCGCCAATGTGGCGAAGGTAGATGAAAATTATGTAAACCAAGGACGCCATCGCAAGCTGCGGGATACCGACGGCTTAGTTACGGCTACTCCCGGTCTGGGTCTTTGCTGCTTTACCGCCGATTGTGTGCCGGTCTTGTTGGCTGATCCGATTCATAAGGTGGTCGCTGCCGTTCACAGCGGATGGCGGGGGACGGTGGGCGGTATTGCCGCCAATGCTGTTCAAAAAATGGTGGAAAAGGGCGCGGTTCTTGAAAATATTTATGCGGCCATCGGTCCCTCCATCGGCCCCTGTTGCTTTGAGGTGGGCCCTGAGGTGCAGGCGGAATTTGACCGTGCCTTCGGAACGGACTTTCCCATCCGCCCCAGTCATCGGAAGGGGCATACCATGGTGGATCTCTGGAGGGCCAATGAACGGGTTTTAGAAACCGTCGGCATCACCAATGATCGGATTTTTACCGCAAAAATTTGTACTTTATGTAATAATCGGGACTTTTTCTCCCATCGGTATACAAGCGGACGGCGGGGCAGTCTGGTGGCCGCCATCGCGATAGAGGAGGAAGCATGAAAAGATTTTTTCTGATTTTAACGGTCGGGGTGCTGACCTTCTCCCTGCTCGGATGCTCCGCTTTAATGGATCCGGATACTCAAAGCAGTCAGTTGGGCGCTTATAAGGAAGAGGAGGAGCGGGAGGTCATTCCTGCCCGTCACTATATTTCTCTGATTTTTTATGAGGATATGGATACCAACCCTCTCACCACCAACAACAGCGAAAACCATGAACTGCTGAAGCTGGTCTACAGCCCGTTGATCCGCCTGAACGGCTCTCTGGTGGCGGAATATATTTTGGCGGAAAGCATTCTTATTGAGGGCACCTCGGTGCGGATCGGCCTGAAAAAGGATCTGAAATTCAGTGACGGCAGCGCCATCACCGCCGAGGATGCAGCGGCCTCCTACCGTACGGTGCAGAAAACGCCCGACTCTCCTTATTACGGTCGGCTGACCAATGTGACCCGCATCCAGGTGGTGGACGATCGAACCTTGCTCCTCACCCTGCGAGAGGCGGATACGGACTTTGTCAATAATCTGGATATTCCGATCATGCCAAAAAGCGGTACCGCCGCCAGCGGACCCTATCAGTTTTCTGAGAAAAACGGCAAGCTGGTGCTGATCCCCAATCCCCATCATTATGTTCAGCCGGGGATTGCCACCATCTATCTGCAGCACCCCGCCAATGAGCAGGAACGGCAGAATATGTTTTCGGTGGGCCTTTTGGATGTCTATTTTACCTCCGTGGAAAGTGACCTCACCTTTTCCGGCGGCAAGGATTATCAGGTGCAGACCTATGCGGGGGACAACCTGCTGTATCTGGGGATCAACTGCACCCATCCTCTGCTTTCCGATGCGGGAGCCCGTACCTTCCTCAACAGTCTTTTGGAACGGGAGAAGCTGGCCGATACGGTGCTTTTGGGGCAGGCCCGAGAAACGGCCTATCCCTTTCAGTCCGATTGGTATAAGGCCGAAGGCCTGATCCATGAAAAGAACCCGTCCGATCTCGCTAAAAAGGAGCAGGCGGCGGCGTTGGGGTTAAATTTAACGGAAAATGCGTTGTTAGATGCAACCGGCGCACAGATCACCTTCTCCCTGCTGGTGTCCGAGGGCAGTACCGTTCATCAGGATACCGCCCGTGCGGTGGCGGACAGCTTTGCTTTGTCGGGCATCAAGATCAATATAGAGTCCGTTCCCCGGACGGATTATGAATTAAGATTACAAACCGGGCAATATGAATTGTACTTGGGAGAGACTAAGACCGGCCGTACCCTCAATACCGTCTTGTATGCCGCCGGCAGCACCCTGAATTACAGCGGAGTCCTTTTTCCCGAGCTGGAGGCGGCCGCCGCTCAATATCGGGCGGGAACCTTAAGTCTTACGGAGTTTGCAGGGGTCTTTGATACCTATACTCCCGTGATCCCGCTGGCTTATCGGCGGGGAGTGTTGTTTGTGGCCAAGGACATCGGGGACTTTCAAGCCACCGGTACCTGGAGCCTTTACGGCGATATTACCAAACTGATCACAAAAGAAACGGAGCTATCATCATGAAACAACTGAAAAACGGAACCGATATCCGCGGGGTGGCCATCGGCGAGAAAACCAACCTGACCCCGGAGCGCGCCTGCCTGTTGGGCAAAGCCTTTGCCGCCTTTTTGCTGGAAAAGGGCTGTGAAAAGCCTTTGAAGGTGGCTGTGGGACGGGATCCCCGCATCAGCGGCCCCGCCCTGCGGGACGGCCTGATCGAAGGGCTCACCGCCATGGGGGTGAAGGTGCAGGATTGCGGCATCGCCACTACCCCGTCCATGTTTTTCTCTACTTATTATGAGGGCAGCGATTGCCACGGTGCGGTGGAGATCACCGCCTCCCACCTGCCCTACGACCGTAACGGTTTGAAATTCTTCACCAAAGACGGCGGTATCGACGGAAAAGATGTTTCCCGCCTCATCGAATTGGCGGAAGGCAACGCTTTTGAACAGGCGGAAGGCGGATCTGTTGAAAACTTCGACCTGATGAGTGCCTACAGTCAAAGCCTGGTAGAGCTGGTGCGGAATAATACCGGAAAAGAGCATCCTTTAGAGGGCATCAAGGTTACGGTGGATGCCGGAAACGGTGCCGGCGGCTTTTTTGTGGAGCAGGTATTGGTTCCTCTGGGTGCCGATGCCGGCGGTTCCGTCTTTTTAGAGCCGGACGGCCGCTTCCCCAATCATATCCCCAACCCCGAGAATAAAGCAGCCATGGAGGCTTGCGCCAAGGCGACGCTGGCGGCAGGTGCCGATATGGGCATCTGCTTTGATACCGATTGTGACCGCGCAGCCATCGTGGCGCCTGACGGCAAGGAGATCAACCGCAACCGTATGATCGCCATGATCGCCGCGTTGATGCTGCGGGAGCATCCCGGCTGTACCATCGTTACCGATTCGGTGACCTCCAAAGGCCTCAAGGCCTTTATCGAGAGCCGCGGCGGTGTTCATCATCGGTTTATGAGAGGCTATAAGAAAGTCATTGATGAGGCGATCCGCTTGGAAAAGACCGGTGTTTGCGCGCCGCTCGCCATGGAGACCAGCGGACACGGCGCGTTGAAAGAAAATCATTATCTGGACGACGGCTCCTACCTTGCCGCAAGGATGCTGGCGGAGCTGCCTGCCTTAAAGGCAGAGGGAAAGACGCTGTCCTCTCTTATCGAAGGCCTGGCTGAGCCGAAGGATGCTCTGGAGCTGCGTGCTAACATCACCGCCGAGGATTTCAAGGCGTATGGTGCCGAGGTTTTGGAAAAGCTCTCCGCCTATTGTAACGCCCGGGGCTGGGAATTGGAGCAGCCCAACTACGAGGGTGTGCGGGTCAATTTCGGCAAAGACGAGGGGGACGGCTGGTTCTTAGTGCGGATGTCTTTGCACGACCCGGTGATCCCCATCAATGTGGAAAGCGACAGCGAGGGCGGCGCCAAGATCATTGCCGACAAATTATATGCTTTTTTGACCGGTTTTGAGGCACTGGAATTACCAAAATATTAAAAAATTATAAAAAAATGGTGGACTTAAACCTATAATTATGTTATAGTGATAGGTGGTAATTTGCCAATTTGGCAAATTATAATAAATTTTGTTTAAAAATATATAAATGGAGGAAAGAAAGAAATGAGCAAAAAGTTTGTTTATCTTTTCAAAGAGGGCGACGCTTCCATGCGCGAGCTGCTCGGCGGTAAGGGTGCAAACCTGGCTGAGATGACCAAGATCGGTCTTCCCGTTCCCCAGGGTTTCACCGTTTCTACTGAGGCTTGTACGCAGTATTATGAAGACGGTCGCAAGATCAACGATGAGATCAAGGCGGAGATCCTTGAGAACATCACCAAGATGGAAGAGATCACCGGTAAGAAGTTCGGTGATAAGGAGAACCCCCTGCTGGTATCCGTTCGTTCCGGAGCCCGCGCTTCCATGCCCGGTATGATGGATACCATCCTGAACCTCGGCTTGAATGAAGAGGTTGTGGAGACCATGGCTGCTATGTCCGGCAATGCACGTTGGGCTTACGACTGCTACAGAAGATTTATCCAGATGTACTCCGACGTTGTTATGG
>JAFUNM010000002.1 GCA_017482195.1 Clostridia bacterium
GACCACCGATCTGGAGGGGGCTTTGCCGGAGCTGGATATCCTTTATATGACCCGCGTTCAGCGGGAGCGCTTTTTCAATGAAGAAGATTATCTGCGTTTAAAGGATAGCTATATCCTGACCCCGGAAAAACTGGAAAAAGCAGGCCCGGATCTGCGGGTGTTGCATCCTCTGCCCCGAGTGAATGAAATCAGCGTGGGGGTAGATGCCGATCCCAGAGCCGTTTATTTCAAGCAAGTGCTAAACGGTAAATATATGCGGATGGCCGTGATCTTAAAACTGCTGGAGGTGGAGTGAGATGAAAATTGATGCAATTAAAAACGGGATCGTCATCGATCATATCACCGCCGGAAAGGCAATGGAGCTTTACCGTCTTTTGAACTTGGATAAAATGGAGTGTCCGGTGGCCATTATGCAAAATGTATCCAGCCGAAAGATGGGCAGTAAGGATATTATTAAGATCAACGGTGAGTTTGATCTGGATATGGACATTTTAGGCTATGTGGATCCCAATGCCACCGTTAATGTCATTAAAGACAGTGCGCTGGTGGAAAAGCAGTCCATTGCATTGCCTGAAAAGCTGACTAATGTGATTTTTTGTAAGAATCCCCGCTGTATTACTACCACGGAGCAGGAACTGCCTCATATCTTTCATCTGACCGATAAAGAAAACAGAGTTTATCGTTGTGCATATTGCGAAACGAAAGCAAAATAAAAAGGAGCCTTGCGGCTCCTTTTTTATTTAGTTTTCACTTTTGATCAATCCGTATTGCCCGTCCTTGCGGCGGTATACCACACTTACCTTGTCGGTCTCGCTATCCAGGAACATAAAGAAATTATGATCCAGTAAATTCATCTGCATAATGGCTTCATCCAGATCCATGGGTCGTAAGAAAATCTCTTTGGTTTTTACCAGGTTGAAATCCTCCTCGCCTTCATCCCAGGGATCAACATCGGGAAGCTCAGAATAAAGGGTTTTGGTCAGGCGGGTCTTGTTTTTGCGCACCTGCCGGATAATAAGATCTATGATCTCATCCAAGGCCATCATTTTATCAATGGCGCTGCGCTCGCCCCGAAAGATCATTCCGTGATCCTTCACCGTTACTTCAACCGTTACTTCCTCCCGCATCACCGTGAAGGTGATGGCGGCGGTGGCCTCCTCTGTAAAGAATTTATCGAGCTTTGCTATTTTTCTTTCTACCAACAGCTTTTCATTGTCGGAAAGGCTCAACTTCTTCGTCACATAGGTCATCTTCATAGAGGTCACTCCTTTGTATTTAGTTGTAGAGAAGATCTTTCTCTCTGGTTTTAGTATAGCATAGAAATATTCTAAATATCAATAGTGCAAATGATTTTCTACACTCATTTGACCAAAAGGCCTTTTGTCCGACACCCCTGCCAAACTTTTACAAATTGTGTCGAAACGATTGACTTGAGCCCTCTTTTTTAGTATAATAAATATGTTGCGAGTTTAAAACTGGAGGCAAGTATCATGGCAGTTTCGGATTTTCCCAGAGTGTTGACCCATCTTCGTAAAGAAGCGGGAATTTCTCAAAAGAAAGCAGCAGAAAGCTTAGGGGTTTCCCAGGCGTTGCTTTCCCATTATGAGAAGGGCATTCGGGAATGCGGACTGCTTTTTTTAGTGCGTGCCGCCGATTTCTATGGTGTGTCGGTAGACTATCTGCTGGGCCGCTCCTTGGAAAAAAAAGGCTCTTGCATCCTTTTGGAGGAGGTCCCTGATGAAGATGCAGGGGGGCAGGGTAACCGGGGGGCAGGCAGTCTTTTGCCGGTGCTCAATAAAAAGCTCATCTGCAATTCCGTTACCGTGGTGGAGGATCTTTTGGGTGCCACCGGCGATAAGGATCTGATCAATAAGGCTTCCATGTATCTGCAGATCAGCGTCTATCAGATGTTTCGCCGTCTTTATAATGGCAATAAAGAGAACCCCCAGACCTTCTTCGGGGCAGAGGAAGATACCTACGGAATGATGGCCGATGGGGCGATGAAAAAGTTAGAGGCCGAAATTCAGCAGAAACTGAAAAAAATCAAGATTCCTGCCATGGATGAGGAAACCCTGCGGGCGAAATACCCGTTATTTGCTACCTCACTGTTAACTCTTCTGCAAAATGCGGAATCTGCTATCGGTGCCCGGAAAAAATAAGAAAAACCCTGCCTTTTGGCAGGGTTTTGTTTCGCTAAAAGATGGTGTAAAATTACACCATTCTAAACATGCGCAGGGCATTTTCGTCAGTGATACGCTCAATTTCCTCGGGGGTGGTGCCGCGAAGCTCGGCAATGCACTTTGCCACCTCCGGCAGGTAAAGCGCTGAGTTGCGTTTACCCCGATAGGGGGTAGGAGCCAGGTAGGGGCTGTCTGTTTCCAGCATCAGTCGGTCGGCGGGAACCGCCGCGGCCACTTCTTTGGCCACTCTTGCATTTTTAAAGGTGACCACACCGCCCATAGAAATAGACCAGCCTAAAGCGATTACCTCGCGGAGAGATTCTACCGAGCCGCTGTAGCAATGAAAGATACCGGTGTTGTTGGGATGCTCCCTTAGGATATCCAGAGTATCCTTCATGGCATCCCGGCTGTGGATCACTACCGGGAGATTCAATTCCTCAGCCAACTCCAGTTGAGTGTGAAACCATTTTTTTTGCATGGGTTTCGAGGCGGTATCATAATAATAGTCCAGACCGATCTCGCCGATGGCCACCACCTTAGGATGTTTAGCCATCTCCTTGAGTCGACCTGTACCGTTCCATTCCAGTTCTGCTACGTCGTGGGGATAAATTCCCACCGAGGCATAGATGAAATCATGTTCTTCGGCCAGTTTAATGGCAGCGGCACATGCCTCATGGGAGCAACCGGAATTGATGAGCCGCCGAATACCGGCGGCTCTTAATTGTTTGATCAGTTTTGCGCGATCCTCGTCAAAGCGAACATCGTCTAAATTGGCATGTACGTCGATCATCGGATCACCGCACCCGGCTCAATGGAATCGTCCAGAAAAATCACTTTCACGCCGTCGTTGCTGTCGGCAGCCAGCAGCATACCCTCGCTCAAAGCGCCCCGCAACTTGGCGGGTGCCAGGTTATCTACCAAAATAACCTTTTTGCCGCTAAGATCTTCGGGCGTTTAATACTGGGCGATGCCGGAGAGACCCTGTTTTTCGCCCTGGCCGTTGTCGATCTTCATCACCAAGAGTTTATCACTCTTCGGAAGTGGTTCGCAGGAGAGGATCTTGGCTGCTCTCAAAGCGACCTTTGCAAAATCGTCAATGCCGATGGTGGCAATGCCTTCGGTCTTTTCTTCCTTTTTTGAGGTCTCTGCCTTCATGGCTTTTGCCTCATTGGCAGCCTTGATCTCTTCCATTTTTTTGGGAATATCGATACGGGCAAAGAGGATCTCCGGTTTGCCTACTTGGGAGCCGGCTTTTCCGAATTCCTTGGCATCCGAGAGGGACTGATCGCCTACACCGATCTGCGCGAAGATCTTTTCTGCCGTTTCGGGCATGAAGGGCTTCAGGAGGGCGGCAGCAATACGGATGCATTCCAAGAGATTATAAAGAACGGTAGCGAGACGTACATGGTCACCGTCGGGCTTGCCCAGGATCCAGGGCTCGGTCTCATCTACATATTTATTAGCTCTTCGGAGAAGGGTGAAGATATCGTCAATGGCATCGGCTATATGAACGGCGTCCATATGAGCCTCCACCTTATCGGCAGTCTCCAGCGCTATCGTTTTGAGTTCTTTGTCCAGTGCGGTCTCGGTGCCGGCACAACGGATCTCACCGCCGAAATATTTATTGGTCATGGAAACGGTGCGGTTGACCAGGTTGCCCAAAATATTGGCAAGATCGGCGTTGATCCGCTCCATCATCAGTTCATAGGAGATGATGCCGTCGCTGGCATAAGGAATCTCATGGAGCACGAAATAGCGTACTGCATCCACACCAAACAGATCGACCAGATCATCGGCATAAAGGACATTGCCCTTGGATTTACTCATTTTACCGTCACTCATGATCAGCCAGGGGTGACCGAATACCTGCTTGGGCAGGGGTTCGCCCAATGCCATCAGGATGCAGGGCCAGTAGATGGTGTGGAACCGTACGATATCCTTACCGATCAGGTGCATATCAGCGGGCCAGTAATGCTTGTATTCCTCGGAATGATTGCCGTCGGGGTCGTAGCCGGCAAAGGTGATATAGTTGGAAAGAGCATCGATCCAAACGTAGACCACATGGCCGGGATCAAAGTCCACCGGGATCCCCCAGTTGAAGGAGGTACGGGAAACGCAGAGATCCTGCAGGCCGGGTTTGATAAAGTTATTGATCATCTCATTTTTTCTGGCGGGGGGCCAGATGAATTCGGGATGATTTTCAATATGCTCCTCCAGCTTCTTAGCATACTTGGAAAGCTTGAAAAAGTAAGCCTCCTCTTTGGCAGGATGCACTTCTCTGCCGCAGTCGGGGCACTTACCGTCTACCAACTGACTTTCGGTAAAGAAGGATTCACAGGGGGTGCAATACATTCCTTCATATTCACTTTTATAGATATCACCCTGATCGTAGAGCTTTTTAAAGATTTTCTGGATCTTTTTCTCGTGCATGGGGTCGGTGGTACGGATAAAACGGTCGTAGGTGGTGTTCATCAAATCCCAGATCCGCTTGATCTCACCGGCAACACCGTCTACATGCTGCTGGGGTGTGATGCCTGCGGCCTCAGCCTTCAGTTGGATCTTTTCACCGTGTTCATCGGTGCCGGTCTGGAAACACACGTCATAGCCTTGCATTCGCTTAAAACGGGCAATGGCATCCGCCAAAACGATCTCATAGGTATTGCCGATATGAGGCTTGGCGGAGGTATAGGCAATGGCGGTGGTCAAATAATATTTTTGAGCCATAGGAAAATCCTCCTTGCGTGAATTACAAACATTACAAAATATTTTAGCATATAATATACTTATTTTCAAGATTTACTCTTGAAAAAATATAGTGCCTGATGTAA
>JAFUNM010000010.1 GCA_017482195.1 Clostridia bacterium
ATCCCGACCGCCGCCCTTCTCCCGGGGTACTGGAGTATAAAAATGTAATGCGTCCCCCCCGCTTTACCCATCGGGGGAACGGCCGCTTTAAGGTAAAGAATTATCTGGATTTTACCGATCTCTTTACACTTTGCACCGTGGAATATGAATTCACCGCGGATGGTGTCACCGTTCAAAAGGGAATGGTGGAGCTTCCGTCTTTGGCTCCCCATGAGAGTGCGGAATTTGACCTTTCTGTTTCGCTGCCGTTCGGACACTCCTTTGTTTGCTTTACCTTACGACTGAAAGAAGATACCCCTTGGGCGAAAAAAGGGTATGAAGTCGGTTTTGATCAGCTCGAGATTTTGCCCTTTGAGCCGAAGGAACAACCTATGGTTTCCAATAAACTTCATGTTGATACAGATGATGATCAAATTAAGATTTCGGGAGAGAATTTTTTCTATACCTATTCCAAGCGAACAGGAACATTTACACAGATGAAGCGGGGAGAAAAAAATCTTTTCACCAAGCCTATGGAATATAATATTTGGCGTGCTCCCACCGATAATGACCGTAAGGTGCGTGTAATCTGGGAGAAAGCCGGTTATGACCGTACGATTTTTCGTCCCTATGAAACCTCGCTGAAATTAGATGACGGTGCCGTTACAATCAATGTAAAAATAGGCGCAGGAGCATTGTGGCTGCAAAACAGTCTGGAGTTCGTCGCATCCTACACAATAGATGGAAAGGGTGATCTGCAGATCCATATGGATGTGGCCCGTGATCCCATCTTTCCGTATCTGCCGCGCTTTGGGGTTCGGTTATTCCTGCAGCAGGAGGAGCATGAAAAGGTGACCTATCTGGGCTATGGCCCCGGCGGTAGCTATCAAGATTTCCGCTGCGCGCAGAGATTTGGCTGCTATACGGCAAACGTTGCCGATTATGAGCCTTTTATTTTCCCTCAAGAAAACAATTCCCATTGGGGTGCTGAATGGCTGGTTCTCGGTTCTTTCCGCGTTGTGGCCCAAAAGGAGCCTTTCTCCTTTAATGCTTCTTGCTACTCTCAGGAGCAGTTGGATAAAGCAACGCATAATTATAAACTCAAACCTGAGGATTGCACCATCCTCTGCCTGGACGCCAAAATGAGCGGAATCGGTAGTGGTTCCTGCGGTCCGCAGTTGGCGGAGAAATACCAAGTCAATGAAAATGAATTTTCCTTTGATTGGTTATTGCAGTTTTTAATTTAAAAAAATAAAGGCATCACATGATGCCTTTATTTTTTTGTTCCAAACTGATCTTTTAGTTTCGCGAGGATGCGTTTTTCCAGGCGGGAAACGGCCACCTGAGAGAGTCCCAGTTCTTCGGCGGTTTTGCTTTGGGTCTGATCTTTAAAAAAGCGTAAAACAATAAGTTTACGCTCCAAGGGCGGCAGGGAGCCTAAAATTTCTGCTGTAACAACTCGATTTAACGCCTGCTCTTCCGGAGAATCGATACTGGGGGTAACACCGCCTTCCTCCGGCGGAAGATCCAAAGAAACGGTTGGTTGAGTAGCTTCCGTTGCTGTTAGGATCTCTTCGGGGGATAAACTGGTTGCTTCTGCTAATTCTGAAAGTTTTGGTTCTCTTCCCAATCTTTGTGTTAATTCCCGATTGGCACGGTCGATTCGAAACTTGTCCTCTTTATATTTGCGGGAAATTTTCACACTGCTGTTGTCGCGGAGATAAGTTTTGATCTCACCGATGATCTTTGCTACCGCATAAGTTGAAAACTGTACCTGCTTAGATTCATCGAAATCTCTTGCTGCTTTTATGAGCCCTACGGAACCGATCTGCATTAGATCATCCTCTTCTACTCCAAATCCCCGATACCGTTTGATCGCCATCCGTACCAGACCTATGTTGTCTTCGACCAGACGATCAAGAACTGGCGGCATATTATTCCTTGGTCTGTATGTATTTGGTAAAGGTGACTGTTGTTCCAATCCCCGGCTTGGAGGTCACCCGAACCTTGTCCATAAAGGTTTCCATGATGGTAAAGCCCATTCCACTCCGCTCTTCGGCATTACCGGTGGTAAATAGAGGCTCCATTGCCTGCTGCACATTCTCAATGCCTTTCCCTTTGTCACGGATAGTAAGCACCAACTTGCCGCCTTCGTAAAGCCGTCCATTGATTACGATATTGCCGAGGGTATCTCCATAACCGTGTACAATACAATTGGTTACGGCCTCGCTGACAGCTGTTTTGATCTCGCTGACTTCTTCTACGGTGGGGTCCAGCTGTGCAGCAAAGGATGCCACCGCAACCCGGGCAAAGCCCTCATTTGCTGAGCGGGAAGGGAAGGACAGCCTTATGTGATTGATTGCTTTCATGATTCATCCTCCTTGATTTTTACGTAGCGTGAAATTTGTGCCATATCAAAGACTTTTTTGGGGGCACCGTTTAAATGTCTTAATTCTACGCTGCCTTCCATACTGTTCATTAGTTTACGCCGTCCCATTACAACGGCAAGCCCTGAACTGTCCATAAAACTTACTCCGCCGAAATCCAAAATCAGTAGAGAAGGACGCAGACGACGGATTTTAAAATCAATACTGTCGGAAAGGCCTTTGGCACAATGATGGTCGATTTCTCCGTTAAGCCGAACCTCCAATTCATTAAAGCTTTCCTGAAATGTAATATTCATAGTTCCTCCTTATAAAAAAATAACGACCTTCTGCCATTGTAACAGAAGGTCGTCTTACAATTTGTCGATTTATGTAATATCAAATAATTTTTTCAGTTCTTGGGTCATTTCACCCAGTATATAGAGGGAACCGGCTACGAGGATGGCATTTTCACATTTCTCTTTTGCCAATTTTGCGGCCTCTGCAAAGTCCTGACAGGCAACACAATCATCACAATAGAGTTCGGCCATGTTTTTTAGATCAAAGGCAGTCATTGCCCGAGGATGAGCGGGGGTGATGCAAAGAAAGGCTTTAGCACGCAAGGCCAGTTTTTGAACCGCATATTGATAGGGCTTATCCTTCAGCATACCAAAGATAATGACAGGAGCTTGAAACTCCGGCATTTGATCCAAGGCGGCGATTAAACTGTCGATGCCCTCTTTGTTATGTCCGCCGTCCGTGAAAATAAACGGATCGGAACAGATGCGATCTAATCGGGATGGAATATAGGCATTCAGAAGACCTTCTTTTAATTGTTCTTCGGTGAAAGTGATTTTTTCGCTATTCTTTAGAGTAAAGAGGGTCTCGAGGGCGGTGACGGCATTATTGATCTGATGAGCACCGCGCAAGGAAATGGAATAATCTGTTTCTTTATAACAGAATCGGCAGCCGTTTGCAGTACATTCTCCGTTTGTAGCGATTCCCATAATAAACGGCGCGTTTAATTCCTCAGCACATTTTCGAATGACTGCGGTCGCTTCCGGCGGATTGGCTGCATATAGAACGATGGGACAATTTTTTTTGATGATTCCCGCTTTTTCAAAAGCGATTTTTTCAACAGTATCACCTAAGAATTCAGTATGATCTAAAGAGATAGAGCAAATTACGGAAGCCAGCGGCTCTTCGATTACATTGGTGGCATCAAAACGGCCGCCCAACCCGGTTTCCAATACTACGATATCACAGTTTTGTTCTTTGAACCAGAGCATGCCGATAGCGGTGACGATTTCAAACTCTGTGGGAGAGTCCATTGCCTGCAAGTCCTTGCAGGCATCTTGAACCTTTTCGGCAAGACGTGAGAGATCTTCTTTTTCGATCATTTGACCGTTGATTGCAAAACGCTCTCTAAAATCAAAAATAAAGGGGGAGGTGAAGCATCCGGTTTTATAACCGGCCGTTTTTAGTACGGATGCCAGCATGGTGGCGGTGGAACCCTTCCCATTTGTTCCGGCAATATGGAGAAAGGGCAACCCCTTTTGAGGATTGCCCAGTTGCTCCAGCAAAGCCGTGATCCGATGGAGCCCGGGTTTGGAACCGTGGACTTTTCGGTTATGAATGAAATTTAGGGCTTGCTCGTATGAAATCATTTGTTTTTCATTTCCTCAATACTTTCGGTGAGGGAAACGATCAGAGCTAAGAACTTTTCCTTCTTAGCCGTTTCAGCCTCTACAAGAGCGGCAGGGGCTTTGGCAATAAAGCCCTGATTACTCAGTTTTCCTTCTACTCTTGCGAGTTCACCCTTTGCCTTTTCCAATTCTTTAGTCAGGCGTGCGATCTCCCCTTCGATATCGACCAATTCTGCAAAGGGAATGTAGAGATTTGCACCATTGCAGACCAGCTTAACAGTTCCTTCGGGCGCCGGCTGGTTGATAAAGACCCGATCAGCTCCGGAGAGCTTTTGATAGAAGCTTTCGGCTCCTTCAAACCATTCTGCGTGAGCAGTCTCAATATAAAGAGAGGCTTTACGGGAGTGAGCAACATTCATTTCAGCTCTGCGGTTACGGATGGCCTTGATGGTCTCCATAATGTGTTCCATCTTTTCAGCACCGGCAGGGAAGGTTAGCTTGCTGTCGTAAACAGGGAACCGGGCAGTAACGCAGGCCTTTTCCTCAACAGGCAATGCCTGCCAGATCTCCTCGGTGATAAAGGGCATAAAGGGATGCAGCATCTTGAGTGCTCCTGAGAAAACGTAGAGCAGTACTTTCTGGGCAGAAGCACTTTCTTCACCGCCTGCATAAAGGCGAGGCTTGACCAATTCGATATACCAATCGCAGAAAAGATCCCAAATGAAATCATAGACCTTTTGCAAGGCGAGACCGATCTCAAACTTATTCAAGGTTTCGGTCACGTCCCGCACCACCTCGTTGTAGCGGGTGAGGATCCATTCATCCTCCGGTTTCAGGTTTTCGGCGGAGAAGGAGAGATCTTCTTCTTTTAGGTTCATTAAGATGAAACGTGCGGCATTCCAGACTTTATTGGCAAAGTTACGAGAAGATTCTACTCGCTCAGGATAGTAACGCATATCGTTACCGGGGGCGTTGCCGGTGGCGAGGGTAAAGCGCAGCGCATCGGCACCGTATTCTTTGATGACTTCCAGAGGATCGATGCCGTTGCCCAGAGATTTACTCATTTTGCGACCTTGGCTGTCGCGCACCAAACCATGGATCAATACATGCTTAAAGGGAGTTTCGCCCATCTGCTCCAGGCCGGAGAAGATCATTCTGGCGACCCAGAAGAAGATGATATCATAGCCGGTGACCAATACGCTGGTGGGATAATAATAATCCAGTTCCTTGGTTCGCTCGGGCCAACCTAAGGTGGAGAAAGGCCAGAGGGCAGAGGAGAACCAGGTGTCCAATACGTCCTCTTCCTGGCGCATGGGCGCGCCGCACTTGGGGCAGGTATGAACATCTTCCTTGGAGATGATCATCTCGCCGCAGGCATCGCAATAATAAGCCGGGATGCGGTGACCCCACCAAAGCTGACGGGAAATACACCAATCGTGCACATTCTCCATCCAATTGAGATAGGTCTTGCTGAAGCGGTCGGGTACAAACTGGGTTTGATCTTCTTTAACAGCGGCGATGGCTTTTTCTGCCAAGGGCTGCATCTTCACAAACCATTGGCTGGAGGCCATGGGCTCCACAGTGCAGCCGCAGCGGTAGCAGGCACCCACATTATGGGTATGATCTTCGATCTTGACCAGATAGCCGCCCTCTTCCAGATCCTTCACGATCTGCTTGCGGGCTTCATAACGATCCATACCCTTGTATTTTCCGCCGTTGGCGTTGATCTTGGCATTGCCGTCCATTATCAGGATCTCTTCCAGATCATGGCGCTTGCCTACTTCAAAGTCGTTGGGGTCGTGGCAGGGGGTGATCTTTACACAGCCGGTACCGAATTCTTTGTCTACATATTCATCGGCAACCACCGGAATTTCTCTGCCCACCAAAGGCAGAATCAGCATTTTTCCTACCAAATGGGTATAACGTTCGTCCTCGGGGTGAACTGCAACCGCAGAGTCACCCAGCAGGGTCTCGGGACGGGTGGTGGCAATGGTAACATATTCGTTGCTGTCCTTGACCGGATAGCGAATGTGCCAAAAATGGCCGGGTTGCTCCTCGTAAACAACCTCTGCATCGGAAAGTGCGGTGGTACACTGGGGACACCAGTTGATAATGCGGTTTCCTTTATAAATCAAACCTTTATTATAAAGATTGACGAATACTTCCTTGACCGCCTTGGAGCAGCCTTCGTCCATGGTGAAACGTTCCCGATCCCAATCGCAGGAGGAACCCAGCTTTTTCAGCTGATTGATGATCCGGTCGCCATACATCTTTTTCCAGTCCCAGACCCGCTCTAAGAACTTCTCACGACCGAGATCATAACGGGTGAGTCCTTCTTCCTTGCGGAGAACTTCTTCCACCTTGATCTGGGTGGCAATACCGGCGTGATCGGTGCCGGGGATCCAGAGGCCGTTATAGCCCTGCATTCTTTTATAGCGGATCAGGATATCCTGCAGGGTCTCATCCAAAGCATGACCCATGTGTAGCTGACCGGTTACATTCGGAGGGGGAATCACGATGGTGAAGGGCTGTTTATTCTCATCGGGCTCAGAATGAAATGCACCTTCTTTTACCCAGAAATCATAAATGCGGTCTTCAAATTCCTGGGGATTATAAACCTTTTCCAATTCTTTCATAGAACTACTCCTTTTAAAAATAAAAACCCGTCCCAAAGAAAACTCTTTGAGACGAGCTTGAAAATACTTCAATACCCGCGGTACCACTCAAATTGCGTGCAATGCACGCCGCTTATTATGCCTTTACGCAGCATCACGGGAAGGGTCTACTTGATTTCTTCCTTCCGACTCGAAAGCGACATCATAAGAATCCGCCGAACGGCTTGCACCAACCGCCGCTTCTCTTGCGTTGGAGTTCCCATGACCTCTTCGTCATTGTCTTTAACGGAGAAAGTATACCATATTTTATAAGAATTTGTCAATAGATACCTTTAATCCTTTTTCCATCCGGGCAGCTCGCTGCGCTGAATGGCGCCGAAGATCCGCTCAGAAAGACCGGGATAGAGCCTTTCTGCCTCTGCCAGGCGATCCTTGATCTCTTTGCGCATGGAGGTATGGTCCATGGGGCAGGGATTTTTGATGGGGGTGATATTCAGCCGCTGAACGGTATTGGTGATCTGCTGCTCCGAAAGATAGATCATGGGGCGGATGACCCGCACATCCTTGCGGTCCAGATAAGTGACCGGCTGAAAACATGCCAATCTTCCCTCAAAAATCAAATTCATGGCAAGAGTCTCCACAGCATCGTTCCGATGGTGTCCCAAGGCGATGGTGCGGCAATCATTTTCCAATGCGGCATCATGCAAAGAACCTCTTCGCATTTTGGCGCAAAGGGAACAGGGATTGCTTTCTTGACGGGTCTCAAAGACCACCGGCGCAATATCCGTCTTGCGGATTACCAGGGGAACCTCTAATTTCTCGCAGGTCTTTTGCAATTCTTCTAAACTCATATTGTCAAAACCGAGATCGATAAAGATCGCAATAAGATCAAATTCGGCGGGATGATAGCGTGAGAGATGCTTCATGCCATGAAGGAGTAATAAAGAGTCTTTGCCTCCCGATACGGCGATCGCTACACGTTCGCCTTTTTGAATCATTCGATAATCATCGATGGCACGACGTAAATATCCTGAAATCTGCTGCATAGAAATTCTCCTTTTATGGTTTCATTCTAAGACTTTTTATAGGAAAAAGCAAATATTTTTTGTAAATTGAAAGTGAGTAATTCGGAGTAAAACGAAGAAAAAATGAGAAAATAAAAGATTAAATAGAATAAATTGATTTTTTTGAAAAAAGTGGTTGACAAGTTCATATTCCTTGTATTATAATAACCTGGCGATAAAAAAGAAGAATTTATGGAGGAAGTAACGATGTCTACTTTTATGAAAAAGCAAGAGCAAGTTACCCGCAAGTGGTATATTGTAGACGCAGCCAATAAGCCGCTGGGTCGCGTTTCCACCCAGGTCGCTATGATCCTGATGGGTAAGCATCGCCCGGATTACACCCCCCATGTTGACGGTGGTGACGGTGTTATCGTTCTGAACGCTGCTAAGGTCGTTCTGACCGGTGATAAGCTCAACAAGAAGTTTTACAGATATCATACCGGCCATATCGGCGGTCTGAAGGAAGTGAGCTATAAGACCATGATGGAAACCAACCCCGAGAAGGCTGTGGAGCTGGCTGTTAAGGGTATGTTGCCCAAGAACAAGATCGCTTCTAATGCTATGACTCGCCTGAGAGTGTTTTCCGGTGCAGAGCATAATCTGGGCGCCCAGAAGCCCGAAGTGTTTGAGAAGTAAGGAGGACTGAACGATGTATAATAATGAGAGTTATTTCTACGGCACCGGCAGAAGAAAGTCTTCTGTTGCAAGAGTTCGCCTGCTTCCCGGTAACGGTAATGTGAACATCAACGGCAGAACTATGGACGATTATTTCGGTCTGGAGACCCTGCGTATGCTGGTTCGTCAGCCCCTGGAGCTGACCAACACCATGGGTAAGTATGACGTGGTTGTTAATGTTGTCGGCGGCGGCGTGAGCGGCCAGGCAGGCGCCATTCGCCATGGTATTACCCGCGCTCTCATCGAGTCCGATGAGACCTTGAAGCCCATCCTGAAGAAGGCCGGCTTTGTTACCCGCGACCCCAGAATGAAGGAGAGAAAGAAGTACGGTTTGAAAGCCGCTCGTCGCGCTCCCCAGTTTTCGAAGAGATAACAGACTTATCTCAAGAGCACTCACATATGTGGGTGCTCTATTTTTGTGCGGCGAGCAGCTTTTGAGCAAAATATGCACAAATTTCCAAAAGATTCGGGGCGGTCTATGCAATTTTCATAAATCGTCGTTTTTTCGAAAAAACAGGGATCCTTTCCGTTGACAATTACGCGGAATTTATGCTATACTTAAATCAAATTCAACGGTTCTTTGCGACTGACGGAATGGGTGGGGAACCACCGGGGAACAAAGGACTATTTATGCCGACCGTCTGGGCGCACTTTCCTGTTGGGGAAACGTGCGCTCTTTTTTATTTCAAAATCCAAAAAGGAGGGTCTTAAAATGAAAAAAGTTGCGGTTATGATGGGAAGCGACAGCGATCTGCCCATCGTTCAAAAAGCCATCGATACTCTGGTATCCTTTGGTGTACCCTATGAGGCGCACATCTACTCTGCACACAGAACCCCTGAGCAGGCAAAGGACTTCAGCCAAAATGCCCGTAAAAACGGTTTTGGTGTCATCATTTGTGCTGCCGGTATGGCGGCTCATCTTGCAGGCGCCATTGCAGCAAATACCACTCTGCCGGTCATCGGCATCCCCATTCAATCGAAGAACTTAGGCGGCATGGATGCCCTTTTGTCGACCGTAATGATGCCCCCGGGAATTCCGGTAGCAACCGTTGCGATCGATGGGGCAGTTAATGCCGCTTTATTGTCGATCCAGGTTCTTGCGGTGGAAGATGAAGCTTTAGCCGCAAAGCTGGATGAAAAACGGCAAAAAGACGCAGCCGCTGTATTGGCCAAAGATGCTGCCCTTAATCAGTAATTTATTTTAAAGGAGATAAAGAAAATGAAGCTTGTTTACACCGGAAAAACCAAAGATGTATTTGCACTGGATAATGGAAACTATCTTTTGAAATTTAAGGACGATTGCACCGGCAAAGACGGTGTATTTGATCCCGGCGAAAATTCCGTTGGTCTTACCATCGACGGTGTAGGCGATGTCAATCTGCGGATGTCTATCTATTTCTTTGAGAAGGTCAATGCCGCCGGCATCAAGACCCACTACGTGAATGCCTCTCTGGAAGATACAACCATGGAAGTACTGCCTGCCAAAGTTTTTGGTAAGGGTCTGGAAGTCATCTGTCGTCACAAGGCTGTGGGCAGCTTTTTCCGCCGTTACAGCGATTATATCGAAGCGGGCGCCGACCTGCCCGCTTATGTGGAAATGACCTTTAAAAATGATGAAAAGGGCGATCCCTTAGTAACCAAAGACGGTCTGGTGGATCTGGGCGTGATGACTGCTGAGCAGTATGATGACATGAAAGAAATGACCCAGAAGATTACTCAGATCGTTGCCGATGATCTGAAAGAGAAGGGGTTGGTTCTCTATGACATTAAATTTGAGTTTGGCTATGATGCCGATGGAAAGGTCATGTTGATCGACGAAATTGCTTCCGGGAATATGCGCGTTTATAAGGATGGTCAGTATATTGATCCGATGACCCTCAGCGAGTTGTTCTTCGCTTAATTCTATCGGGAGGACATCATGGGAGGATTTTTTGGAATTACCTCTAAAAAAGAATGTCTGTCGGATGTGTTTTTTGGCATCGACTATCATTCTCATTTGGGGACCCGCAGAGCGGGCATTGCCGTTTATGACGAGGAGATCGGTCTTCAGCGGCAGATTCACGGTATTGAGCATGCCCCTTTTCGCACCCGCTTTGAACATGTATTGGAGGAGATGCGCGGCAATGCAGCTATCGGTTGTATCAGCGATTGGGATCCTCAACCGTTGCTGATACGCTCCAGATTGGGAACCTTTGCCATTTGCGTGATCGGCAAAGTGAATAATGCCGAAGATCTGATCGAGCAGTATCTGATCCGTGACGGCGGACATTTTGATGCCATGACCGGCGGTAAAGTCAATTCAACTGAATTAATCGCATCGCTGATCAGCCAAAAAGACAACTTTTTGGATGGTCTTCGCTTTGTTCAATCAGTTGTGGAAGGCACCGCCAATATTTTGATTTTAAGGGGCAACGGCAATCTGATCGCTGCTCGGGATAAACTGGGCAGACTGCCGGTGTTGATCGGCAAGAATGATGATGGTTACTGTGTGACCTTTGAGTCCTATGTTGCAATGAAACTGGGATTTGAAATTGAAAAAGAATTGGGACCTGCGGAGATCGTGGAATTATCACCTGATCAGTTGGCAGTTCTTTCGGCAGCAGGGGAGAAAAAGAAGATCTGTTCTTTTCTATGGAGCTATTATGGATACCCCACTTCCGGCTATGAGGGCGTGAATGTGGAAAGCATGCGCTATCAGAACGGTGCTTTGATGGCGGAGAGCGATCGTGAAAAGGGCGTAGCAGCCGATCTGGATTATGTTTGCGGCATGCCGGATTCCGGAATTCCCCACGCCATTGGTTATGCCAATAAGAGCGGCGTTCCTTACGCCCGTGCCTTTATAAAATATACTCCCACCTGGAATCGCAGCTTTACGCCGGTTCGCCAGGAGGATCGGGATCGGGTGGCAAAAATGAAGCAGATCCCCGTTCATGAATTGATCCGTGATAAGAAACTCCTCTTTGTGGACGATTCTATCGTCCGAGGAACGCAGATCCGCGAGACGGTCGATTTTCTTTATGAAAACGGTGCCAAGGAAGTGCATATGCGTTCTGCCTGTCCGCCAATTATGTTTGGATGTAAATATCATAATTTTTCCCGATCTACTTCCGATATGGATCTTCTGGCTCGCCGGGTGATTCTGGAACTGGAGGGGGAAGAGGGTTTCAACTACATTGATGAATATATTGATGATAATACCGAACGCGGCAAGAAACTGCGTGAGGTGATCTGTGAGCGGTTTAACTTCGCTTCTTTAGAATATCAATCCTTGGAAAATATTATCAAAGCAATCGGTCTTCCTGCTTGTGACTTGTGTACCTATTGCTGGAACGGAAAGGAATAAACAATGAAAAATTCAAGATCCGAAAGCTATGCTGCTGCCGGGGTGGACATTACCGCCGGTTATAAAGCGGTCGAATTGATGAAGAGCCATGTGGCCCGTACCAAGACGCCCGGTGCTGATCTGGATATCGGAGGTTTCGGCGGCCTGTTTGTGCCGAATATTGCCGGAATGAAAAAGCCGGTATTAGTCAGCGGTACGGACGGTGTGGGCACCAAGCTGAAGATGGCTTTTTTGATGGACAAGCACGATACGGTCGGTATCGACTGTGTAGCTATGTGTGTCAATGACGTGATTTGCTGTGGCGCGAAGCCCTTGTTCTTTCTGGATTATATTGCTTGCGGTAAAAACGTGCCGGAAAGAATCGCGGAGATCGTTTCCGGTGTTGCCGAGGGTTGTGTGCAGAGCGGCGCTGCTTTGATCGGTGGTGAGACTGCCGAAATGCCCGGCTTTTACCCGGTGGATGAGTATGATCTTGCCGGTTTTGCGGTGGGCATTGTGGATGAAGAAGATGTGTTAGATAATAAATCCATGAAAGCCGGTGATGTGGTGATTGCCCTGCCCTCCAGCGGTGTTCATTCCAACGGCTTTTCTTTGGTTCGTAAGGTTTTTGATGTGGATCATGCCGATCTTAAGATTCCGGTCGCAGAGCTGGGCGGTAAGTCTGTAGGGGAGACCCTTCTGACTCCTACTAAGATCTATGTAAAACCCATGACTGCGCTCTTTGAGCAGGTAAAGGTAAAGGGTGTATCTCATATTACCGGCGGCGGTTTCTATGAGAATATTCCCAGAAGTATTCCAGACGGATTGGGTGCTAAGATCGAAAAGGATGCCGTTCGGGTATTGCCCATCTTTGATTTGATCGCAAAAGTCGGCAATATTCCCGAACGCGATATGTTTAACACCTTTAATATGGGTGTCGGCATGAGTGTTGTGGTTGCTTCCGAGGATGCAGAGCGTGCGTTGGAAATTCTGAAAGCCAACGGCGAAGATGCTTATGTGATCGGGTCCATTGTGGAATCCGAAGATAAGATCCTTTTGGTTTAAGCCTATGGAAAAGACAAAAATTGCGGTATTGGTTTCCGGAGGCGGTACCAATTTGCAGGCATTGATCGATGCTCAGACCAACGGAATTTTGCAAAACGGCGAAATTGCTTTGGTGCTTTCCGGTAATCGAAATGCCTATGCATTAGAGCGCGCCGCAAAAGCAGGGATTGATACGGAAATCGTTGTTAAAAAAGAATGTGCCGATCAGGCAGAGTTTGAACAAAAAATGATCGCTGCTCTGGAAATGTACAATATTGACCTGATCGTTTTGGCTGGCTTTATGAATATTTTAAGCGCTGATTTTACCGGCAGATACTCCGAGCGGATCATCAATGTGCATCCCTCTTTGATTCCATCCTTCTGCGGAAAAGGCTTTTATGGACTTCGGGTTCATGAAGCAGCGCTTTCCTATGGGGTAAAAGTGACCGGTGCTACTGTTCATTTTGTGAATGAGATCCCCGACGGTGGTCGCATCATTGCCCAAAAGGCTGTTGCGATCCAAAAAGGCGATACCCCCGAAATCTTACAAAAACGAGTGATGGAAGAGGCAGAATGGATCTTGCTGCCTCAAGCGGTGGAGGAAGTATCTGCTGCCATCAGAAAGGGAGAAACAGTATGAATATTTATGAGATCAAATCCATGGGTGAGCGCATCGCCGGGAATAGTTATGTGGGGCGTGGCATTGTGATTGGTAAGACTGCCGATGGTAAAAAGGCTGCTACTGCTTATTTTATCATGGGCAGAAGTGAGAACAGCCGTAACCGGATCTTTACGGAAAAAGACGGTGCTGTGTTTACCGAACCCTTTGATCCCTCCAAGGTGGAGGATCCCTCTTTGATTATCTATGCAGCTCAGCGCTGGTATGAAAATAAATTGATCGTGACCAACGGAGACCAGACCGATACCATCTGGGAAGGTCTTAAGAAAGAGGAGAGCTTTGCTTCTGCTCTTACTACACGCGAATTTGAGCCTGATCATCCCAATCTTACCCCTCGTATCAGCGGTATGGTGACTTTCGGTGCTAATGATTTTACTTATGAAATGAGCATCCTAAAGAGCGCGGATGCTGCCGGCACTGCTTGCAATCGCTATCATTTTGCTTATCCTGCCCTTGCCGGATTGGGTCATTTTATCCATACTTATGTATGCGACGGTAATCCCATTCCTACTTTTCAGGGCGAGCCGGAGCGTGTGAGTATCCCCGATGATATTGACGCGTTTACAAAAGATATCTGGGAAAACCTGGATGACGATAATAAGATTTCTCTTTATGTTACTTATACCGATCTGGCTACCGGGAAGACTGATAGCCGCATGATCAACAAAAATTCCTGAAAGGGACGGTGTGAACCATGAAAGACTTTGAATTAAAATACGGTTGTAACCCCAATCAGAAACCCTCTAAAATTTATATGAAAGATGGCAGCGAACTGCCCATCAAGATCCTTTGCGGGCGGCCCGGATATATCAACTTCCTGGATGCGTTCAATTCTTGGCAGTTGGTCAAGGAGATCAAAGAAGCGCTGGAAATGCCTGCTGCTACCTCTTTTAAGCATGTGAGCCCCACTTCCGCTGCTGTTGGTACGGTTTTGCCCGAAAAGCTGAAGAAGGCTTGCTTTGTGGACGATATTGAAGGTTTGGATGAGTCCCCATTGGCTTGCGCTTATGCACGAGCAAGAGGCACCGACCGTATGAGTTCCTTCGGCGATTGGATCGCATTATCCGATGTTTGTGATGTTACTACCGCAACCCTCATCAAGCGTGAAATTTCCGACGGTGTGATCGCGCCCGGTTATGAGCCCGAAGCATTGGAAATCCTGAAATCTAAGCGTAACGGAAACTATAATATTGTGGAGATCGATCCTGATTTTGTTCCCGATCCCATTGAAACCAAGCAGGTGTATGGCATCACCTTTGAGCAGGGAAGAAATGAGTTTAAGATCAACAATGAATTGCTGGAAAATCTGGTGACGGAGAATAAAGAGCTGCCCGACAGTGCAAAGCGCGATCTGATTATCGCATTGATTACTTTAAAGTATACCCAATCCAACTCTGTTTGCTATGCGGTTGACGGTCAGGCAATCGGTGTGGGTGCCGGTCAGCAGTCCAGAATTCATTGCACCCGCCTTGCCGGCAATAAAGCCGACGTTTGGCATCTGCGTCAGCACGATAAGGTGCTGAACCTGCCTTTCAAGGATACCATCAGCCGTCCCGACCGCGATAATGTGATCGACGGTTACATTAACAAGAACGAAGAAGATGTTTGCAAAGACGGTATCTGGCAGAAATATTTTACCGAGCGGCCCGCTCCTTTGACTAAAGAAGAGGCAGAGGAATATTTGGGTTCTCTTTCCGGCGTTGCTTTGGGCAGTGATGCGTTCTTCCCCTTCGATGATAATATTGAGCGCGCCAAAAAGAGCGGAGTTTCCTATATTGCGGAGCCAGGAGGCTCCATACGCGATGATATTGTGATTGAATGCTGCAATAAATATGGCATTGCTATGGCATTCACCGGTATGCGCCTGTTCCATCATTAATAAGGAGTAAAGTTTTATGAAATTATTGGTTGTGGGCGGCGGTGGTCGTGAGCATGCCATTATTAAGAAATTGAAAGAAAACCCGCAGGTGACGGAAATCTTTGCCTGCCCCGGAAACGGCGGTATGGCAGAGGATGCCACCCTGGTGCCTATTGGTGCAAAAGAAATCGAAAAGATCGTGACATTCGCCAAGGAGCAGTGTATTGATTATGCGGTGGTTGCTCCCGATGATCCCTTGGTGTTGGGTGCAGTAGATGCTTTGAATGAAGTGGGGATTCCTTGCTTTGGGCCTAAAGCCAATGCTGCCATTATTGAAGGCAGTAAGGTTTTCTCAAAGAATTTGATGAAAAAATATCATATTCCTACCGCGGAATATGAAGTATTTGAAGATTGCGAAAAGGCACTTGCCTATTTGGAAATCGCTCCTATCCCTACGGTAATCAAAGCAGATGGTCTTGCTTTGGGTAAAGGGGTGATCATTGCCGAAACCCGCGAGGATGCTAAAGCGGCAGTTCGTTCCATGATGGAGGATCAGGTCTTCGGCGCCAGCGGTAACCGCGTGGTGATCGAAGAGTTTTTGACCGGACCCGAGGTGTCTGTTCTGTCCTTTACCGACGGTGAGACAGTGGTTCCCATGATCTCTTCCATGGATCATAAGCGTGCTTTAGATAACGATCAGGGTCTCAATACCGGCGGTATGGGTACCATTGCCCCAAATCCTTACTATACTTCTGCCATTGCAAAGCAATGTATGGATGAGATTTTCCTGCCTACGGTTAAGGCAATGAAAGCAGAGGGGCGCACTTTTAAGGGGTGTCTCTATTTTGGCTTGATGCTGACTCCAAAGGGTCCTAAAGTGATTGAATATAACTGCCGTTTCGGTGATCCCGAGACCCAGGTAGTATTGCCCTTGCTGGAAAGTGATCTGCTTACTGTTATGATGGCAACCACCAACGGTACTTTGGCTGAAACCGAAGTGAAGTTCCGCGATGCACATGCCTGTTGTGTTGTAATGGCATCGAAGGGATATCCCGGTAAGTATGAAACCGGCTATGAACTGACCATTTCCACCGACAGTGTTTTTGTGGCAGGTGCAAAATTGGAGGATGGCATATTAAAAACAGCCGGTGGCAGAGTGTTGGGTGTTACCGCTGTGGCAGATAATTTGAAAGCCGCGGTTGACGCTGCTTATGAAAAAGTCAAGGATGTTCATTTTGATAATGCATTTTATCGCCATGATATTGGCAAACGTGCCCTTATGGCAGGAAAGGAAGAGTAAGCGATATGGTTTATCGTATATTTGTTGAGAAAAAAGCAGAGCTTGCCAATGAGGCAAGAGATCTGCGCCAGGAAGTGCGTCATATCTTGCAGATCAAATCCTTGGAAAAGGTTCGCGTTATCAATCGCTACGATGTGGAAAACATTGAAAAAGAGTTGTTTGATTATGCAGTGGGCACTGTTTTCTCTGAACCTCAGTTGGATATCGTTTCCGACGTTCTGAATGTTGAAGCCGCTGCTGTTTTTGCAGTAGAGCCTCTGCCCGGTCAGTTCGATCAGCGTGCAGATTCCGCCGCTCAGTGTATTCAGATCATTTCTCAGGGTGAGCGTCCCATCGTTAAAACGGCTAAAGTATATTTACTTTACGGTGATTTGACGGAAGAAGAAGTCACAACGATTAAAAAGAGCGTGATCAATCCGGTAGAATCTCGGGAAGCTTCTTTGGAAATGCCTGAAACATTGGCTGCTGATTATGAAATTCCTGAAACTGTTGAGACCCTTACCGGATTTTTGAAACTGGAGCGGGAAGGACTTGCTGATTTTGTGAAGAACTACGGGTTGGCAATGGATTGCGATGATATTGCATTCTGTCAGTCCTATTTTCAGAAAGAAGGCAGAGATCCTACCATAACCGAGATTCGCATGATCGATACCTACTGGTCCGATCATTGCCGTCATACCACGTTTCTCACCACGATCGACAATGTGGTCTTTGAAGATACATTGCTTCAAAAGGCTTATGAAGATTATCTTGCTACCCGCAAGGAACTGGGCAGAACCAAACCCATCAATCTGATGGATATTGGTACTCTGGCAGCCAAGTACTTAAAGAAGATCGGTAAGCTGGATAAGCTGGATGAGTCCGAGGAGATCAATGCCTGTACCGTAAAAATTGAAGTAGAGGCAGACGGAAAGAAGGAACCCTGGCTGCTCCTTTTTAAGAATGAGACCCATAACCATCCCACCGAGATCGAGCCTTTCGGCGGTGCTGCCACCTGTATCGGCGGTGCGATCCGCGATCCTCTGTCCGGCAGATCCTATGTTTACGGTGCCATGCGTGTGACCGGTGCGGCGGATCCCTTAAAGCCGGTAAAAGAAACCATGGAAGGTAAATTACCTCAGCGAAAGATTGTAACGACTGCTGCTGCAGGCTATTCTTCTTACGGAAACCAGATCGGTCTTGCTACCGGCATTGTTGATGAATTGTACCACGATGGCTATGCCGCTAAGAGAATGGAGATCGGCGCGGTTGTGGGCGCAGCTCCTGCGGAGAATGTACGCCGTGAATGTCCTGATCCCGGCGATGTGGTGATCTTGTTGGGCGGCAGAACCGGCCGTGATGGTTGTGGCGGTGCTACCGGCTCTTCCAAATCCCATACTCTTCAATCCTTGGAAACCTGTGGCGCTGAGGTGCAGAAAGGTAATGCTCCCGAAGAACGCAAACTGCAGCGTTTGTTCCGCAATAAGGAAGCCTGCCGTATGATCAAGCGGTGTAACGACTTCGGTGCCGGCGGGGTATCGGTCGCTATTGGTGAATTGGCAGACGGTCTGAAAATTGATTTGAACGCAGTTCCTAAGAAGTATGATGGTCTCGACGGTACCGAATTGGCAATCAGCGAATCTCAGGAGCGTATGGCTGTAGTGGTAGAACCCAAAGATGCTGCGCGCTTTATGGAGCTTGCTGATCGTGAGAACCTGGAGGCAACGGTTGTTGCAACCGTTCAGGCAGATCCTCGCCTGGTGATGACCTGGAACGGGAATGTGATTGTTGATATCAGCCGTGAATTCTTGAATTCCAACGGTGCTGAAAAACATATTGAAGTTACTCCTGCGAAACCGGAGTGCTATAAAAAAGAAGTGGGGGAGAACTTCATCGATGAGATGAAGAAATTAGCAGATGATCTGAATGTCTGCTCTAAGCGCGGTCTTTCTGAGCGATTCGATTCTACCATTGGTGCCGGCGGTGTTTTGATGCCTTTTGGCGGAAAATATCAGCAGACCCCCGTTCAGGCGATGGTTCAGTTGATTTCCATGGAGGAGAAACATACTGAAGATTGCTCTCTGATGGCTTGGGGTTATAATCCCTTTGTCACTGAAAAGAGTCCCTATCACGGCGCTTATCTTGCGGTGGTGGAATCGGTTTCCAAGCTGATCGCTACCGGTGCGAAATTTGAGGATGTATATTTGACTTTCCAGGAGTACTTTGAGCGTCCCGGAAAGGATGGTAAGCGTTGGGGGAAACCCTTGGCTGCGCTTCTCGGCGCTTTTGAGGCGCAAAAGGATCTTGGAATTGCCGCTATTGGTGGTAAGGACTCTATGAGCGGTACCTTTGAAAACCTGGATGTACCACCCACCTTGGTATCCTTTGCGGTGACGACCGGTAAGACTAATGAGATCACCGCCAATCACTTCAAGAAGGCTGGTAATAAGGTCATTTTGATCGCGCCGGAATATAATACCGATCACCTGCCCGATACTGCTTCCTTGCTGGAAGTATACGATACCGTTTATGATCTTCTTCAGAGTGGTAAGGCGGTAACGGCCTATACTCCCGGCTATGGCGGTATTGCCGAGGCAGTCATGAAGATGAGCCTGGGTAATGGCTTTGGTTTTGCCTTTGAAAAGGATATTTCCATGGATTTCCTCTTTGGCTATTGTTATGGCGGGTTCCTGTTGGAGGTGACCGAGGATGTGGACGGCTTGCTGATCGGTACGATTACCGAGAACGCTGCATTCGTTAAAGGCGATGAAACCGTATCTCTGGCAGAGATCCAAAAGATCTATGAAGATAAGCTGGAAAGTGTATACAACTGTAACATTACCCATGCCGACCAGCCGATGGAAACCTTCTCCTATGAGGCGAAAGAGCGGATCGCTCCAGCCATTAAGGTGGAAAAGCCCAAGGTACTGATCCCTGTATTCCCCGGTACCAACTGTGAATTCGATAGCGCCCGTGCCATGCGGGATGCCGGAGCCGATGCACGGATCCTGGTTATTAATAACCGTACCGCAGATGGAATCTCTCGCAGTATAGAGCAGTTTTCTAAAGAACTGAAGACCGCGCAGATGATCTTTGTTCCCGGCGGTTTCTCCGGAGGCGATGAGCCGGACGGCTCCGGTAAGTTTATTACCGCTTTCTTCCGCAATGCCGCTATCCGTGAGGGAGTTACCGATCTGCTGGAAAACCGTGACGGCCTGATGCTTGGTATTTGTAACGGTTTCCAGGCGTTGATTAAGCTGGGACTTGTACCTTACGGTAAGATCATTGATACCGATGAGCATTGTCCCACTTTGACCTTCAATACCATTGCACGCCACCAGTCCAGAATGGTTCGTACACGTATTGCATCCAATAAATCTCCCTGGCTGGCTGCGACTAATGTGGGGGATATCTATACAGTACCTATTTCTCATGGTGAAGGTCGTTTCCTTGCGGATGAGAAACTGATCCGTCAGCTTGCTGCCAACGGGCAGATCGCTACTCAATATGTGGATTTCGACGGCAATGCCACTTCCGATATACAGTTTAACCCCAACGATTCCTGCTTTGCAATCGAGGGTATTACCTCTCCCGATGGCAGAGTTTTCGGTAAAATGGGCCACTCCGAGCGTATCGGTAAAAACTTGTATAAGAATGTCATCGGTGAGTATGATATGCAGATGTTCCGTTCTGCAGTCAATTATTTTAAAAAGTAAGGAGCAATCAAAATGGCTTATTTGTCTGATATTGAAATTGCCCAGCAATGTAAAATGAAACATATTTCCGAGATCGCCAAAGTGGCGCATGTGGATGAGGATTACCTGGAGTATTACGGAAAATATAAGGCAAAGATCGATCTTTCTCTTTTAAAGGATGAATCTCGGGCCAACGGAAAACTGATTCTGGTGACTGCCATTACCCCCACCCCCGCGGGCGAGGGTAAGACTACCACCACCATCGGTCTTGCAGACGGTCTGCGCCGGATCGGCAAGGATGTAACGGTCGCTCTGCGCGAGCCCTCTCTCGGTCCCGTTTTCGGAATTAAGGGAGGCGCTGCCGGCGGTGGTTATGCCCAGGTGGTTCCCATGGAAGATATCAATCTTCATTTTACCGGCGACTTCCATGCCATTGGTGCGGCTAACAACCTACTGGCTGCTATGCTGGATAACCATATTCAGCAGGGCAACGAACTGGGAATCGATGTAAAGAAGATTACCTGGAAGCGCTGTGTGGATATGAACGACCGCCAGCTGCGGAATGTGATCGACGGTCTGGGCGGAAGGATGCAGGGCGTGCCCCGTGAAGACGGCTTTGATATTACCGTTGCCAGTGAGATCATGGCGGTCCTCTGCCTTTCTAATGATATTACGGATTTGAAAGAGCGGCTTGCCCGAATCATTGTGGGCTACACCTATGACGATCAGCCGGTCACCTGCGGTCAGCTGAAAGCGCAGGGCGCTATGGCGGCTCTGCTGAAAGATGCTTTGAAACCGAATTTGGTACAGACATTGGAAGGGACTCCTGCTTTTGTCCATGGCGGTCCTTTTGCCAATATTGCTCATGGCTGTAACTCCGTGATCGCTACCAAGATGGCGATGAAAATGGGGGACTATGCGGTTACTGAAGCCGGTTTTGGTGCCGATCTCGGTGCGGAAAAGTTTCTTGACATCAAGTGCCGCATGGCGGGACTTACTCCCGATGCGGTAGTGATGGTTGCTACCATTCGCGCATTAAAGATGCATGGCGGACTGGCGAAAACGGAACTCTCCAATGAAGACTTGGCCGCTTTGGAGCGTGGTGTTCCCAATCTGTTGCGCCATGTTTCCAATATTAAAAATGTTTATAAATTGCCTTGCGTGGTTGCTGTGAACCGTTTCCCAACCGATACCGATGCGGAGATCAATTTCTTAATTGAGAAGTGCAAAACATTGGGTGTTAATGTGGTGCTGTCTACTGTATGGGCAGATGGCGGCAAGGGCGGCGAGGAACTTGCTCGCGAAGTGGTTCGTCTTTGTGAAGAAGAACGGGGAGATTTCACCTTTAGCTATGAAGATGATACCACCATTGCTGAGAAGATCGAAGCCATTGTAAAAAAGGTTTACGGCGGTGACGGGATCAATATTCTTCCCGCTGTGCAAAAGCAGATCGATCGCCTAACCGAACTGGGTTATGGCAATCTGCCTGTATGTATGGCAAAGACACAGTATAGCTTTTCCGATGATCCCACCAAATTGGGTGCTCCCGAGGGCTTTACTGTAACGGTACGTAATGTAAAGATTTCTGCCGGTGCCGGTTTTATTGTTGCACTTACCGGAGAGATCATGACTATGCCCGGGTTGCCCAAGCGTCCTGCTGCAGAGCGGATCGATGTGGATGAAAACGGCGTGATCACCGGTTTGTTCTAAAAATCAAAGAAAGCCTGACATGAGTCAGGCTTTCTTTTTTATTTGACGGTATTCTTTCGGTGTCATTCCGCGGATGTTTAAAAAGCAACGGTTGAAGGTGCGGGTCGAATTATATCCCACTGCATAGGCAATTTCAGTAATGGTCATCTCTCCGTGCTTCAGCAGCTCGCAGGCGCGTTTCACTCGCAGAGAATTGATATAGTCGCTGAAACTGATGTGCAGACGTTTGCTGAATAGGTGAGAAATATAATAACGACTGATATGCAGCGTATCTGCAATGGATTGCAAAGAAATATCATTATCATAGTTTTCATAACAATAATGAATAATATCCTTTGCCAGATCAACATTGATCTTCTCTTTGGAGATCATTTTCAGATTTCGGAACAGTTCACTTAAGAGGATCAGCGTAGCGCCGCGAAGTAATGGTTCGGTGTATTCGCTTTCATCCTTTCTATATTGATACATGGTCTCTATTGTATTGCAGATATTCGGATTACCCAACGCATCTTTTAAGATTGGAATTTCGGGGATATAACGTTTAAATAAATCCTTATATTCCGGGCAGGCGTCTGGGGTGATGATGATCACCCTTGCGTCGACCAACTCGGTTTGACACATATAATAGTGGATCTGATTGGGGAAGGAGATAAAAAGATCTTTCGGATGAAGCGTAACTTCGGCATCGTCGGCAACACATTTGATGATCCCGTCGTAAAGAATAACGATCTCGAAATGACCATGCATATGCGGATCCGCTGTCAAACGATTCAGATGCATAAGCTGATAAGACTTGTTTTTATTTTCAAAATGAAAATACATAGTCACGCCTCCCGGTTATATAGAGCAATATTTGTCTTGTTTTTACCTATTATTGACTTGTATTGTATACTATTTTTGATTAAAATGCAAGTAGAAAGTCTAATGAAGGAGGACATTTGTAATGGCTAATGAAGCAATTTTAAACGCATTTGAGAATGACCAGACTCAAAATGAGACGGTCGATACCTCTAAGAAGACAAAGATCGGTATTATCGGTACCGGCTGGATCGCAGATGCTCATGTTGTTGAGTATTTGGCGATGCCTGATGTGGAAGTGGTCGCTCTGGCAGATATTATTCCAGGCAAAGCAGAGGCTTTTGCAAAAAAACACGGTCTTGAGAATGTACGTTGCTATTTGAGTGATAAAGAACTGATCGACGCTGAGAAGGATCTGGATGGCGTCAGCATTTGTACTTATAATGCTCAGCATGCCGGCCCCGCGATCTATGCTTTGGAGCATGGTGTCAATGTAATGCTGGAGAAGCCTTTTACGGTGACTCTTGATGAAGCCATTGAGGTAATGAAAGCAGAGAAAAAGTCCGGTAAGATCCTGACCATCGGCTTCCAGCCCCGTATGAGTCCCAACATGCAAAAGATCAAAGAAATCGTTGATTCCGGTGAACTTGGTAAGATCTATTACCTGCAGGCAGGCGGCGGTCGCCGTAAAGGTATTCCTACTCCTTTCGGTACATCTTTTATCGAAAAGGAAACTGCGGGCATTGGTGCGGTAGGCGATATTGGTTCTTATTCACTGGATATGCTGCTTCGCGCCATCGGCTATCCCAAGCCGCTGACTGTAACCGGTTATAAGTCTGCGTTCTTCGGTACCGATCCTGCTTATCCCGGCTATAAAGCACATCCCGAGTATGCTGAGAAATTTGAAGTGGACGATTTCGCTGCTGCTTTTGTTCGTTTGGAGGGCGATATCATTTTGGACTTCCGTATTTCCTGGGCCATGCACATGGATACCTGTGGTGACGCTCTGATTCTGGGAACCAAAGGCGGTCTGCGGATCCCCTCTACTCAATGTTGGAACGGTGAATTCAAAACTCCTTTGACTGTTTATAAGACGGTTGCTGGCAGTATGGTAGAATATAAGGTTCCTATGATCAATGCTCCCGAAAATGATCCCGGTTTGTTCTATAAGAAACTGCGCG
>JAFUNM010000011.1 GCA_017482195.1 Clostridia bacterium
AAATGACCCTCGGTATTGTAGGTGAAAGATACAATACCGAGGGTCATAATTTTTTTTGATTAGAGTGCGCCGTACGGCGCTTTTTTATTTATTCAAGGGAGTATAACCGGTCTTTTCGATCAGCGCCTGCCCCTCGGCAGAAAGAATCCAATCCACAAAGGCTTTAGTATTTTCATCCGCATCACTGCGGGTGACCGCATAAAACTCGGAGGCTATAGGGTAAGTCCCGTTTTCAATATTCTCCAGAGTAGGCGCAATGCCATTGACACTCAAAAGTTTGATCTGATCGTTCTGCACCATTTCGGTGGAATAAAACCGGAAAGAATAGCCGATGGCATTTTTATAATTCTTATAATCGGCGGTCTGGCTGATGATGCCGCCCATTCCGTCGATCCGATCCTCCCGGGGCGGATCCATCAGCGGCATATCGCCCATGAGGGTCTGCAAAGCGGTCTGGGAGCCGCTACCCTCATCCCGCTGAAAGGCGCGGATCTTGCCCAGTTTTTCTACATCCAGTTCATTCCACTCGGTGATCTCCCCGGAATAAATGCCCTTGATCTTCTCTAAGGTGATATCATTGATGGGATTTTTGCTGTTGACAAAAAAGACAAAGGCTTCTCTGCCGATGGGGGTATAGACCAGCTCCACTCCTGCCTCCTCGGCGGCTTTCTTCTGATCCTCGGAGGGACCGCCCACAAAGATGATATCCGCCTCGCCGGTGATGATATTATCATAGGCCTTGGTCGTGGTGGAGCAGGTAATATGGCTTTCATAATGATCGGTATAGACCGCCTTGAAAAAGGCAGAATAGATGGGATACATGGCGGTGGCGCCATCTAATTTAGGAAGATCCAACCCGCTCAGCTGCAAAGTAGCTGGCTTCTCCAGCTCCGCCACCTTGCTCTCCTCAAAGGGAGAATACTGGCTCAAAAGGTCGCCACTCTCCCCCACAGTGGGAATATTTTCCTGAATTACCGTCCAGGAATGAAAAACCAGGGTAACCACCAGGGAAAGAGCGATCATCGAACATACCGGAATCGACAAAAGCTTCATTTTAAATCCACCCCAGAGGATCAAGCCCAGCAGCATCAACATCAGCAAAAGGAAGATCAAAAGCATCCAGAGGAAAAAATTGTGATGCACATTGTCCATCAAGAAGATCGCCCCGATGAACCAAGCGGCAAAACTGATCCCCGATGCCGCCAGCATGATCAGTACTCTGCCCAGATGGAGCAGTTTTTTCAGTGCCAGCAGTAAAATGCCGACAAGTAAAAGCAAACCGATCGTAATCGAATAGATAATCAAAAACATAATAACAGAACCTCTTTTTATTATTCTAACATTATTATAAAGTGGCAAACGCCGGGATGTCAATCAATAAGACAAAACTTCATAATTGACTAAACCAAAAGAAAGGGGCAGACCATATGGTCTGCCCTGTTTAATTTACTTAATGACGATCTCGGTCATCCGTTCGGTGAGGCAGTTCTCGCCGATGAACACTTCGATCTTGCCGGGTTCCACGGTATAGTCGCCCTCGGCGGTATAATAGCCCAGGTCCTTATAACCCAGTTCAAATTCCACCAACGCAGTTTCGCCTTTCTTAATGAACGTCTTCTCAAAGGCTTTCAGCTCCCGCATGGGGCGCATCATCTTGGCAACGGGATCATGGATATACAGCTGAACCAGCTCCTTGGCATCATAATCGCCCGCATTGGCCACTTCGATGCTCAACTTGAAGGTCTTACCGGCCTCCAAATCTGCAAGAGATACCTCAGGGTTGGCGCAGTTGATAATATCGTTATAGACAAACTTGGTATAGGAAAGACCGTAGCCAAAGGGATAATAGGGAGTCGGGTAGCTGTCCACATAGCAGTTCCCTGGATTCTCACCGTAATAACAATTGCAGGGACGGCCGCTGGGTGTCACGTTGTAATACAAAGGAATATGAGTAGCCAGACGGGGCATGGTAACAGGCAGTCTGCCGGAGGGAACCACATCGCCAAACAATACATCGCAGACTGCATGAGTGGTCTCGCTTCCGGAATGCCAGGCATAGAGGATCGCATCGAAATACTCAGCGATACCCTCCATGGCAATGGGTCTGCCGCAGAAGAATACGCCTACCATCTTCTTCCCGGTGGCTTTAACCTTCTTAAAGAGGGATTTTTGATCCTCTGTAATGGTGATATCGGAAACCGCCTTGTTTTCACCGGTTCTTGCCCAGCTTTCACCCAAGGCCAAGACCACTACGTCGCCGCGGTCAGCCATCCGGAAGGTGAAATCCTTATCCAGGCTGATACCCACATTGGCATGGATCTTGCCCTTACCTTCCACCGCCTCGGTCATGGCCTCCAGCAAGGTGGGGGTCTCCTCGGCTTTTCCGTCGACCGTCCAGCTGCCCAGCAGGGAGCGACGCTCGTTGATAAAGGGACCGATCAGGCCGATATTCATATCCTTTTTCAAGGGCAGAACCCCGTCATTTTTCAGTAGCACCATGGAGTTGGCTGCCATCTCTCTGGCATGAGCCAGATGAACATTGCGATCGAATTTTTCAGGCTTACAATAGGGATCCTCAAAAAGACCCTTTGCCATCTTCAGCCGCAGGACGCGACGGACGGCGGTATCGATGACACTTTCGGGAATTCTGCCGTTCTTCACCTGCTCTTCCAGGTTCTCTATATAGCAGAAGTCATACATATCCATATCCAGACCGGCTTCGATCGCCATGGAAGAGGCTTCGCCCCGATCATCGGTAACGCCCTGCTTGATCAGCTGTTCCACGCAGCCATAGTCGGAAACCACAAAGCCCTCAAAGCCCAACTGACCCCGCAAAACATCAGTGAGATAGAATTTGCTGGAGGTCACCGGCTGACCGTTGATCTCATTAAAGGAGGACATATAGGTACCGACCCCTGCCTCCGCGGCAGCGCGGAAAGCAGGCAGATAATAGTTATAGAGGCTATAATTGGAGATCTCGGTGCGGTGATAGTCTCTGCCGCCCTCGGCAGCGCCATAGCCGATATAATGCTTGGCACAGGCGACCATCCGGTCCTTATGCGAAACATCCTCGCCCTGGCAGCCCTTGACCACCGCTTTTGCCATGCAAGCGCCCACTAAGGGATCCTCGCCGGGTCCCTCGATGATCCGACCCCAACGGGGGTCGCGGGAAAGATCCAACATGGGAGTAAAGGTCCAATGCACCGTCTCATTGGCAGCTTCTCTTGCTACATCGACATAGCTTTGCTCCACCAGATCAAAATCAAATGACGCTGCCATTGCCAGAGGAATGGGAAATACGGTGCGGTGTCCATGGATAACATCCCGCCCGAAGATCATGGGAATGCCCGCCGGACTCTCCTCCACCGCGATTCTTTGTAATTCGTTATAAAAATCAACATCGATAGCACCTTGAGGGTCATTGCCGGCGGTGGCGCCCACCGCCATCAGAATAGAACCGATCTCGCCCTTCCGAATCCACTCTTTGAACTGCTCCACCTGATGGGGCAGCGGAGTGCATGGCTGATTGAGCTGACCGATCTTGTCGTGCAGACTCATCTTGGCAAGCAGTGCATCGATTTTTGCATCAAATTTTTTATACATAGTGCCTCTCCTATCTTTGGGATATAAAAATTTTACCATACTTTTCAAATTTAATCAATATATAATTAATAACAGCAGGGCATCCAAAAGATGCCCTGCTGTTTCTTTTTAATCACCCAAACGAATATTAATTCCGCCGTCGCTGTTATTGTTGCTGTTGATATTTAAATACGGTGATAATGCCTGTGCGGTATTGATGACCGGCATGGACTGGATATATACTTTGCCCGGGCCGGTGATTCGGGTATGAAACAATCCTTCACCGCCAAAAAACATATTTTTAGCGCCCTTAACCGTCTGAATATCCATCGTACAGCTTTCACTCATTGCAGCAAGATAACCGGTATCTACAATAATACTTTCACCAACACCGAGGTCGTACTCCTTGCAATAACCGTCGATCTCGATAAATACCAATCCGTTTCCGCAGATCTTCTGCATGATAAAACCCTCACCGCCAAACAGGCCTTTTCCTATTTTCTTTTGGAAATACATAGACAAGTCAAGTCCTTTTTCCATAGCAAGAAAACCGCGCTTTTGAACAATAATACCGTTTGTCTCTGTTACCTGATAAGGAATGATCGATCCGGGAAAACTGGAAGCGAAGGCAATCATGCCTGCACCGCCCTCAGCCGTATATTCATTCATAAAGATGGATTCACCGGAAAACAGTCTCCCAAACACTTTTTGAATTCCGCCCCCGGTATTGGTATCCATTTTCATGTTAGAACTCATCCAACTCATGGCACCGCTTTCTGTACAAAGGGTTTGCCCTGCTTCAGGATAACAAATAACAACCGGCAGTGTACCGCCTTCAATTTCATACTTAAGCATAACCATCGTCCTCTCTTGATTTTAAGTATTGGGATTCAAAAAGAACTCTAATAAATAATATCACAAATTGTCTTATCTTGCAAGTACATGGATCAAAGCAGCACGGAATTAGAATACTTTTTTCAGTTTAAGGCAGATCAAATAATCAGCCGTCACAAAAAAGATATTTTCGGCATTTTTGCGTATGACTTTGAATGCTCAAAATGCAATTGATCTCTTGTTGCGGTTATACAGTCTTTCCCATTTCATAGGCTTCCGTCATCGCCGGAGTACCTTTAATCTCACCCTTTTCATAGGCACCCATGCCATAGATGACACCTTTCTCTTTGGCACCTTCCACGCAGTCGGCATAGCCACGGAAGCAGGCAACGGTGGTTTCTGCCGCTTCGTTTTCGCCATCGGCGGCGGTTACGATATAATAAAACTCTTTATCTTTTACCTCTGTCCAACGGCAAACAGTTCTGTCAATAAGAGCCTTGAGCTGTGCATCGATGGAATAGAAATAAACGGGACTTGCCAAAACGAGCACGTCGGCATCAATCATCTTCTGCATAACTTCGGCCATATCATCCTTGATCGCACATACACCTGTACCGCGGCAAGCATAGCAGGCACGGCAATAACCGATATTCTTTTCTGCAACATGAACCTTTTCCACTTCATGTCCGGCTTCGATAGCACCTCTGGCAAATTCATCACAGAGGATGTCGGAATTGCCGTTTTTACGGGGACTGCCCGATAAGATCAATACTTTTTTCATATTCTTACCACTCCTTCTTTTCTTTGGTGCAATCGTTATTCTTTTTGCGTTGCTCAACCATCTTCACAAACCATTCCACCATATTGGGATCGGTATGAGAGAAGAACGAGGACTGCTTTTTATCCAGCGCTGCTATCGTGTTCATATCTTCCTCGGTTAGTTCAAAATCGAATACATGAAAGTTTTCTTCCATGCGCTCGATGTGGGTGGATTTGGGGATCACCACGATGCCACGTTGCAGATGCCAACGCAGAATGACCTGAGCGACAGTCTTGCCGTACTTCTCTCCAATAGCTTTCAGCTCCTGCAGTTCAAACATACCGCCTCTGCCTTCGCCGAAAGGTGCCCACGCTTCAACCTGAACGCCGTATTTGTCGTGCCACTGCTTGCTCTCGATCTGTTGATGGTGCGGATGAACCTCGATCTGATTGACCATCGGTTTGATGCGAGCAAAAGACGCAATATCGATCATGCGGTCGGGATAGAAGTTTGAGATACCGATTGCCTGAATCTTGCCCTCGTCGTACAGATCTTCCAATGCACGGTATGCGCCGTACACATCTCCGAAAGGCTGATGCAAGAGGCAGAGGTCAAGATAATCAACCTGCAATTTTTTCATTGACTCCAAAACTGAAGCTCTGGTTTCCTCGTAGCCGTAATGCTCGATCCACACTTTCGTGGTAATGAACAGTTCCTCTCTCGGTACGCCGCATTTGGCAATGGCATTGCCGACTTCTTCCTCGTTAAAGTAGGACTGGGCAGTGTCAATGGAACGGTAGCCAACCTTGATGGCATCTAACACACAGCGTTCACATTCGTCTTTGGTCACTTGGTATACGCCGTAACCGAGTTGCGGCATTTTAACGCCGCCCGAAAGTGTTACATAATTCATCACTTTATCTCCATTCTATTGAAATTGAGTTGGAAAACAGATATAATATTCAAGGATATTATACAAGTTCAAGTTACCTTTAAGTCAATAGGCTTTGAAAAAGTTTTTCAAAAAGTTCGGAGGATGTTATGATTTATACCGTTGGAGAAATGGCAAAGCGGCTTGGTGTTGCACCGTCAACTCTTAGATACTACGACCAAGAAGGATTGCTGCCCTTTGTGGAGCGGTCAAGCGGCGGCATTCGTGTTTTCAAGGACAGCGATTACGAATGGTTGCAGGTGATCGGTTGCCTTAAAAAGACGGGGATGCAACTCAAAGATATTAAATCCTTTATTGAAATGGCAATGCAGGGCGACGAAACCATCGAACCCCGTCTTGCGCTCATAGTGAAGCAGAAGGAGTCTGTTAAAGCTCAGATCGCAGAACTTGAAGAAACGCTCTGCACACTTGAATTCAAGGAATGGTATTACGAAACGGCAAAAGAAAACGGCTCTACCGCCGTTCCGAGGAATATGGCACTTGACGAATTGCCGGAGCAGTTCCGAAAAGTGCGTTTGAAACTGCGGGGAGAATAAAATGATGCCGGCGGCAAGGTGCAATCCTTGCCGTCTTTTATTTTGGAGAGATAATTAAACTGCAATACAAGACTACCGAGCAGAAGGAAGAGAAATATGCCTTGAAGCTTGCGGATTTATAGGACACGTGTGAATAGACTAAAGGTTTCGAAAAGGTTTGTTTTTAAATCCTTGGATCACTAAATTTGAGTTTTTCTGTTTTTAGTCCAACTGACAAAAAGAAAATGCGAACTCGAAAAGCCTCATAAATACTGGATTTTATAATAAAAACACCATTGAGTCTGAACTAAAGGGTTCAGATTTCAATGGTGTTTTTAGATGGTGCGGGCGACAGGACTTGAACCTGCACGCCGAAAGACACCAGATCCTAAATCTGGCGCGTCTGCCATTCCGCCACGCCCGCGACCTAAATATAATAACATATTCATTTTAAAAAATCAAGCGGGGTACTCCACACATTTTCTTCTCGACGAGACACTTTTTGGCTTTATAAGCAAAAAAGCAGGTATGCAAATGCACACCTGCTTTTTGGTGGAGATAAGCGGGATCGAACCGCTGACCTCTTGAATGCCATTCAAGCGCTCTCCCGATATAAGCAATTTTATACCCCCGTTTATGGATTAATAGCCATAAACGGGGATATTGTTTAGCCAATCAGTTCATAATTAAACTGCCATCCATATTGTGCAGCTTCGTCTTGGTTTCTTTTTAGAATTTCGCATAAAATTTCAAAATGAGGTAGCAGCTTTTCGGGCAGCGTGTGAACGCCACGGATTTTTAGTTTTTCAGCGCTGCATTCTGTATGCAATAAATCCCAAAAAGCATCCCAGTTTTCTCCGTAAAAATCCGGGAAATCAAAAGCTACTTTGATTTTTTTATGAAGATCATTCAAATCCTTGCAATCAGTTACATCTAAAATAATTGTTTTTTGTTCCATTTACTTCTCCTTATGTGATTTCTATAAAAGTCAGATAATGATCATAGGTAACAAATATCAACCCATCATTCGACCAAAGAATTCTGCAATCATTTCTTTTCCCGTCTGTATAGTTGATATCTGCTTCTTGCCAAGTTCGCCCTTCAGCAACAGGAAGGTGTCTATTATAGTTTTTGTATTCTCCCATCTTGACCATCTTTCCAGGGAGAAAATCATTTGGCGCTTTTCCCTTCTTCCATCCGGCATTTACTAATTCACTATAGGTCACATAGTAATCGGGTAAGGTTTTGAAATATTTTAACCACCAATCTGCTCCGTTTTTTCCATCTTGGGTTCCTTGACCGGCATTTGTTGCGTTGAGAGTTTCGATGCGACACCTGCACTTGGGATGTATCGGTGGTTCCGGATTCGGTTTTGAATATATTGGAATAATCATACCGTGAAATTCTTTGCAGTCTTGACAGGCCAAAACATGAGGGGTATTAAGCCAATTCTTCCACTTTGTGCTATCGTGGGTAGGCGGTATAAATACATCAAAAATATCGCCCATAGCATCTGCAAACTGATTGTTTTGTTTCGGTGACATTTACTTTTCTCCTATTATACTTATAATTTGTTATGATTGCAAGGGCGGCATTTGCGATCTTGAAATAGTATATTAACTCAAGAATGAAAAGTCAGTCGAAACCTTCGTGTTCAAGATGTGACGGTTCTCAAAAAATGGTGGGGTATAATTACGTCAAGTGTTTGTTTTTGCGGGAAAATAGTTTGTTCTGAAAAAATAAAAAACCTTGAAAACGTCGTGTTTTCAAGGCTTTTTTGGTGGAGATAAGCGGGATCGAACCGCTGACCTCTTGAATGCCATTCAAGCGCTCTCCCAGCTGAGCTATACCCCCATAGGAACGGATTTTAGTATACTATAAAGATCGGAAGTTGTCAATATCTTTTTTTGCTTTTTTCCAAAACATGAAAATTTAAAATAGCATTGCAACTTTGTCGAATAACCATTATAATTAAAACATAAGTTTCTAAGAGAAAGGACCGAATATATGAAGCGTTTGATCGGCTGTATTGCATCCATCGCCGCGGTGGCGCTGGTGATCGGCATTGCCGTTTATTTCACTCTGGGCACCTCCCCTGCCCAAAAGTTGATGAAGGAGCAACCCTATACCTTTTCTGAGACGGATAAGCATATCGGAAAAGAGAAGCGGGATTCTTATGTAAAAGACGGAGGCTGTGTGTTTATCTCCTATCCCGAAACCGGCAATAAAGCCACCGATACCGTGATCAAGCAGTATGTAGATGACGCTCTGGCACGGTTGAATTCCCATCTCAAAGAACTAAAGGAGACCGATTCGGAATTCATTCCCCGCCTGGTAGTGGATTATTCCACTGAGATTTGGGAAGAGGCAACCTGTATTCGCATCTTTTATGAACTGACAGACATCGGCGATAAAGATAACCAAGGCGTCGCCGGCGACAAAATGTATTATTATCTGGATACCGACTGCAACATTTTGGACCTCAACAGTCTTTTGGGCGAGAAGAGTGACGAAAAAATCACTCAGATGCTTAAAGCATCGGGACGTTCTCTTGAGGGACTGACCACCTTTGCTTTGGCGGTTGACACCCTCAATCTCTTTTGGGAAGACGGTCAGGAGCAGCTCTCGGTCAGCGCCATCCGGCGCGCCGGGGTCATCGATCCAGACAAACCTATGATCGCCCTGACCTTTGACGATGGTCCCGGTCGCTACTCCCGCGACTTTGCAGATCTTTTGACCCGCTACGGTGCAAGGGGCACCTTCTTTGTACTGGGTGTAAATGTGGAAAATTTTTCCGAGGATCTAAAATATGTATACGATCAGGGCAACGAGATCGCCAGCCACACCATGCGTCATAAAAATCTCAACCTCCTCTCAACGGCAGAAATCCAAAAGGAGATCGATGAAGCGGCCGACGCCATCCATGATGCCATCGGCACATATCCCACATTCGTCCGTACCCCCTTCGGCAACGCTAACGACAAGGTGATGAACATCATCGACGGACCCATGATCAAATGGAGCGTAGACACCCTGGACTGGAAGACCCGAAACGCCCAGGCGGTGAAAAATGAGATCATCAAGGGAGCCGGTGACGGAGAGATCATCCTACTCCATGAAATTTATGAATCCTCTCTGGCGGGTCTGGAGCTGGCACTGGAGGAACTTTCCGCAGAAGGCTATCAATTTGTAACGGTCAGTGAACTGATGCAATATCGCGGCGTAACCCCCGAATGCAAACACTATACCGATTTTAAAAAATAAAAAATTCCCGTAATGCGTCAGCATTACGGGAATTTTGTTTTGTCGCCTGAACGAAAAATCTGTATTTCAAAACTGCCCTGCACCATAAAATTCAAAGATTTAAGATGAAAAGCATCCTAACGGATGGTGCACATTTTAACGCAGATTCGCACCAAAATCTTGAATTTTAAGGCGCTTATTCTTTACGAAGGGCTGCCCATTTTATTTAGATATCAAACACTCCGAGAATCACAATACCCAGCGCTACCATTACGATGCAGGCATAATGTTTCCAGGAAAGCTTCTCCTTCAGGAAAATACGGCTCCAGATCACGCTAGCTACGCAATAAGCGGAAATGATAGGCGCAGAATACATCAGATGATCCTCATCGGCAATGGCATAGATATATGCAAACTGACCGATGGTCTCACAAACAGCACCGATATACTTGGGACCTTCCATTTTTGGGATCAGCTTATCCCGTTTGATCAGTACTACATAGATGAAGCAAACCAAGCCAACAGCCAAGAAGGTCAGTTCATAGGCCACATTCGCAGAATCCTCATTGAGCTTTTCCAGCACCAGGCTATCGGCAAAGGTACCGGCAGCATCCAGCAGACAATAAGCCACCGGAAGCAGAATAGCAAGCCAAGACTTGGAATACTTATAATTGGATTTTTCCTGGCGGGCTGCTCGCAGCTCGGGATCCTCTCTTGCCTCTACGATGCCCAGGCCAATAACACCTGCACAGATGATCGCTACTGCAGCCAGCGCCCAGCCGGTGACATTCCCGGTGATATCACCGGTGATCAGACACATGACGGCCACCAACGCACCACTGGAATTACAGATGGGCGAAGAGATGGAAAGCTCAATATAGCGAAGGCCTAAATAACCCAGCGCCATTGAAAGGATGTACAAAGCGGAAACAGGCAGATAGGTAAGCATGATGCTCCAACTAATCTCCACACCGCCAATAAAGATCTCATAGCAGGCATGCAGCCCCATCACAAGACCTACCGCCATAACCATCTTTAAATGACTGTATTGATCCTTTGCATCCCGGCATCCGATCTTAGAGAAGAGATCAGAACCGCTCCAGAACAGCAGCGTAATTAACGCAAGCCAAAACCACATAACTTAATCCTCCATATTTTTAAAGATTTCTTTGGCCACCCTTTGCATCACGTCAGGCTTGGAGACTACGATACCGCTTGCCTCATCGCCCAATACCAGCAACGTATCCCCCGGGTGAATACCGAACAGATCCCGCGCCTCCTTTGGGATGACGATTTGACCCTTCTCTCCCACCTTAACGGTGCCGAACAGATGCTTGCCTTTAGGCAGACCGTATAAATGCTTTCCCTTTGCCATAATACACCTCATAGGGTGGAGCGAATAATCTGAGCTCATTTTTAAAAGGCGGATTTTCGCACACTCATCGTTAAAATACTCGCCAATACACAAAGTATTGGCTGTGTCTTATGCCTTGATTGACCAAAAATACGCGCTTTTTAAAATCCTTGACCTCAAAGCGAGGAGATTGCGAAGGATTTTTGCTCAATTTAGGCGAAGCAAGGCTGGCGCCTTGCGAGACTAAGTTGGGTGAAAAGCACCGAAATATACCGTTTTAAGGCGAATTCAGACTATTTGCTCCACCCTAGAGTCATACTTGTAGGAAAAGTATGACTTATTTTATCATACTCTTTTTGAAATATCAAGATACTTGACGATAAAATCATAACATATTATAATAAATTCATCAACCCAAAGGATGAATTTATGATCATAAATGATTTAAAGCTTCCGGTGAACCATACTCCCGAACAGCTTACTAAAAAAATTGAAAAGCAATTGGGGCAAAAGGCCGACTGGCGGCTCTTGCGCCGCTCCATCGATGCCCGCAAAAATCCGGTCTGCTACATCTATTCGGCAGAGGCAGTGGCAAAAGGCGAGCCTTTCTCCCCCACCCCTGCTTTGAATATTCCGAAAGCTGATCTTGCTAAGCGACCAATCATCGTCGGAAGTGGGCCTGCAGGACTTTTTGCCGCACTGATCTTATCCCGCAGCGGCGCCCGCCCCATTCTTTTAGAGCGGGGAAAGCCGGTGGAAGAACGGCAAAAGGATATTGAACATTTTCAAGCTGCCGGCATATTGAATTCCCACGCCAATGTGCAGTTCGGCGAAGGAGGTGCCGGCACCTTCTCCGACGGAAAGCTGAACAGCGGCATCAACAGCCCCTACTGTAGGGAGGTGCTGCAAACCTTTCATGCCCACGGCGCCCCGCAGGAGATCCTCTACGATGCCAAGCCTCATATCGGCACCGACTATTTACGAAAAGTCATCCGCTCCATGCGCGAAGAAATTCTTTCTTTGGGCGGAGAGATCCATTTTGAAGAGCAACTGCAAAAATTGATTATTGAACAAGGCAGGATCATCGGAGCCGTAGGCAAACAGAATTATGAGACCGATCGGGTGATCCTGGCCATCGGCCACAGCGCGCGGGACACCTTTGCCATGCTGGAAGAAGCCGGCGTACCTATGATACCCAAATCCTTTTCGGTTGGGGTGCGGATCGAACATCCTCAAGATCTGATCAACCGTGCACAATACCGTGATTACGCAGGCTATTTAGGAGCAGCTGATTATAAGCTTTCCCACCATACAGCTGACGGACGGGGCGTTTACACCTTCTGTATGTGTCCCGGTGGAGTGGTGATGGGCGCTGCAAGTGAAGAAGGCGGGGTTGTCACAAACGGTATGAGCTACCATGCCAGGAACGGCAAAAATGCCAACAGCGCTCTTTTAGTAGGAATCTCCCCCGCGGATTTCGGTAAAAATCCTTTGGACGGAATTGCCTATCAGCGCCGTTTGGAGCAGGCAGCTTTTATTGCAGGCGGCGGTGGCTATAAAGCACCCGCCCAGAGGCTGGGAGACTTTTTTAAAAACCGCAAAACAAAAGACTTCGGCAGCGTTTCCCCCACCTACCTGCCGGGGGTCACCCCTTATAATCTCAATGAGCTCTTGCCGGAATATGTATGCAAGGCAATGAAGGAGGTGCTCCTTGTCTTTGATCGTAAGCTCAAAGGCTTCGGACTGGAAGATGCGGTACTGACCGGCGTGGAGACCCGCAGTTCCTCCCCGGTCCGCATTTTAAGAGACGAAACTTTCCAGAGCACCTTAAGAGGACTCTACCCTATCGGTGAGGGTGCCGGCTATGCCGGGGGAATTATGTCCTCTGCGGTAGATGGGATCAAATGCGCACTGTCAATCCTATCCGGTGAAGAAAAATAATCCGAAGAATATCATATCGCATCCGAGCAAGGCGAGGATATCTCAAAAGAAAAGGCAAACAGACTCAAATGGACATTTCCAAATGAGTCTGTTTTTTTCGGTTTTGTTGGTTTTCTTAACGAAGAAAAGAAGTTAATAAGACCTTGCTTTTTCTAAGGGAACTTCGGTGAGAACCCCGTCATCTCCCATCGCCAAAGGTTTGATTTCATATTTGGTATATTTCACGATCTCTTCCAGTTTGGTTTTTTCGGCAAAGTTATTCAGCATGGAAAATACCACGCCCTTTTTGCGCGCCCGACCGGTACGACCGATGCGATGGATATAGTATTCGATCTCCTCGGGAATATCATAATTCAACACGCAATCCACGTCGTCCACATCAATGCCCCGGGAGGCCACATCGGTGGCAACCAGAACAGAAAGTTTGCTGTCCCTATATTTCTGCATGGTCTTTTCCCGTTTGCTTTGTGGAATATCCCCATGGAGACAATCGCAATCCACCCCGCCCTTGCGGAGGTCATCGCTGAGCCGTTGGCACATGGCTTTAGTGTTACAAAAAACGATTACCCGCTCAAAAGGGCCTTCCTTGATCATGGCGAGGGTAGCTTCGGTTTTCTTAAAAGGCGAGACCGTAACGGAATATTGATCGATATCGGGTCGATCCTCTTGCTTGGGCTCCACCGTAATTTCCACCTCATCCCGCTGATACTTCCAAGAAACATCCATGACCTCCCGACTGATGGTAGCGGAAAAGAGACCTAGATTGCGGCGATTTTTTACCATATCCACAATACGGGTCACATCCTTATAAAAACCCATATCCAGCATCCGGTCCGCCTCATCCAGCACCACCGTCTGAATATGATCAAACCGCAGATTACGACGCTTATGGTGATCCATCAAGCGGCCGGGCGTTGCTACAATGATCTGTGGCTTTTTCTCCAGTTGGCGTGCCTGCCCTGTAAGACCCGTGCCACCGTAAAGCACCGCCACCCGAATGCCTTTATAAAAGGTCAGCAGACCCATCAGTTCCTCTCCGATCTGCATTGCCAGCTCCCGGGTAGGAGCCAGGATCAAGCCCTGGATCTCCGGGCAATCTGCATCAATATGCTCGATCATCGGGATCCCGAAGGCAAAGGTCTTACCGGTACCGGTGGGGGCCTTGGCTACTACATCTTTCCATGCCATAAATTCGGGAATAGCAAGCTTCTGCACCGTGGTGGGGTAAGCGTAGCCCTTTTGCTCCAACGCCTTGAGCATTTCATCCGAAAGACCGAGATCTTTAAATGTTACATTCTTTTCCATTGTTTGCTTCCTTACTTTTTTCAGGATAATACCGTTTTTAAATTTAATATGGAATCGCCGCGTTGGAGCGAACGATGATTTTTTTGCCGCAGATGTTCATCGGCAGGGGATCCTTGCCGTTATAGACCGCACAGACCTCATGATGAGTAATCCGCAGGCGCAGGATTCCACCGTTTCGGTAGAGATTCAGTTCCAATGCGTTCCAAGCAGCGGGCAGGGCAGGCGAAAGAGCCAGAACTCCGTCTTCCACACTCACGCCGGCAAAGCCGAAGGTAACACATTGCCAAATGCCGCCGCAATTGGCAGCATGGATGCCGGCAGCGGAGTTTGCAGCGGTTTCGCCAAAATCAGTATCTAAAGCCCCCCGGAAGAAGGTATGCGCCAGATCCGCATGCTTTATCTGCGCCGCCACGATGGCGAAAGCAGACAGAGAGAGAGAGGAATCGTGCAAGCACTTCTCGTTATAAAACTCGAAGTTCTTCATAACGATTTCCTTGGGCACCAAGGTGGGCATCAGGGCGAACAGCTGGATCAGATCCGCCTGCTTGGAGACCATTAGCTCACTGATCTCATCCAGGGAATAATGCCGATAGATATGGCGGTTGATGCCGCTTTTCTTATACTCGGTAAGATCGATCTCTTTCAGCTGCAGATAGGTATCATTCTGAGGAATGATACCTTCTTCATTGGCAGTGGGCAGATAAAGCTTGGGCAGCTTTTTTAAAATTTTTTCCACGATCCCATCCAAACCTAATTTTTCATTCAAGCGGGCATAGAGGGGTGGATTGGTCTGCTTAAACTGCTCCGCCTCCTCCAGGGCGGTCTTGAGGTTCCAATACACCAGGTAGTTGGTATAAACATCATTATCGATATACACCTTATATTCATCGGGTCCGGTAACCTGACAGATCTCATAGCGATCTTGCTCCGCCTTATACTCCAGACGGGACTGCCAGAAGTTGGCAGTATCAAAAAGGATCTCGTAGCCGTATTTTTCCAAGTATTCCTGATCATCGGTGATCTTGGCATAATGATAATTTCCGTAGGCTACACCGCAGACCACATGGTGCTCGATATCCCCACAGGAGACATAGCGCAGGCGGTTATCGGGGAAATAATTACCCAGAGTAGGCGATTGCTCCGAGCCTTCAGTGCTTGCCGATTCCCAAGGGTACATAGCGCCCTCATAGCCGTATTTCTTCGCCTTGGCGCGAGCCCCGCCTAAGGTATGATGGCGGTAGATGCAAAGGTCACGTGCGGCATCGGGATCGGTATAGGCAAAGAAGGGCAGATTGAAGATCTCGCAATCCCAGAATACATGACCGGCATAGCCGGGACCGGTCAGTCCCTTTGCGGCGATGCTGACCCGATCATCCCCTGCAGGGCACATGATCATCATATGATACATTCCCATGCGGGTCTTTAAAGTCTCCTTGGGGTCGGCACAGTCGATATTAATATCGCAGTGATCCCATTTTTCCTGCCAGACGGCAGCAGACTCGCTCAAATGCTCCTCAAAGGAGCCGGCGGAGATTTGATCCATCTCGTCCAGGATCAAAGACTTCATATCCTCGATCCATTCGGGATCATTTTCGGTATAATAGAGGGCATAGCGGACGATCCGCAGTTCATCGCCCTTGGTAAGTGCGATTTTTGCCGAAGAGCCCACCAGGCGGCGTAGGGTGGAATAACGCTGAAGCCCTGCCTGCTCTTTCCCATTCAGATGGATCTTCATACGAGAAGCCACCCGGAATCCGCGGGAGGAGACCGCTGTATGACCGGCAAACCAAAGCATATCCCCATCGAGAACAATACGTTCATCTTCAAAAATGTGCTGAGTACCGTCGATGGTGCCCCGGGCATTGATGAAGGAACCAACAGAAAAATCGCCATCGGTTTCCGCCTGAACAACCGTTTCAAAAACCACCAAATGACGGTTTTTCATGGAGGCGAACCGTCGCTGAGTCACCTTGCAGTCTTCGGCGGTATAGCGATAGGTCAAAAGACCGTTTCTTAAATCCAGCGTACGGGCATAATCGCGGGCCTCTTCGTTCAAGGGACCCACCGACATGCCATTCATGGATAACTGCAATACACTGGCATCAGGAACCGGTGCCAGTTCCTCCATTTCATTGGGTTGCTGATCATAAAGGCCTGCGATCATGGTATAGCGCATCTGTCCGGAATATTCCTCGCAAAAGGCGCTGCGCATACCCAGATAACCGTTACCTAAGCACATCAGCGTTTCATATTTCTGCTGATTTCCCAGGTAGCAGTCTTTTTCTTCAAATCGATACTTTTCTTGCATTTTATTCCCCTTTTGCAACAAAATTCTTCAACAGCAGATCCAGGGAAAGCTCACCGGTGGAGCCTACCATCAGATCGGGGGAACTTCCGGTAACGGTGACGTTGATGCCCACCGCATACATTTTTGCCGATAAGATGCCCTCAATTCCCGCTTGGGAATCCTCCAAACCGATGCAAGCGCGGGGATCAATCCCCAGTTGCTGGGCGCAGGTAAGAAAAATCTCGGGGTCGGGCTTGGAATTCCGTACCTTTGCCGCATCGGCAATGACATCAAAATAATCCGCCAGGCCGATCCGCTCCAGCACCCGAGGTGCATTCTTCGACACCGAAGCAATGGCGGTCTTTAAACCCTTGGCGCGGGCATCCAGAACCAGCGCCTTGATCCCGGGCAGGATATCCTTTTCGGTCAAGGTCTCAACCAATTCTTTATAATATTCATTCTTACGGAAAGCAAATGTTTCCTTCTCTTCTGCGCTGTAGGCATCCGAGCAATGGTTATTTTTTAAGATGATCTCCAAAGAGTCCATCCGGCTGACACCCTTAAGCGCCTCATTCTGTTCCCGGTCAAAGGTGAGGCCCAATTCTGTAGCCAGCTTTTTCCAGGCCTGATAATGTAATTCTGCTGAATCGGTGATGACACCGTCTAAATCAAAGACCAATGCTTTTAATTCCATAATTCCCCATCCTTCTGTTTTTTGAATTATCATACCTTATTTAAATATAAAAATCAATAAAGGTAAAAAGAAAGAGTGAAAAAATGTATATTTTTCACTCTTTTCTTTATATTTTAACCTGAAAATCCTTACGACAGCGGGGACAACCGACCGTATGCTTTCCCTTTTTATAGGGCAGGCGGACAGTGGCTTTACAATAGGGACAGGTACGGTAACGGTGGGTCTTACGTTCCGCCCATTTGCGTTTTTGCAGTCCAAACCGACCGGTAACCCTTTGACGGTATTTCATGTACTTCATATTCTCTGCGTACCGTTTTTGAACATTGCGGGAGAAGATGCGGAAAAACAACCAGATCACACAAGCCAACGTCAGGATCTGCAGATACGGCACAAACATACTGAGGATCGCCAGAACGATATAGACCCATAAGAGATCCTTATTCAGCTGATCCACACCATAGCGCCCTGCCATAAAGCGGGCAAGCCATGCTCGAAATTTCATTTAAAACCAATCCTTTCTTAGCAATACGGACAGCACATTTTAGCAAGACAAAGTCCCATACAAATGGGATTGATACCGCCCCGGGGAACCTCAAACCCGCGCCCGTAGGTCTCATAGGCGGTTCCGGAATACTGTAGCTGCTGCAACAGTTGCTGATATTCATAATTATTAGGATCCATCTGCACCGCCTTGCGGGCAAATTCCAGTGCCTGGGTACGGTTTCCCACCCCCGCATGGGCATACGCCGAAAGATAATACCATTCGGCGTTTCGTTCCTGGATCCGATTGAGCACATTAAAAGCCTCCTGATAGCGGCGATAATGAAGATAATGACGCACCGCCGTCATCTCAGGGGTAGAACCCTGGCCGGGTTCGCTTTGACCGTAACCATAGCCGCCGTATCCGCCGGTATTCCGGGTTTTGCCCTGCCGTTCGTTTAAGATCTGATCATATGCGGCATTGATCTCGGCCATCTTTTTTTCAGCAAAGGCCGGATCGGGATGGATATCCGGATGATATTGCTTGGCCAGCTTGCGGTATGCTTTTTTGATCTCGTCGTCCGTGGCAGAAGGGGAGACACCCAACACACCATAGGGATTTTGAATCATTTTTCTTCCTCTTTTTTATTGATTTGCTCATATTTACTCCAGATTCCGGAGTAAAGCACATTTCTTAAAATATCCAGATGCTCTACCAAAGGCAACCGCTCTAAGATCAGCGCACATTCGCCCAACGTGTTTTTCAGCATCTCCTCCACCCGCTGCTGATAATTCGGTTTCCCGCAGATGAGAGTCATGGGATTATAGCGGTCTCTTTTCTGATCCTTCTGCAGATCCTCATAGGCATCCATCCAATAAACAAACCGTCCCAGCGCCTCACCGAAGTGATAGCAATCTTCGGCCCAGAAATCCTTCTCATATACAAAAAGGTGACCCAGCATCTTACCGGAAAGGTTGGCGGCTGTATCCAGATCCCTGGGGTTCATCTGCTCTTCTTTGGCCAAAAGCTCCAACTGCTCCCGCACGGCTCTTGCCTGGCGGGGATATTTCTTTTCAATTTCAGGAATAAAGCGAGCCAGACGGTTGGCGGCGGTTTTAGCAGACTTCTTTTGTTCATCCTTCCAATCGTCCAATAAATTGTAGTAGGCCAACAGGATATTCATAGCGGCTCCGTAATCGACGATCTCATTCTCCGCCATTCTTTTTTCCTTGCAAGGATGAACGATACACCGTCCGGTATGCAGTTTCGTTTCGGGATCCCGAAGATCTGCCAACAGCAAGATCATAAAGGTCATGTCATAATTCAGGGTCAGTCGGCCGAAATTTCCAAACTGCTTTTTGAGGCTGCGGCAAAGACCGCAGTAATAACTGCGATAAATCTTCTTTTGCTCCTCGGTGAGTTTATCCATATTAGCAACGACATATCCGAACAAATTGTTCACCACCTTTGTATCACTTATAGTACACCCTTTTTATGTTTTTGTGTTGAACAAATTGTAAATTTTACATAAACAGACGGTTTTTTCCGCATACTAAAGAAAATTTAAATAAAGGAGACGTCTATGCTTTGGCAAACCTTTCTCACCGCTCTTTTTTCGGCTGCGGCGCTCTTTCTGCTGACCAAGCTGATGGGGTATCGGCAGATCTCACAGATGAGCGGCTATGATTATATCAACGGCATCACCATCGGTTCCATTGCTGCAGAATTAGCCTTCGGCGGCTTTGAACATTTTTGGCCCCGCACCATTGCCCTGCTGGTTTTTGCCGCTTTTACCATTGCCCTTTCCATGGCGACCGACAAATCGGTACGCCTGCGCGCCTGGGTCTCCGGTAAACCACTGGTTCTGATGGAAAGGGGGAAGCTTTAGAAAGAGAATTTTAAAAAGGGAAAGATCGATGTTCATGAGTTTTTATCCCTCTGCCGCCAACAGGGATATTTCGATCCCGCCCAATTGGACACAGTCTATTTAGAGCCGGACGGACAGCTCAGCTGCTCTCCAAGACCGATCCACCGCCCGGCGACACCTCAGGATCTGGGTCAGACTCCGGCCGCTGAGCCTCTGCCGCTGGAGGTCATTACAGATGGTGTAATTTTACACCAAAATCTCCAAAAGCTGGGCTTTGAGGAGCAATGGCTGAGAAAGCAACTGCAAGAACAAAATGCTCCGCCCTTTGATAAGATCTTTCTTGCCTTAGTCAAAGAAGACGGCACCCTTTCGGTCTTTTGACCCCCCTCTCCCGCATAATATGGTGGGGAGAGGAGATGATCAAATGGCAATTAAAGTCGTTTTGGATGCGGGACACAATCCCCAGGGTGTGAATGCCGGAGCCGAAGGAAACGGCTACCGGGAACAGGATCTGGTTTATGTGGTGGCCCAGGAATGGGCCACCCTCTTGCGTGCCAACGGAAATTTCGAAGTGCGCTTGACCCGCAATACCCCTGACGAGGTATTGGGAACCTCCAATGCCACCAGCCTGCAGGAGCGGGTGCGGATCGTCAACGAATGGCCGGCAGATTATTTTATCAGCATCCATGCCAATGCCTCCACCAATCCTGCCATCAACGGTACCGAGATCTACACCTACAGCGACACCGGTGCCGCCCATGAATTGGCAGAGGAGATCCAAGAGGCCATTGTGGAAGAAATGAATATGCGGGACATTGGGGTAAAAACCAATCCTTCCCTCTATGTACTGCGGCGCACCACCATGCCGGCACTGCTGATCGAGCTGGGCTTTATCACGAATGCCGAGGATGCACGCAAGATGGCAGAAGACCCCCAGGGCTTTGCCCGTGCCATTTATAACGGGATGCTGGATTATTTTGATCTGGCATAAAGAAAAAAGACTGCTTTAAGCAGTCTTTTTCTTTATGTATGGGATCACGATCGTCGGGATCAGCAGGCCCCAGAGGAAACGCTGATCGATACCGCCGGTATAGGGGGATTCGGGCGGTTCTTCTTCAGGCGGCTCCGGCTTGGGAACGCCCGGTTCGGAAACGACCGACGGGATATAGGTATTATTAAACTCCGCGGTGATCTGATAGACTCCGTCTTTCTCCTTGACCGCGGTATTTTGCGACCCGGTCACATTGCCGATCTCCAGCTTTCCGTCCATATCCGTATCGGTCACCTGAAGGATAAAAGAATGAACGTTCTGATCATAAACGATGTTTTCAAGGGTGCCCGCAGCCTCGGTCATACGGAAGGTATAGGTACCCACCGTATCAAAGGTCAGCTCTTGCACCAGATCACTGAAATCAAAAACATTGAATGCGGGATCTGCAGCATTATAGGTAACGGTTCTGGTACCCAGCGGCACCCAGGTATCGTTTGCGGCATATTGCTCTAAGGTAAAGGAGAAGGTATCTCCCGCCTGCCAATCGCGCCCCGAAAGGATCTTGATACCGCCAACGTTCACCTGCAGCGGCTGCACAGCCGCAGGACTATAGATATTTACAAATTCCAGCAGCACGCTGCCCTCTTCGGCAACGGTAATCTCCCGGGTGGCAATACTATCCTTCACTGCAAAGCCGCTGCCCTCCTTCTGCACCTCGGTGACCATCACCTCGGTGCCTGCGTCGATCCCTTCAATGCCGAAAGAGCTGCCGGGATGAATCGAAACAGTAACGGAACCGTTTGCATCGGTCGTTATCGCCCCTGCGGTGGTCTGCAGAGTGGTATTGGCATAAAAAGTGCCGAAATTCAATTGAAACGCAAAGGTGATCTGCTCCGGGATCACATAATCCTCCCCCAGCGGATGCTCCACGCTCTTGCGAAGCCACAGAGTATTCATGATCTTTTCCGTGGGAGAAAAGGTGTTTATCAAAGGATCCGATTGTGTTACAATAAGTCCGTAGGTGCCCTGCACCGCAGAAGTCAGGAGCATTAGCAGCGAAAACAGCAACGCAAGCCGCCTCGATATTGTTTTTTTCATAGGAACAAGCGCCTCCTTTCGCAGAATTAAAAATACAGCAATCAAAAGGCACAAAACCAGGCTTGTGCCTTTTGATTGCCGCCTATCCCTCACAAGGAGAGATAGGACGGACTGAAAAATTACTTATTGTTGTAGATAACGGTTACGCCGTCGTGCACAGCAGTGCCGTAAACACCCTGACCGCCACCATAAAGTTGGTCGAATACGCAAAGGATGTTGTGATCTTCGCCCTCATTATGAACATGGGTATCATCAACGACTCTATTTCCGTTAGCGTCTGTCGCCACACCATATCTCGGATTGCTATAAGCAGAGTTGCTTACACCCGCCTGCACTCTTACATAAGGCCAGTTCTGTCCTGCAAACTCGCAATAAGTATAATTTGCCCAATCACCATAAGTAACGGTGACATTCTCGCAAGTAAGCTGCGGAGCAGCGGCATATGTAGTTCCATCACTTGTCTGTGTTTTTCCGGTATTACCAATCAGCATACCGCAGCGACGGTAAGCATACCACTGATAAGAAGATGTAACATCGTTATAGCCGTCAATTCTGCAAGCAACATCACAATCTTTCATATAAATAGTAGCCGAACCACCTGCTCCGCCGATCACACCGCCGGTGGAATTGTCAAAATCACCCCATTGGGCAGCAATCGTGGTAGAAGCATCTAAATCGCAGTTGATATATTTATGATTACCGGATGCCCAGCCGACAATACCGCCGGCATAATACTGATAATCTGCACCCTGAGAGTTGGTGACGGTAATGTTTTCAAAGGTCATATCTCCATAAGCACATCCTGCAATCGTACCGCAGATTGCGCTCTCTCCGGAAATGTTTGCACCGTCCATAATAAGATTCTTAATAGTCGCATCTTCAACCAAACCGAACAATCCCAGTCCCAAATCACCATAGTAATATCCGTTATCTAAAGCCCAAGTGTTTTGAGAAAGGTTGTAGATAGTGTGTCCCTGACCGTCAAAAGTTCCCTTGAAAGCGTCATCATTTTTATAGGAACCGATAGGATCAAAACAAATCACATTACCTTCGTCATCTTCGCAGTACAAGTCCATATCTGTGTTAAGATTGATTGTTTTGCCTGCAAAAGTAGTGCCACCGTCAACAAGTTCAGTCAAACCCGCAAGCTGCTCTGCAGAAGTCAGCGTAAAGGCGGCAGCAGTCTCGTTGTACCAAGAGGTATCGACAGTGCCGTCCCATATATCAACCAGGCTTGCTTCATACATGTTAATTGCATCGCCGAACCAGGAAGCGAGGTTGATGCCGTTATCGCCAACGGGGAATGCTTCATCCAAAGCGGTTGCGGCATCGGCAAAGCCATCCGCCTGAACGGCCTGGGAAACGACGAGAATGTCATACTGACCATCATCATTGCCATCAAGAGCCTCAACATCCTCATTGGTAGCTTCGGGTTTCATATATATTTGCAAAAGAGAAGGATAAGAAACCGCGCCTGGAGCGAGGATGCCGGTAGGGTTAGAGGCGGGGCCAAGGTAGGTGGCACTCATAACAAAATACTCGCTGCCGTTGATCTCAACATCGGTAGTAATGGTCTTCCAAGACCAATGTGATTTGTTAACGTTTGTCATAATCACGTTTTCAAAATCATCGGCATCAACATCGCCCTGTTCAAGAGCAATATAGGTGCGGACATAAGCATCACTTCTGCCGGTATTTTTAACGAAAACAAACTTATCCTGGACATTCTTTACGCTATCATCAAAAAGATGATTAGAACCGGAAGCGCCGACCTGTCCCCAAGATTGCTGATGAGACCCTTCACCCGAAGGCTTCTGATTGCCGTTACGGTCATCCCACTTAATGGTGCTATCGGCAAAAACCGCGGGATAAAGGGGCTTATCCTGTGTAAATTCCTGTAGCTTATCGGGGGTATAACCGTATTTATCAGTTTCATCGGTAGATACCCATTTTCCGTTCTCATCCACAACACGCTCATATTCAAACTGTGCGATAGATACATTACCCATCGCCATTACATTGACGTCGCTATCGGTTGAGGTTAAGTATGCGACAGTACCACCGATAGCAAGTGCGGCAACAAGTATGTAGGCAGTCCCCATTAAAAGTACTTTCTTGAGTTTCGACATATATTTTCCTCCTCTGGAAAAGAAGCACCCGCCTATCCCTCATAAAGAGGGATAGGACGGACTTACAGTTGCTGATGGGTTTATGATTATTCGTCAACAATAGTGACGTTCGCAGGATCCAACTGTGCTTTAATTTGAGTCAAACCGTTGAAATCAGAATCAACCGTATTGGTGCCTTTAAGATTTACGACATAGGTGCCGCCCTGAGAACCATCAATGGAAACCGCTGCAACATGGATACCGTTCCAAGTCTTGGCTGCATTAGTAGCGTTGAAAGTACAATCCTTAACGGTAACAGTTTGATCAACTTTTGTACCATCCTGGAAAACAAGGAGTGCACGGCCGTCGGTATTAAAGGTACAGCTATCAAACACCGCCTTATACGCACCGCCTACACGGAGATAGTCGTTGGTGATGTTGATTTCACAATTGTAAAACGCACTGTTGCCGGTGCCAAGGTTGTAGGTATTCTGAATAATACAATTATTATAGGTACCGCTTAAACGGGCATACCCTGCATAAACATTGCTGTTTGTTTTGATGGTAATACCATTAAAAGTAACAGTGGAACCGTCAAAATTATAGTCTAACTGACCATTGGCTTCACCCTGTCCTGCGGGAACGATCTCAAGAATAGCGTCCTTGGTGCCGTTGATAATCAAAGTTTTGCCCTTGGCAGCAGCGGGAGCGTGATAAGTGCCGGGGTTGAGCCAAATTTCGGTCTCGCCAGTTTCAATTGCGGCAGCAAGTTCGGCATTGTCAGAAACTGGATAACCAACGGGAACACTGATACCGCTAAACCATTCAACAGCATTTTCTGCTGATGTACCGAAAGCGGTATCAAGAGCGGTCTGTGCATCAGTAAAGCCTTTTGCTTGAACAGCCTGAGAAAGCACGAGGATATCCCAAGTATTGCCGAATTTTGCGCAATCTTCGTTGGTGGTTTTGGGATCAAGATATACCTGAAGGAGAGAAGGACGGGAAACCTCACCGGGCTTCAGTACCTCATTATAGGTCATTTCATACAAGCCATAACGAACACCGTCGATATTGACGTATCCAAGTTTGTAAGATTTGGTGCCCTTGTCAGCTTCGCCGGAAAAGTCGTCGGACTGCTCTACGGCATTAAAACGATTGTTGCTGTTGAAACTGGTGTGGATGATACCACTTGCAATGCCCTCCGGAGTCTCAATGGCGATAATGGTACGATAATAAGCATCGGTCTTTCCGGTGTTTTCAACAAAAACGAACTTATCGACAACGTTCTTCATAGAATCGTCGAACAGGTCGTTGGAGCCGGGAGCTCCAACCTGATTCCAAAGCTGCTGGAACTCATCCCAAGCAGTAGTCTTTGCATCGTTGGTGTAAACAGCAGGAAGAGCAGGCTTAGCCTGAGTGAACTCCTGCAGTTTATAGGATTCGGTAATTCCATAGTTTTCGGTGAAATCTTCGCCGAGAACACCTTTGACGGGATTGCCGTTCTCATCCACAACACGCTCATACTCGTGTTGTGCAATGGAGATATTGCCCATCGTCATGACGTTTACATCACTATCGGTGTCGGTAAGGTAAGCCAGAGTTCCGCCGATGGCAATAGCAGCCACGAGTACGAAACTCAAACCCATAAGAAATACATTTTTCAGTTTCATAGTTTTGTTCCTTTCATAAATTTACTTACGCATTCACAGGGATCTTTGCCCAGGCATCGGCAGCGCTGGTGATATTGCTGTCGCGCTGCACCGCATAAGCGGTCACGATCAACTTAGGATAGTTGTTTGCACCGTTTGCATCCAAGGCATTGAGCTGTTCCTTGGTCACTGTTTCTTTTACGGTGACGGCATCCTCTTTGAGCACGCTGAATTCCTGCTTTTCGGTAGATTTTTCCACCGCTCTCCAATACACGCCGTCTGCATTTTCAAGCGCGGTCCAGCCTTCCGCCACTTCATATTCCATAAAGGTATTGAAGTTTTCGGATTTTTCCAACTTCACAAACAGCCAGGAATTCTCGCTGTTTTCCAAAACGGTCACCTTGGGGTCTTTGGTGATGGTATTGCCGGGCAGCATAGGATAGAGATTGGTATTGGGATTACCGTCGCCGTCTTTGTTGGTATCGGTCTCGGTGAGATCGATATTGATATCCCCGTAGGTAAAGGTATTCACAACGGGATCGGTATTGGTGATCAGCCAGGCGGCGGTGCCGCCGATGATGGTGCAAAGAACTAAAATAAGGGACAGCAGCATCACCAAAAGTTTGGCGCCTTTGATGTTCTTTGCACGCTTAACGGAATGTTTGCCTCTCATCATTTCGTGTTTCTCCTTTCTTCAAAATTTATTTCAACAGGCGGAAAAACACGAATTTAACCGTCTGATTGAAAGCATTTTCAACCGATCTGGGCATCAAAGGCAGTCCAGGCAGCATTCTCATCATCAAAGCCCGCCTTCTGAATAGCATGACCCACCACATTGATCTCAAGATCCGAAATGGTCTTCAGCTGCGCGCCGGTCACATCGCCGGGCAGGGTGATGGTATCAAAGAGGGCATCCAGAGTGATATCCCCATCGGAGGCGTCAACGGTCTCATAATAACGGAACTCATAAGTAGCGGTATTTGCCTCCACATTGATCTTCTCGGTGCTGACCCACACATCCTTATCCCAACCGCTCACAAAATACTGCGGCAGAAACGGAGTGCCAAAGATGGCGGTCAGTTCTTCATAGCGGTTGATGGTCACGAGCATCCGCACATAGGATTTCTCACTGCCCTTCACAACAGTCATAGTGGGGTCCTTCACATAGGTCATGCCGGGAATGAGGTGATAGTTATTCTCCTTCACACGGGGAACACCCTCTACGGGAACACCGTCTGGAGTCACCTTGGTCTCATCCAGGGTGATATCCACCTGACCGACGGTAAAGGTATTGGTCACCGTATCCTGGGCTGTAAGATAGGCAAGGGTACCCAGCACCGATGCGGCGATCAGCAGAACCGCGCAAAGAGACAGTCCTAAGACTTTCAGCTTTTTCATAGTGTTTTCTCCTTTTTGTTTTGATTTTTATCCTCAGAGAGCATGCTGAGCATGACCTCAGAAAGAACAAGAATAAGCGCCACCGCAACGGTAACGATCCTGCCTGCCGGCTGCATAATAAATGCTGCAAGATAACCCAGCAAAGGAAGGCAGAAAACCACCCTGCCGATCACGCTGTCATACCCTACCAGGGAGCCATCGACAATCTCATTGGCATCCCCCTTGGTGCGAAAACGGATCGTTTGAGGATCCTCCTCATCGGGCACCAATTCAACGATGCGGTGGGTGGCAACGGTACCGTTTGCCATTCTGAAGGTGATCACATCTCCGTTTTCCAGCGCTGCAGGATCCGTTTCTTTTACATAGACAAGGGATCCGGTGGGATAATCCGGCTCCATAGATCCGGATAAAACAGTATAGACCTGCAGACCGAATAATCGGATACCCATCAGAAGAAAGGCAAGCAAAACCACCCCGCCCATCAGCATATTGGAGAGTATTCTCCAGATTTTAATTGCTTTTTGACTCATGACTCTTCCTCATCGGTTCCGTATTTCCAAAGGGCAACAACGAAAAACAAAGTCTCCTACGCCGGCGCCGCCGATCGTGATGCACCGCACCTTCGGTATGACTAATCTCATGATTGATATAGCGCAGTTTCCGGGATGATCCGTTCACAAAGTCTGTCAGCCCCGCTGCTACCGTAAACAGCAACAACAGAGCTAAAATAATGCTTTCTTCATTTTTCATTTAAGTCTCCGCTCCTATCGGAGAGTTGATCCATGCGATACAGATTGATTTAAAAACGATCATTCCTAAAATAGGCTGCAGCAAATTTCAAGCAATCTCCTCTTTTTATTTTTGATCTGAATGAATCTATTCCTTGAGGTAATACTGAAGATAGAAAACCGTCGGTTCTCCGTTCGTTTATTACTCACATAAGAGAGTGAAGCTTAAAAAAATAAGAAGACAGCCTACTCTTTTGCTGTCTTCTTACCATATTTTTGACCAAAAATAAAATTTACTGCCCCACCGAAAGAGAAAGCTTTTCCATATTCCTCTGCTTCAACTCAAAGGAAGAATGAACATAGCGGTTCAGGGTGGTTTTTACATCGGCATGGCCCAGGATCTCCGAAAGAGTCTTGATATCAAATCCCACCTCCACACAGCGGGTAGCAAAGGTGTGCCTTAGGGTATGGAAGGTCACCTCCTCCAGACCCAGCCGTCGAGTGATCTCCCGGAATTTCTGTTGCACCGTTCGGGGCTCGGAATGAACGCTTTTAGGTGCATGGATCACATAGCCTCCGCTCTGCCGAAATCTCTCTATATAAGGAAAGAGAAAGGAGGGCAGCGGCACGATACGTCTGGAGGTTTTGCTTTTGGGCGAATCGATGATAACCTCGGTTTTTCCCTCTGCTTTGCTCAGACGCTGCATGGTCTTATTGACCACAATATAGGTCTCGGTCATATCCTCCCAAAGCAGGGCACAAAGTTCCCCGATCCGAAGCCCGGTATGCAGCGCCAGCAGAGCGCCGAACTTAAATAGATCCATATCGGTCAGCAGTTCCGCGGTCAGTCGCTCCTGCTCTTCTCTTGAGAGCACCCGCGCTTCCTTCTTTTCTTCCCGCAGAAAGGAGACCTTCGGCATGGAAAGCCCGTATTCTTCCTCCGCAAAATCAAAAGACAATCCCAAAACGATCAGAATGTCATTTACTGTTTTGACCGAAAGGGTGCCACCCCGCAACCTGCCCCCGACTCTTTGTTTTTCTGCAAATCGCTCGATCATCTCCCGGGAAACCAATGCCAGCGGTACTGATCCGATCTCCGGCTGGATATGATTGCGGCATAAGCCTTCATATTTACAATAGGTTGATTTTTTCACTTGAAATTGAACATGATTCAGCCATCGCGCCAGTAATTCAGTGACCCGAAACTGGGCAGAATGGTGCTGCTGCCGGATTGGCGAAAGCAGAAAATATTGCTGCTTTTCCTTAACCGCCCGGTAGCTTTCAGCATAAACAGATCCGTATTTCTTCTTACCGTCGGGACCGATCTCCCTTACATACCGTGCTTCCCATCGTCCGTCTTTTCGTTTGTAAATACATTCACCTCGTCTGGGCATCCTTCATCCATCCTTTCTTGCATTTACTTTCAACTGATTTATGACGATAAATCTGACCATAAACCGTGTTGATCGGAAACTTTCGGAACCTATCATTTTGTCTTTTTTTAATTTTCTGACAAGAAAATATTGCAAAATCGAAAAAAATATATTATAATAGGTTCTCACTTGATGGAATTACTTGATTTCTTTGCGGTAAATTCGACCTTTTCGCATCTCGTTTATGTGAGTAATAAATGAAAATAAAAAAGCAGTAACCGGAAGGCGTAACACCTTCCGGTTACTGCTTTGATTTTTTGGTACTCAGGATCTGAAGCCGTTGGGGTTGTTTTTCTGCCAATTCCACAGATCGCGGCACATATCTTCAAGATTCTTCTCCGCCACAAAGCCGATTTCTTCTCTTGCCTTGGCAGGATCTGCATACAAAGTAGCTACATCGCCGGGGCGGCGGTCAACGATCTGATACTTGATGGTGACACCGCTGGCCTTCTCAAATGCCTTGACCATATCCAATACGCTGTAACCAACGCCGGTACCCAAATTATATGTAAAGATGCCGGTTTTTCCTTCCTGGGCCTCCAGAGCCTTCAGGTGGCCCTTTGCCAGATCGACTACATGGATAAAGTCACGAACACCGGTACCGTCTGGAGTATTATAGTCACCGCCGAAAACATTCAGCTGTTCCCGCTTACCGATGGCTACCTGAGCAATATAGGGGGTCAGATTGTTGGGGATGCCCTGGGGATCCTCGCCGATCAGGCCGCTTTCATGAGCACCCACGGGGTTGAAATAGCGCAGAAGCGTAATCGTCATATCCGGATTGGCCTTAGCAATATCGGTGAGCATTACTTCTTGCATCAGCTTGGTCTGGCCGTAAGGATTGGTTGCGCTGGTGGGAAAATCCTCTTTTACGGGAACAACCTTGCTGTCACCGTATACGGTTGCGGAAGAAGAGAACACAAACTGCTTCACGCCGGTCTTTTTCATGGCATCCAGAATATTGAGGGTGCCGACAATATTGTTGTTATAATAGAACCAGGGCTTCTCTACGCTCTCGCCGACTGCCTTCAGACCTGCAAAGTGGATAACGGCATCCACCTTCTCCGCCGCAAAGATCTCTTCCATCTTTGCTTTATCCAACATATCAGCCTCATAGAACTTGAAGTCCTTACCGGTGATTTTACGAACCCGCTCCAAAGACTCAGGGCAGCTATTATAGAAATTATCAAAAATAACGACCTCATTGCCTGCGTTCAACAGTTCCACCACCGTATGGGTACCGATATAACCGGCACCGCCTGTTACCATTACCTTCATAAATCCATCTCCTTTACAAAATCACTCATTTCAATACGAAGCTGCGCGAGACTGTTTTCCAGATCCTCCGGTTTCCACGATGCCAATTTGCCCGCCGGCATTTCCACCGTTTCTGCCTCGAAATGGAAGCAGGTCTCTTTGCCTCTTCGGTCATAAAGCAGAGCTGCGCCCTGCTCTTCTGCCAATTTCTTTGCCATGAACAGACTGAATCCCAGTCCCATGGAACCTTTATTGCTCAGGGTGCGGTACCCCAGCTCAAACACCCGCTCAGGATCTTGCACCCCGTCACCGTTGTCGCTGACGGTGATACGAACCTTATCCTCTGTCCGACTGACACAAACCGTCACCTGATCCTTACCGAATCGCAGTCCATTGCTGACCAAAGCGCTCAGTACCAGTTCCAGGTTTTCCGGCATTACTCTGGCATAGACGCTGCCCTCGCAAGGAATAAAATGCAGCTTTGCCAAAGGCTCTGCTTCATTATATTTACGCACAAAGGTGGCGGTGAAATCATTCAGTTCCAGCGGTACCCGATAAAAGGCCCGGTCAGCACCGTCTACCAAATGATCCAGGTGGGTCATCATTCGCAGGATCCGCTGCACACTATTGCCGATCTCTTTTCCTACCGGATTTTTAAGACCGATCTTTTGCGCCTGGGCATAAATCTCATTGAGATAGCTCATCATCTTGCTATAGGAATGACGAAAGATCAAAAGTCCCTGCTCATCATTAAGAGCGGCAGGATTCATCAGTACCTGCACGACCAGGTATTTCTGCTTTTCATAAAGATAAGGAAGCAAGGTGAGGGTCAGAAAATGAGCATCCAACTGCAGGGGCAGCTCCTTTCCTTCCATCTTCACCAGACATTCCTTCCCTTCTCGCAGAAGTCTCGGGGTCAACAGTACATCAAGTTGCTTTTCCCTTAAGACCGCCAGAAGATCTTCCACGGCCGGCGCGGTATATATGAGATTTTGTTCCCGATCCAATACCAAGATCGGCTGTGCGACTTTGCCGTAAAGTCCGGCAAAAAACTCTTGAGCCGATGACATTTTTCTTCTCCTAATTATATATTATTTTATTCTTAAATTCAATACTTTTCCGTCTAAAACTGCCTTTTGCAGACGATCGCCCGCATAGGTCAGTTCCAGATGAAAGAAGGGCGTTTTCTCTTCCAATTGCTTTAAAAAAATACGATCGCCTTCCCATTGGGGCAGTTCACCCATCCGGGCTTTTTGCACCCATTCCAAAACTCCCTCATCGCATTCTTTGATCTGCCCGGAAAAGCGATCTGCCCAAAACAGGTGCATCCGCTCGGCAAAGCCGTCGCAGAAAAAATCTACGATTCCCCGGTATTCCGCCCGCTCCAGGATCAGTCCGGTCTCCTCCAGCGTCTCCCGACGGTTACATTCTTCAGGAGTTTCTCCATCCAGTAGTTTTCCACCGATGCCGATCCATTTATCCTTATTGATATCTTTTTCCTTTTTGATCCGATGGAGCAACAGATAGCAATTTTCCCGTTCAATATAGCAAAGGGTGGTCTCGGTCATTTCAAAAAACCGTTGATGATCTGCTCTTCAGCCTCTTTTTCGGTGAGGCCCAGCGTCATCAGCTTGGTCAGCTGCTCGCCGGCGATCTTACCAATGGCCGCCTCATGGATCAGGCTGGCATCCAGGTGAGCTGCGGTGATCTCGGGAATAGCGCTGACAACAGCCTCATCCATAATGATCGCATCGCACTCCGAATGACCGGTGCAGCGGTTATTTCCTTTAATATTGGAACGAAAGATCTGTTTGGATCTTTCCTTGGCAACAGAACGGGAGATCAGCTTGCAATGACAGCCTTCTCCGTCCATATCCACTGTAAAATCGGTTTCGGCATATTGCTCCCCATGGGTCATAATCTTTTCCTTAATGATAAGGGTCGATTCTGTGCCTAACTTGGCGGTAGTGACCCGCTTGGTGGAGTCTACACCCTTGATCTGGGTGGTCTCCATCTCCAGATAGGCACCGTCCTCCAGTTCCACAACGGTGGTGGGGTTCATCAGGTTCTTGCCGTTCCCGTCCCCCTCACCGTAATGCTTTTCCACATAGCGGACACGGGCTCCCTTCCCCACATGGAAGGTATGGATCCCGTCGTGCTTAGAATCCTGCTCCCCTCCGTTATGGATACCGCAACCGGCAACGATCGTCACATCGGCACCCTCGCCGATATAAAAATCATTATAAACCAGATCCTGAAGGCCGCTCTGGCTCAGCAAAACGGGAATATGCACACTTTCCTTTTTGGTAAAAGGCTTGATGATGATATCGATGCCGTCGGCATCGTCTTTATTTACAATATCGATATTAGCGGTGGTGTTCCGCCCCGCAGAAGTACCGTTGGCACGGATATTATAGGCTCCGGCAGGAACCTCATGGAGCTCCGCCACCTGCTCCAGCAAATTCTTTTGAATTACATCCATCTTTTATACCTTTCCGGTCAGCATTCCGCAGGTCATATTTCCCTTAAGAAATTCCGGCAGAATCGTCTCTTTATCGCCTACAGCCGTTACCGTACCGTTGGCGATAACAATGATCTTATCGGCAATATTTAAGATCCGCTCCTGATGGGAGATGATCAGAATAGAGCCGTTGATGGTCTCATGCATCTTTTCAAATACCGCGATCAGATTGGAGAAGCTCCAAAGGTCGATGCCGGCCTCCGGTTCATCAAAGACTGAAATCTGCGTTCCTCTCGCCAAAACCGAGGCGATCTCGATCCGCTTGATCTCCCCGCCGGAAAGGCTGGCGTTCAGTTCGCGGTTTACATAATCTTTTGCGCACAAGCCTACCTCCGACAGATAAGCACAGACCTCCCCCACCGAAAGAGGCTTGCCAGCGGCTAAGCTGATCAGGTCTTTTACGGTGATCCCTTTAAAACGCACCGGCTGCTGAAAAGCAAAGCTGATTCCCTTCCGGGCCCGCTCAGTCACCGAAAGGTGGGTAATCTCTTCCCCATTCAAAAAGATCTGACCGGAGGAAGGGATATAAATACCGGCAATGATCTTGGCGAGGGTGGACTTGCCGCCGCCGTTGGGGCCGGTGATGGCAACGAATCGCTCATCAACGGTCAGATTTATATTTTTTAAAATTTCCTTTTTGCCTTCTTCATTCTCGGCCGTATAGGAAATATTGCGTAATTCCAGCATGCTGTTACTCCTATATACATTATATACCAAAATATATTCTAACCAAATTATTAAAAAAGGTCAAGCATTATCCAAAGTTTTCCGATATTTTTCGCAATTAGATTGACATGGCTTTTAAAAACATGATAGCATATAAGCATGAAAACGATCATTACTTACTTAAAACCTTATTTCAGGCGAATGTCCTGGGGTCTGGCCATCAAGATCATCGGCACGGTGGCAGAACTGTTTCTGCCCTATATCCTGAGCCATATTTTAAAAGAGGTGATTGTGACCCAAGATATCCGCCGGGTGCTCTTTTGGGGCGGCATGATGGTGGTCTGTGCGGCGGCCGCCTGTCTTTTTAATATCATTGCAAACCGCATGGCCGCCCGGGTCTCCCGCAATTTTTCGGAGCAGCTCCGACGGGATCTCTTCCGCAAAACCATGCACCTTTCGGCGGCGCAGACCGACCGATTTACCGTTCCTTCGTTGGAATCCCGTATTACCAGCGACACCTATCATCTGCACCATTTTGTGGGGATGATGCAGCGAATGGGTGTCCGGGCACCGATCCTGCTGTTGGGCGGAGTGGCCATTACCCTCATTATGGATCACCACCTTGCCTTAGCCATGCTGGCTGTACTCCCCTTTATCTTTGCGACGGTCTATTTTCTTTCCAGAAAAAGCGTCCCCCTCTACCGCAAGGTGCAAAAAGCAGTGGATCGGATGATCCAAGTAGTACGAGAAGACATAAGCGGCATACGGGTCATCAAGGCTCTATCCAAAACAGCCTATGAATCTGACCGCTATGATCTGGTCAATTGCGCCCTTGCCAAAGAAGAGCAGACGGCGGGGCTGACCACCGGCGCCGTCAATCCCATTATGACCTTCTTGATGAACGGCGGCATCGCTTTGGTCGTTGCGCTGGCCGCCCAGCGGGTAGCCGGACATCAATCGGATCCGGAAACAGTGGTGGCCTTTATGCAGTACTTCACCCAGATCTCTATGGCCATGATGAGTGTTTCCCGTATCTTTGTGATGTATACCCGCTCTGCAGCCTCTGCCGGACGGATCGCCGAGGTACTGGACACCGTCGAGGAGATCACTCCGATGAGCGAGACCGACTATCCCTCCATCGAGACCGATGCACACATTCTCTTTAAAGAGGTTTCCTTCTCCTATACCGGCAAGCATCAGGATCTGGAACAGATCGATTTTTCTCTTCCAAAAGGCAGTTCCCTAGGCATTATCGGTGCTACCGGGAGTGGAAAAACCACCCTCATTAAATTACTGATCCGTTTTTATGATGTAAGTGAGGGTGCAGTCTACCTGAACGGACGGGATATCCGTACCATCCCCGATGAGACCCTTCGGCCTCAATTCGGTGTCGCTCAACAGCAGGATTTTCTCTATGCTGAAACGATCGAAGAGAATATCCGGTTCGGCAGAGACCTGACCTTTGAACAAATCCGGGAGGCTGCAAGGATTGCTCAGGCGGAGGATTTCATCACCGCCTTCCCGGACGGTTATCAACATAAGCTTTCCGCCAAAGGCACTAATATTTCCGGTGGACAGAAGCAGCGGATCCTCATCGCCCGCGCCATTGCCGCAAAGCCGGACATTCTGATTTTAGACGACAGTTCTTCAGCGCTGGATTACCGCACCGATGCCAATCTTCGCCGGGCGCTCAGGGAGCACGCCGGCGGTACCACTTTGGTAACGGTGGCGCAACGGGTCAGTTCTATTAAAGAAAGCGACCTGATCCTGATATTGGAGCACGGCCGGATCATCGGCCGAGGCACTCATGAACAACTGATGGAGACCTGCCCCGCATACAAAGAGATCAGCGATTCGCAGATGGGAGGTGCCTTCATTGACGAATAGTGATGTTAAAAAAGCACCCCCGAAAAAGCTGGATCGCAAGACTGCAAAAAATGTTATGTTACGGCTGTGCGGCTATGTTTTGAAAAACTGGCCCCTCTTTCTGGTCGCACTGATCCTGACCTTAGCCTCTAATCAGCTTTCTCTAATGGGGCCTCTCTATTCCGGTGCGGCCATTGATGCCATCTCCCTCTCGAATGGTGTAGATTTCGGCACCGTTTGGGAGAATGTCATTAAAATGATCGTCTGCTATACTGCCTCAGCGGTGCTGGCCTATGCCCTGGCGGCAGTTATGATCCGCCTGAGTAAAAAGATCGTCTATACCATGCGCAAGCAACTCTTCAACAAACTGATGACCCTGCCGGTCAGCTATTTTGACCGCAATGCGGCAGGCGATATCATCAGTCGTATTTCCTACGATATCGATACGGTCAACAGTTCCCTCTCCCATGATCTTCTGCAGGTGATGACCAGCCTTTATACGGTCATTGGTTCATTGATCTTTATGTGGCGGATCTCTCCGCCCATGATCCTCGTTTTTGCCGTTACAGTGCCGGTATCCATTCTCTTTACCCGATACCGTTCCAAAAAGGTGCGTCCCCTCTTCTCCGCTCGTTCCCGCAAGCTGGGCGAGCTCAATGGCTACGCAGAAGAAATGCTTTCCGGCTGCCGCACCATCGAAGCCTACGGCAAGGAGGACACCATCTGCGATCGGTTCAACGATCACAACAATGATGCTATGAACGCCTATTATAAGGCTGAGTTTTATGCTGCTGCCATGGGCCCTTCGGTGAATTTCATCAATAACCTGTCCCTCTCACTGGTGATGATGCTGGGCGGTATTCTTTACATGTACTCCCAAAGCGGAGCGGTTTTAGAAGGCTCCCTCTTCTTTATCACCTTAGGTGGAATCGCTCAATTTGTGCAATACTCCCGCAAGTTTGCAGGCCCCATCAATGAATTTGCCAATATCCTCCATGAGTTTCAATCCGCGTTTTCCGCAGCAGAGCGGGTATTCCGTATCTTAGACGAAAAACCGGAACCGGAGGACACTCCCAATGCTCTTCCTTTAGAGAAGGTAAAAGGGCAGGTGGAATTCCAGAATGTTTATTTCAGCTATACCGCAGAAAAGGAGATCCTTCACGGTATTTCCGTTGTCGCCCGACCCGGCAAAATGATAGCGGTGGTAGGCCCCACCGGTGCCGGAAAAACCACCATCATCAACCTACTGATGCGATTTTACGATCCCCAAAAGGGAACCATCTCCATCGACGGCAATGAAATCGCCACGGTACAGCGGAACAGCCTTCGCAAGGCTCATACCATGGTACTGCAGGATACCTGGCTCTTCCATGGAACCATCTATGAAAACATTGTTTACGGCAAAGAAAACGCCACCCCCGAAGAGGTACGCGCCGCAGCTAAGGCCGCCCGCATCGACACCTACATCGAGCGACTGCCCGACGGCTACGATACGATACTTTCCGACGACGGTGTGAACATCTCCAAGGGGCAACGCCAGTTGATCACCATTGCCCGCGCCTTCCTTTCCGATGCGCCCATGCTGATCTTGGACGAAGCCACCTCCAATGTGGACTCCCGCACTGAAATCAAAATTCAGGAGGCCATGAATAAATTGATGGAGGGCCGCACCTGCTTTATTATCGCCCATCGACTCTCCACCATTCAGAACGCCGATTGCATTTTAGTATTGCAGGACGGTAAGATCACCGAGCAAGGCAGCCACAATGAGCTGATGCAAAAGGGCGGTTTTTACAGCCGACTCTATAACGCACAGTTTGATTAAACAAAAAATCACCATAGATTCTTTTGGAATCTATGGTGATTTTTATTATTTCAAAAGCTTTGCGAAAATATTTTCGTACACTTCCACCTTGCTATGGCAATCAAAGCGATTTTCGCCCTGAGTCAGGAAGTAAACCTTGATCTTCGGCTCGGTACCGGAAGGACGAACCACTACATTGGTGCCATCCTCAAAAACAAAGTACAGTACATCGGAGGTGGGCAATCCGGTCTCACTTTGAGCACCGGTCACAAGATCCTTGATTTTATGTGTCTTATAGTCGCGGAACTCGACTACCTTCTTGCCCTCCATGGAGGTGGGTACATTATTGCGAAGGTCGCTCATGATCTCATCCATCCGCTGCTGGGGCATCACAGCCTCGATCTTAAAGCTAACGGTCTTTTCCTCCGTATAGCCATAGGTCTTATAAAGGATCTCCAGTGCCTGAGCAAGATTTTTATTCTTGTTCTTATAATACATAGCCATCTGGGCGATCAGCATAGAGGCCACCGGGGCATCCTTATCCCGGGCATAGTCGCCTTTCAGATAGCCGTAGCTCTCCTCAAAGCCAAAGAGATACTCATGGGAGCCTTCGTCCTTAAAGCGCTCCATCATCTCGCCGATATACTTAAATCCGGTCAGCACCTCGAAATAGGCAACTCCGTTTTCCTCGCAGATCTTTTTGGGCAGCTTGGAGGAAACGATGGTGGAAACCACCGCAGGATGAGAAGACAGAGTCCCTGCCTCTTTTTGTACGCGGATCATAAAATCCACTAATAAAGCGGCGATCTGATTCCCGGTAAAATAAACTACGCTATCGCCGTTGAGGGCAGCAACACCCACACGGTCGGCATCGGGGTCGGTGGCGATGATCAGGTCAGCCCCCACCTTGCGGGCGACCTTGAGACCCAAAGCAAAGCCTTCTTTTTCTTCAGGATTGGGGCTCTTGACGGTGGGAAAATCCCCATCCGGCTTCATCTGCTCTTCTACATAATAGACATTGGCGCCCAGAGCCTCAAAGATGGCAGGTACCAGCTTATGGCCGGTTCCGTGGAAGGGCGTATAAACGATGGAGAGCTTCTTCGCCTCAGGCGAAAGATCCCTCAAAGGCAGTTGCTCCGCCAATACCCGCTTAAGATACTTCTCATCGGTCTCAGCACCGATATACTCCAGCAAGCCTTTTTCCAAAGCCTCTGCTTCGGAAATGGTGTCGATGGTCAAGGGATCCACCTTTTGCATCTCCGCAAAGATATAATCCGCCTGATCGCCGGAGATCTGAGCACCGTCCTCAAAATAAGCTTTATAGCCGTTATACTCCTTGGGGTTATGGGAAGCGGTAATATTAACACCGCCGATGGCACCAAAATCTCGGATGGCAAAGGAAAGCTCAGGAGTGGGACGCAAAGCGTCAAACAGGCGCACATGGATGCCGAGTGCACACATCGTCAAAGCCGTCTCCATTGCAAATTTAGTACCGTTGTTGCGGCAGTCATAGGCGATCACAATACCGCGATCCATCGCCTCTTTGCCCAAGGAAACGATATAGTTTCCAAAGCCCTTGGAAGCACGGCGAACCGTATAAATATTCATCCGGTTGGTGCCGGCGCCCATCAGCCCCCGAAGACCTGCGGTCCCGAAGGTAAGGTCGCAGCCGAAACGGGAACGAATCTCGTCGTCATTCCCATGGACAGCGATCAGATCGGCCTTGAGACGGCCATCCAATTCATAAAACTTTAGCCAGCGTTCATATTCTGCGCGATAATCCATCTTAATGTTCCTCCTGATATTGAATTAATGCCTGAGCCAGTTGGTCAGGGCAAGATGTTCCTTTAAAGCCGCAATGGATGCCGGAGAGGCGCTCAATGGCATCCTCGATCTCCATGCCCTCCACCAGGGCACCGATACCCTGAAGATTGCCGTTGCAGCCGCCCTCAAAGGAGACGTTATGCAAGGTGCCGTCATCAGCAACATCAAAGATAATTCTGCGGGAGCAAACGCCCCTGGGAAAATATGTATTCATTCAAAAGACCTCCTGTTTTCCATAGCGCGGGTCAGCGTAAGGCTGTCGGCATACTCCAAAGTGCCGCCCACGGGAATGCCCAGTGCAAGACCGGTCACCTTGATCTCAAAAGGCTTCAGCAGCTTGAAAAGATAAAGAGCGGTAGCCTGCCCCTCCACATTGGGAGAAGTGGCCAGAATGATCTCCTCCACCGATTCCTCTGCCACCCGGTGCAAAAGTTCCCGAATCTTCAACTGATCGGCACCGATCCCATTGACCGGAGAGATCAGACCATGAAGTACATGATAGGTACCGTGAAAGGTGCGGGTGCGCTCCATAGCCTCCACATCCTCCGGCTTTTCCACCACACAAATGGCGCCTTTACGCTTTTCATCTGTGCAGATCGGGCAAAGTTCCTGATCGGTGAGGTTCTGGCAGCGGGGACAGCAATGGATCATATTCTTAGAGGCCAGCAGAGTATCCGCAAATTCCTTTACCGCATGATCTCCCTGCGCCAGAATAAAATAGGCCATTTTCTGGGCGGTTTTGGCCCCCACCCCCGGCAGCTTGCCGAACTGCTCGATCAGTTTATTTAACTGGGTAATGTTCGGCATAACGATTAAAACAAGCCGTTCATACCGGGCAGATTCATACCGCCGGTGATGGCGCCCATCTTGCTTTCCATAGCAGAATCAGCCTGTTTCATACATTCATTAACTGCAGCCACCAGCAGATCCTCCAGCATTTCCACATCCTCGGGATCCACGACTTCAGGCTGTATCTTAACTTCCAGCAGTTCCTTCTTGCCGTTGACCTTAGCTGTAACAGCACCGCCGCCGGCAGCAGCCTCAAAAACAGAAGCCTCCACCTCAGCCTGAGCGTTCTGCATATCCTCCTGCATCTTCTGCACACGGCGCATCATATCGCCCTGCTTCATATTATAACCTTCAGGTAATCTTGCTTTCATTTTTTCAAACTCCTTATAGTTCTTCTAATTCATTCAGTGGGTCATCCTTTGCCAATGTAGAGACCGCCTCTTTCAATACTACGGTATAAGCCTTTCCGCTTGCCTGCAAAGCCGCATCGGCCAAGGCTTTTTTGGGTTCCGGCTGATCTAAGAAGGTCAGGCAAAAGCTTTGTTCGGTGGATAAGATCAGACGATCTCCCTGAACAGATGGGGTGATATCCAATAAGAATCCGAGCAGATTGGTATGCCCCATATCCTGCAGGGTCAGCTTCATTTCATCCCAGAAGGGGCATCCTTCACCGGTCCCTGTTTCAACAGCCGGCTTTGTTGCTTCAACCGAGGCCGGTCTTTCTGCCTTCGGCGGCTCCGGCACGGGGGCCGGTGCCGGGGCAGCGGCCATAGGAGGCACGCCACGCTCCAGGCGGGCAATACGGGCGCTTAAAGAGGCCATATCCTCCCCCAATTCCTCCCGGCAAAGAGAAATGAGGATCATCTCGGCCAAAAGACCTTTATCGGCGGTACGGGAAAGCTCCCAGATCCCGTTTTGCAGGGTGCGCATCATCCGCATAACGCAAGCGGTGGGCAGTTCCCGGGAGAGGGCGATCTTCTGCTGCAGTTCCCGCTCATCACATTCCATCAGCTCTTCAGGATGCTCCGTTACGCTGCAAACCAAAAGATCCCGCAGCACCGACGAAAGATCGGCAAAAAGCTGGGCGGGGCCGGCATAGCGCTCTCGGGCATTTTTATAGAATTTCAAAAGACCGGATGCATCCCGATTCCAGGCCAGACGCACCGCCCCCAGCAGCTGATCGCTGCTGCAAACGCCCACGATCTGTTCTACCCGTTCCAGCGTTACAGGTTCGCTGCCGCTGCGGCAGCGATCTAAAAGAGACAGACCGTCACGCATGGCACCGTCAGCCAAGCGGGCAAGGAGTGCAGCGGCTTCCGGTTCCAATAAAAAGCCTTCCCTTTCCGCTACATAAGACAGCCGCTTTGCAATCAGTTCCGGCGTAAGCCGTTTGAAATCAAACCGCTGACAGCGGGAAAGAATGGTAGCGGGAATTTTATGGATTTCGGTGGTGGCCAATACAAAAATAACATGAGAAGGAGGTTCTTCCAGGGTCTTTAAGAGAGCATTAAAGGCCTGATTACTCAGCATATGCACCTCATCGATGATATAGACCCGATACTTGACCGCAGCGGGAGCATAGATCAACTCCTCCCGCAGTTCTCTTACATCCCCGACACCGGTATTGGTAGCGGCATCGATCTCCACCACATCCATGGTGGATTCATTTAAGATGCCCTGACATTGGGGACAGGCATTGCAGGGATCCCCCTCGGCACCGTTGGAACAGTTGACCGCCCGCGCTAAAATCTTAGCACAGCTGGTCTTACCGGTGCCCCGGGTACCGCAGAACAAGTAGGCATGGGAAATATTCCCATCTGCAATCTGAGCCCGAAGGGTCTTAACAATATGCTCCTGCCCCAAGACATCGGAGAACGTCAAAGGGCGGTATTTTCGATACAAAGCCTGATACATATATTCTCCTCAAAAACAGTTGCCTTTGCAAGACAGCCCTTCGGACTCAAAACAGGTATTCGGCACACATAGACGAAGCTCCGCTTAATGCTGCTCGGTTCCCCGCCTGACATGGTTCACGGCACGCCTATTGCGCCGCGCCCGTCTCTCAACATCCGGAGTGCTGCCTTGCAAAGGCAACTCTCTCAAATCCGATTGAAAAGAGCGGAAACCCGCTCTTTCCAATCTGCTGTATTTAATTTTAACACAATTCTTTGAAAAGTACAAGAATTATAAGCAGAAATCATTCAAAATATAATTGAATTTTTTCTCAAAAGCATCGGCCAGGTTTAAGATCTGTCCGTCAGCAAAGGCTTTGCCGACAATGCTCATACCGATGGGAAGTCCCTCCTTGGTATAGCCACAGGGAGTGCTGACCGCAGGCAGACCGGCAATATTTACTGTTACGGTATAAATATCCGCCAGATACATTTCGGTGGGATCCTCACTCTTGGTGCCGAACTTAAAGGCGGCCTCGGGGGTAGTGGGGGTCAGAATGCAATCACAGGTCTTGAAGATCTCCTCATACTCCTGACGAATCCGCCGACGCAGCAGATTTGCTTTCTTATAATAAGCATCGAAATAGCCGCTGGACAAAGCATAACTGCCCAACAGGATACGGCGTTTCACTTCGCTGCCGAAGCCCTCGTTACGGGTGGCGATCAAACGTTCATCAAAGGAATTCCCTTCCTTAGAAAGGTGCCCGTAGCGCACACCGTCATAACGGGCCAAATTGGAAGAAGCCTCCGCTGAACCGATCAGATAATAAGCCGGGATCGCATACTTCAAAGAAGGCATGGACACCTCTTTGATAACGCAGCCCATCGCCTCAAATTCTTTGATGGCATTTTCAACAGCCGCTTTGATCTCTTCATTCAAGCCCTCCCCGAAAAATTCCTTGGGAACACCGATGACGGTACCCTCCACGGGCGCACCCATCATCTCTGCTACAGGCTCCGAGGGGCGGGATGTCATGTCCATGGGATCCTCTCCGGAAATGGCATCCAAAAGAACGGCGCAATCTCTTGCGCTCTTGCCGATAGGGCCGATTTGATCCAAAGAGGAGGCAAAGGCCACAAGACCGGAGCGGGAAACTCTTCCGTAGGTCGGTTTCAGACCGGTAACACCGCAAAAGGCAGCCGGCTGACGGATAGAGCCTCCGGTATCGCTGCCCAAAGAGGCAACACAAAGACCTGCTGCTACTGCCGCAGCGCTGCCGCCGGAGGAACCGCCGGGAACGCAATCGGTATCATAAGGATTACAGGTATTACCGAAATAAGAGGTCGTGGTGGAGGCGCCCATAGCAAACTCATCCATATTCAGCTTGCCGATAAAAATAGCTCCGTCTTCCGCCAGCTTCTCTGCCACGGTAGAATTATAGGTAGGAACAAAGTCCTCCAGCATATGGGAGGCGCAGGTGGTACGCAGACCTTTGGTACAGATATTATCTTTAATACCCAAAACAATGCCGGTGAGAGGTTTTGCACAGCCCTCCTCGATCATCTTCTGGGCCCGCTCCGCCTGCTCCATGGCCTTCTCATTCACGGTGATATAGGCATGGATAGCGGGATCCAGTTTTTCAATTCGATCCAAATAATATTGGGTCAGTTCCTGGGCAGTGATATCGCCGCCGTCCAGAAGAGAACGCAGTTCTTTGATTGATTTCAGATGCAAATTCATAACTGTACCTCTCAATCCATCAGCTTCTGCACGGCAATAAAGTGGTACAGCTTGCCCTTGGCATTGGCAAGAGCATCCTCCACGGGCATGGAGGGTTGCACTTCATCTTCCCGTAGTAGCTCCATACCGCCTTCAGCGGTCAGGGGATAATCCTCCTCCGAAATATCCACTTCGGTGATGGTATCCATCAGTTTCATAATGCTTTCCATATCCTTTGCCATCCGTTCCTTTTCCTCACCTTCAAAGGAAAGGCGGGAAAGGCTTGCCAGATGGTCGATCAAAGCAAGATCCTTCATCTTAAATCAAAATCCTCATTTCGCATCGGAAGTATAGTTGGGAGCCTCTTTGGTAATATGGATATCATGGGGATGGCTCTCCTTCAGACCGGCACCGGTGATCTTCACAAACTTGCCGTTCTTCTTCAAATCAGGGATAGTTGGAGTACCGCAGTAGCCCATACCGGAGCGCAGACCGCCCATCAGTTGGAACACGGTATCGCCCATGGCGCCCTTAAAGGGCACACGGCCTTCCACACCTTCGGGAACCAATTTCTTTGTACCGGTCTGGAAGTAACGGTCAGCAGAGCCCTTGGCCATAGCAGCCATAGAACCCATGCCGCGGTAGGTCTTAAAGCGACGGCCCTGATACAGTTCCTCTTCACCGGGACTCTCTTCGCAGCCTGCCAGCAAGGAACCGATCATAATCACATCGGCACCGGCGGCCACAGCCTTTACGATATCGCCGGAAAATTTGATACCGCCGTCGACAATCAGAGGGATATTATGACGGGTACAAACCTCTGCTACATCCATCACAGCGGTCAGTTGGGGAACACCGATACCGGAAACCACACGGGTGGTACAGATGGAACCGGGACCGATACCGACCTTAATGGCATCTGCGCCTGCGGCGATCAGATCCTCAGCAGCTTCAGCGGTGGCAATATTGCCGGCAATCACCTGAATGCCGGGGAACGTCTCTTTAACCAATTTCAGGGTCTTGAAAATATTAGCGGAATGACCGTGGGCGGAATCCAGCACCAGCGCATCCACACCGGCATCGATCAGCGCGCCCGCCCGATCCAACACATCGTTGGTCACACCGATGGCAGCGGCACAAAGCAGACGGCCCTGCTCATCTCTTGCAGAGTTGGGATACTGTACGCTCTTCTCAATATCTTTGATGGTGATCAAGCCGGACAGTTTGCCGTTTTCATCTACCAGCGGCAACTTCTCGACCCGATGCTTCTGCAGGATCTCCTTTGCCTGCTCCAGGGTAGTGCCCACAGGAGCAGTGATCAGCTTGTCCTTGGTGGTCATCACGGTGGAGATCTTTACATTAAAATCGGTCATGAACCGCATATCACGATTGGTGATGATACCCACCAGTTCATCGTTTTCACAGATGGGCACACCGGAGATCTTATACTTGCCCATCAAAGCGTCTGCCTCATAGACATAGTTATCGGGAGAAAGGAAGAAGGGATCGTTGATAACGCCGTTTTCACTGCGCTTGACCCGCATTACCTCTTCTGCCTGCTGCTCAATGGTCATATTCTTATGAATAACGCCGATACCGCCTTCACGAGCCATGGCAATGGCCATTTTACTCTCCGTAACAGTATCCATCGCAGAACTCATCAAAGGGATATTCAACTTGATCTTATTGGTGAGCCGGGTCTGAAGATCAACCGCATTAGGCAAAACGTCGCTCTTAGCGGGAACCAGCAATACATCGTCAAAAGTCAGCGCTTCCTTTAATACTTTCTCAGCGTACATACATCCTTCTCCTTTTAATTTAATAATTTTTTGTATTTCCTAATATTCTAACAATATTTCATACAGAATGCAAGTGTTTTTTACCGTCAGCGGATAATTTTTTCGCCGTCAAACAAGAGAAAACCGTCACCGCTGCCCATGCATTTGCCGGATAGGAGATATTCCTTAAAGCGGCGCTGCAGGGAGGTTCTCTCCGGCAGAGCGGTATAATCCTCACAGTTTTCACATCCAAAAATCCGCCAGATATAGGGATTATCCGGTTTTTCATCACCGCCTACTACATCGAACATTTCATAAAACTTTTTAAGATTGGAGTCTTCGGGATAGACTTCATAATGACCGGGATAGATCAGAAAGGAGCGCAGATGCACCGGCAGTATTCCGTCCTTTAGTTTCGCACGGTAAAAAGTATGGGCTCTTTTCAAAGAATCCAACACCGCTTCAGGGGTCATCGGCCCGCAGGAGGGGATGTGGCAGCCATAGAAAATATCCCCCTGCTTGTAGCCCTTGTATTCCGCAAAACGAAGGGGGCGCGGCTCATACTGCAGCCGCCCCAGCTTAAAACGCTTTAAGAGATAGAAATCCCGAAACCAGGAGCCGGCAACGGTACCCCAGATGCCATATATGTCATGGCATTCCTTCACTTTATACCGCAGATCCGCCATCGTGTCCAAGTACAGTTCATCGGAATAGCCGTTTTCTTTATAGACCTCTCTCAGCGGAAGAGCGGCATAGAGAAAGAATGCCATTTCAGCGGCATAAATATGCACCCCGTACTCTTCGGCTAAACCCTTTACGGTATTACGGTAATAAGCGCCTTCATCGGTATACAGATTTTTTAAGGCTGCATCCAACTGTTCCTTGCCTGCCCACATAGCATCAAAGTCTTTTTTCAGCGAAAATACCGCCGTTTCGGGAAACCCCAGCTCATAGGCTAAAGAAGTGATCATTCCAACAATCCCCCATTATGATTTTTTATAGTATACTATAGAATTCTAAAAAAGTCTATCATTGACAATGAACCACAAGATATAGTATAATTTAATAATATGAGTTTTATTATGTTGTAGGAGGACCCAATGGCAAGAAAGAATGAGTATAATGACGACAGTATCGTCAAACTGAAAGGCCCGGATCAGGTACGCTTGCGCCCGGGCGTGATCTTCGGTTCTGACGGATTGGACGGCTGTCAGCACGCCATTTTTGAAATTCTCTCTAACTCCATCGACGAAGCAAGAGAAGGCTTTGGCTCCAAGATCACTGTCACCCGTTTCAAGGACGGCTCTGTGGAGGTCGAGGACTTCGGCCGCGGTGTTCCGGTGGGCTATAACCAGCGGGAGGAGCGCTTCAACTGGGAACTGGTCTATTGTGAGCTTTACGCCGGAGGTAAATACAACACCAATCAGGGACAGAACTATGAATACTCCTTAGGTCTTAACGGTCTGGGTGCCTGTGCCACTCAGTTTTCCTCCGAGTATATGGATGTAACCGTCTACCGGGACGGAAAAAAGCACAGCCTGCATTTTGAAAAAGGCTTCAATATCGGCGGCCTTACCGAGGAACCCTTTTCCGGCAAACGTACCGGTACGGTGACCCGCTGGAAGCCGGATCGGGATGTTTTCACCGATATTGCAGTAGATGCCTCTTATTATGAGGATATTTTGCAAAAGCAGGCAGTGGTCAACGCAGGTCTCACCTTCATCTTTAAGAATGAAACGGACAAGGGTTTCGAGACCAAGGAATATTGCTATAAAGAAGGCATTACCGATTATGTCCGGGAAATGCTGGGCGAGGATTCCCTTTCACAGCCGGTCTTTTGGCAGGACGAGCGGGTGGGCCGCGATCGGGAGGATCGCCCGGAATATAAGGTCAAGCTTTCCTGCTGCGTAGCCTTTTCCAATCGGGTCAACCTGATCGAATATTACCACAATTCCAGTTTCTTAGAGCACGGCGGTGCACCGGATAAAGCGGCAAAGACCGCCTTTGTGGCAGAGGTAGATGCCTATCTCAAAAATAACGGCAAATACAATAAAGGCGAGAGCAAGATCACCTTTGCAGATGTTTCCGACTGCCTGGTACTGGTCTCCAACTGCTTCTCCACCATTACTTCTTACGAAAACCAAACCAAAAAGAGTATTACCAATAAATTCATTCAGGAATGCACCACCGATTTTTTGCGGCAGAACCTGCGGATCTTCTTCATTGAGAATCCCAATGAGGCTCAAAAAGTAACCAATCAGATCTTAGTTAATAAACGAGCCAGAGAAAAAAGCGAAAAAGAGCGGATCAATGTAAAGAAAGCGCTCTCCGGCTCCATCGATATGACCAACCGCATCCAAAAGTTTGTGGATTGTCAGACCAAGGATATTTCCAAGCGGGAGATCTATATCGTAGAGGGCGATTCCGCCCTGGGCTCCTGCAAACAGGGACGGGACAGCACCTTCCAGGCCATTATGCCGGTGCGCGGTAAGATCCTCAACTGCTTAAAGGCCGATTACAGCAAGATCTTTAAAAGCGAGATCATCACCGATCTGCTGAAGGTTTTAGGCTGCGGCGTGGAGATCAGCGGCAAGACCGCCAAGGGATTGCAGAGTTTCGATCTTTCTGCTTTGCGCTGGAACAAGATCATCATCTGCACCGATGCGGATGTGGACGGTTTCCAGATCCGCACCCTGATCCTCACCATGCTCTATCGGCTGACCCCCACCCTCATCGAAGAGGGCTATGTCTATATTGCAGAATCACCTCTTTATGAGATTACCGACAAAACCAAAAAGACTACCCATTTTGCCTATACCGAAAAGGAAAAAGAAGAGATCCTTTCCTCTTTGGAGGGCCATAAGATCAAGATCATGCGGAGTAAGGGCCTCGGTGAAAATGAACCGGATATGATGTGGGAGACCACCATGAATCCGGAGACCCGCCGCCTTATTAAAGTAACCCCCTCCGACGCAGAGGAGACCGCCCGGATGTTCGACATTCTCTTGGGCGACAATCTGGCCGGTCGCAAAGATCATATCGCCGCCAACGGCCACCTGTATCTGGACGATCTCGATTTATCTTAAGGAGGAACCATGGCTAAGAAAAAACAAGCTGAAAAAGTTTATATTGAAAAAGAGCCGATCCTCCGGGGCGTTGTGGAAACCTTAGAGACCAATTATATGCCCTATGCTATGAGCGTCATCCTTTCCCGCGCCATTCCCGAGATCGACGGTTTAAAACCCGCCCACCGCAAACTGCTTTATACCATGTATAAAATGAACCTGCTGAACGGCGATTTAGTCAAAAGTGCTAATATCGTAGGCTCCACCATGCGGCTCAACCCCCACGGCGATGCCGCCATTTATGAAACAATGGTGCGTCTGTCCCGGGGCAATGAGGCGCTGCCTTTGCCTTTTGTAGAGTCCAAGGGCAACTTCGGCAAGGTCTATTCCCGGGATATGGCCTATGCCGCCGCTCGGTATACCGAGGCCAAGCTGGCTCCCATCTGTAAGGAGATCTTCGGGGATATCGATAAGGAAACGGTCCATTTTGTACCCAACTACGATAACTCCACCACAGAGCCCACCTTACTGCCGGTGTCCTTCCCCACCATCCTTACCACCCCCAACCAAGGCATTGCAGTAGGTATGGCCTCCAATATCTGTTCCTTTAATCTGGGCGAGGTATGCGACACCGTGATCGCCCTGATGGAAAACCCCGACCATCCTATCGAGCAGACCATGCCCGGTCCTGATTTTTCCACCGGCGGTCAGCTGCTGGTCCATCAGTCCCAGATCAAGGAGGTTTATGAAACCGGCCGAGGCTCTATTCGCGTCCGCGCCAAATATACCGTTGAGCCTAAAGGCAATATGATCACGGTAACCGAGATTCCCTATACCACCACGGTAGAGGCCATCATTGATAAGGTGATCGAGCTTTATAAAGCAGGCAAATTAAGAGAACTGGGCGATATCAAGGATATGTCCGATAAGACCGGCATGCGGATCGCCATTGAGACCAAGCGGGGCAGCGATCCCGAAAAGCTGATGACCAAGCTCTTTAAAATGACTCCCTTAGAGGACAGCTTCGGCTGTAACTTCAATGTGTTGATCGGCGGAACCCCCATGGTTTTGGGTGTACGTCAACTGATCGATGAATGGGTCGCCTTCCGCAGCGAATGCATCCGTAACCGCAGCCATTATATCAAGAGCCGTGCCCAGGAGCGTCTGCATCTTTTGAAGGGTCTTAAGAAGATCCTGCTGGATATCGACAAAGCGATTGAGATCGTGCGGGGCACCGAGCGGGACGAAGAGGTCGTTCCCAACCTGATGATCGGCTTCGGCATCGATGAGGAACAAGCCGAATATGTAGCCAATATCAAGCTGCGCCATTTGAATAAAGAATATATCCTAAAACAATTGGAAGAGATCGAGGCGCTGGAAAAAGAGATCGCTGAGATGGATTCCATCCTCAACAGCCGTACCAAGGTGAAAAAGCTGATCGCAGCTGATCTCAAGCGAGTGAAAAAACAATACGGCTTTGACCGCAAGACCGAGCTGGTCTACGACGATCAAACCGTGGAAATCGACGAAGAGGATCATATCGAGGACTATCCTGTCACCTATTTTCTCTCCAAGGAGGGCTACTTTAAAAAGATTCAGCCCAATTCCTTACGGATGAACAGTGCCCAGAAATATAAAGACGGCGACAGCTTGCGCCGGGCTGTAGAATCTACCAACAAAGCAGAACTGATCTTCTTCACTTCCATGCAAAACGCCTACAAGACCAAGGGCTATGAATTTGAGGATACCAAGGCCAGCCTTTTGGGCGATTATCTGCCTGCAAAGCTGGAAATGGAACAGGGTGAAACAGTGGTTGCCATGGCCGTTACCGCCGATTACAGCGGCGATATGCTCTTTTTCTTTGAAAACGGCAAAGCCGCCAAAGTTCCCTTGGTTTCTTATAAAACGGTAACCAACCGCAAACGGCTGATCAATGCTTACAGCGATAAAGCCCCCCTCGCCGCTACCGTTCAAATTACCGAGGATAAGGATCTGGTATTGATCTCCTCAAACCAAAAAGCATTGGTCGTCAATTCCGCCCTGATCCCCGCTAAATCCACTAAATCCACCCAGGGTGTTACCGCTATGACCCAGAAGGGCAAACACAAACTGGACAAGGTGCAAACAGTGGAAGAACTGGGATTGACCAATCTTTCCTACTATCGCACAAAGAACATCCCCGCGGTAGGTCACCTCCTGCGCCAACAGGATCTGCCTGACAATCAGGTAACATTGTTTGAAGAATAAATGGAAATTCCCGAAGGCTTTCGCCTTCGGGAAGATCTTTTATCTTTTTACAACTTAGTCGTTGCAGCAGCATACGAGCAGGATGATCACCAGGATCACGATCCAACAACTATTATTTTCGAACAGATCATTAAAGCAACCGCACATATGTCTTCCCTCCTTGTGGTTATTTGTTGTATCCTATGAGGGAAAGAAAAAATGTGTTACTGAAAGGAAAAAACATGGCAGAAAAAATTTACTCTATTAAAATCAAAGAGGCCTTCAATGAAAAATGCGGCTGCCCGGTCTGCACCCTTCGCAATCTGCTGGAAAAGGACGAGATCCAGCGGATCTTAGGGGCCGCCATGATGGAGCCGGATATCCGCAAGGAGACCAATAAAAAGGGCTTTTGCAAAAACCATCTGGAAAAGCTGGCCACCGGCGGCAACAAGCTTCCCTTGGCGCTGATGCTCTCCACCCACCTGGAGGAACTGGACAAAAAGCTCTTTAAGGGTGGCAGTAAAAAAGCGGCAGGCGCCTACGGCGATGCTCGTAAAAGCTGCTATCTTTGCAGCCGTGTGGCCGGTTTTATGAACAGTGTCGCTGATAATATCTGCTATCTCTATTCTGCAGAAGAGGATTTTCGTACCCTTTTTGCCCGGCAGGAATATTTCTGCAAGACCCACAGTGCCAAACTTTTGGAGATGGCAGAAAAAACCTTAGGTAAAAAGGATCGCATTGCGTTTGCTGATACGCTGACTGCAGTCAATAAAAAATACATCGATACATTAAAGGAAGATCTGGATTGGTTTTGTAAGAAATTTGACTACCGTTACGAAAAAGAGGATTGGAAAAACGCCAAGGACTCCATTGAGCGAACCGTCAAATATCTTTCCTAATATATATTATGAAGAAATCAAATGAACCGAAAAAAGAACGGGTAACCCCGGTATACTATTCTCCCACTGAGGATTTTCTCTCGGCACTTACGCACGGAGCAGGGGCACTCTTCGGTGTAGCAGCTCTCATTCTGATGACAATGCTCTCTGTCGAAAGCGGCAATGCCGCCGCGGTGGTGGCATCGGTGATCTACGGCAGCGCGCTGATCATCCTTTTTACCATCTCCACGCTCTCCCACGCACTGACCAACCGTAGCGCCAGAAAGGTCTTTCGGATCCTGGATCACGCCACCATCTTTCTGCTGATCGCCGGCACCTATACCCCGGTAACGCTTATTACTCTAAAAGGCGCTTTGGGGTGGACGATCTTCGGCATCCAATGGGGAATCGCCGCCATTGGCATCACCTTTGATGCGGTGGCACTTAATCGCTTTAAAAAAATCACCACGCCCCTTTACATCCTCATGGGCTGGGCCATCATTCTGGCCGCCTATCCCATGATTCAGAATATGAGTCCGGCGGGACTAATCTATCTTCTGGGCGGCGGGATCTTCTATTCAGCCGGTTCTCTGTTCTATTTGATAAAAAAACCAAACATGCATTTTCTTTGGCATCTCTTTGCGCTGATTGGTGCGATTCTGCAGTTTGTTGCCGTTTATCATTATGTTTTACCCTCTGCCATATAATCCGCAAGGGCGCCTCTCATCCCGGAGGCGCCCTTGTATTTTTTTGCCTAAAAAGTTACAGAGTTGTAACTTTTTCGATGAAAAACTTGACAAATCGGGGAAAATGCACTATACTGTGTAACGGTTTTGTAATTTTTACTCTCCATTTTGTAATCAATTGGGCAAAAATTGCATAAATTGGAAAAGACAGATCCAAAATAAGGATGAGGGTGCGAAAATCTGTTCCTCGTCACGAAAAAGGAGAACGTTTTATGCTAAAACTGAAAGAAAGGCTTCAAAGCCTTTGGCAGAAGGGACTCCCCTTCCTGACCAAGACGTCTGATGCGCTTCGCAAAGGAATGAAGCTGATCGCAGGATATGCGCGCAGTGCCATTCGGTTCTTAGGGAATCATCGGATTCCTACCACCACCATTTGCTGCTGCATGGTGTTGACGATGCTGATGTCGGTCATCACCGTAACGATTCAAAAAGTCGATGTTTACGACAACGGCGAGTTGGTTTACAGTTACCATACTGCCGACTCCGCTGAAAGCTCCATTCTGGAGAAAAGCGGATTGACCCTCGGGTTGGGTGATGAATGTATCCTCACCGAAGAAAACGGTATCGTAACAGCCAACATCACCCGTGCCTTTCCCGTTTCTGTTCAGGCAGACGGGCAGACCATTCTGGTAATGATGACCGGCGGAACGGTTGCCAAAGCGCTGACTAAAGCAGGTCTGGCCTGCGGACAGAGAGACCGCCTCAATTTTGAAACCACCGACAAAGTGTTCAGCGGAATGCTGATCACCCTGGATCGGATCACCGGCGATCAGGTGGTGGAAACCGTTTCCCTCAGTTATAACACCAAGAAGGTTGAGACCGACGAACTGTATGTAGGCGAAACCAAGGTACAGCAGCAAGGCGAAAAAGGGGAAAAGAAAAACACTTATGAAGTAACCTATGTAAACGGCGAGGAAAGCGACCGTGAGCTGATCTCCTCCGAGATCACCAAGGAACCGGTAGATAAGATCATTTTAGTAGGAACCAAGGTCAAGAGCACCTTCTTAAAGAGCTCCACCGCTCCCACCAATTACAAAAAGGTGATCTCCATGACCGCTACTGCTTATTCTGCAGGCGGCACCACCGCCTCGGGCCTGCCCGCTCAATGGGGTGTGGTAGCCGTAGATCCCAATGTGATCCCTCTGGGCACCAAGGTCTATGTAGAAACCCCTGACGGCAAATATATCTACGGAACTGCCGTTGCCGCTGATACAGGCGGCGCCATCAAGGGCTACAAAATCGACATCTGCGTCAACACCCGCAAAGAGGCCTATGCCTTCGGCAGACGTAATGTAAATGTTTATATCCTGGATTAGTTTCAAATAAAAAAGAGGACTTTGCAGTCCTCTTTTTTATTTGATTTATCGGATCATATTGAATTCCTGGGTAGCAAACTTCCGCTTTTTATGCAGCTGATAAGTGGGAACGATCTCGGAGACCAACTCCTTGATCCGTTTGCTCTCACTGCAGCTGGCGGTATC
>JAFUNM010000003.1 GCA_017482195.1 Clostridia bacterium
CAGGGTGGTGCCACTCGTAATCAGTCTCGCTCCACGTATGGCGCAAAGACTGCTAAAGCAGGCAAGAAGTAAGGTACAGCCTGTAATTTCAGTTGATTTTATAAACTTTATTCGTTTTTTTTATAGATAGGATAAAGTTTCTTAAAACGGCTGGACGGAGAGCAAAAGGCTCTTCGAGTACCAATGATATCATATTTATGAAGGAGGGAAGAACATGCCTAGAAGAGGCTTTGTCCCCAAGAGAGAAGTGCTGCCTGATCCCGTATACGGAAGCGTTGTTGTCGCTAAGCTGATCAACAATATCATGTACGACGGCAAAAAGGGTGTTGCACAGAAAATTGTTTACGATGCATTCGATATCGTAAAAGAAAAGACCGGTAAAGAGCCCGTTGATGCTTTTACTGAGGCTATGGAAAACATTATGCCTAAGCTGGAAGTTAAGGCTCGCCGTGTAGGCGGTGCCAACTACCAGGTTCCTATGGAAGTACGTCCTGAGCGTCGTCAGACCCTGGGTCTGCGTTGGCTGACCGAGTACTCCAGAAAGAGAAACGAGAAGTATATGTGCGAGCGTCTGGCTGGTGAGATCATGGATGCCATGAATGAGACCGGCGGCGCTGTGAAAAAACGTGACGATACTCATAAAATGGCAGAGGCTAACAGAGCATTTGCCCATTACAGATGGTAATCGTAGAGAGGAGAACTTATGCCTAGAGAATTCACACTTGATAAGTATCGTAATATCGGTATTATGGCACACATCGATGCCGGTAAAACGACCACTACCGAGCGTATCCTCTTCTACACCGGCAGAAACCATAAGATCGGTGAGACCCATGATGGTGATGCAACCATGGACTGGATGGAGCAGGAGCAGGAGCGTGGTATTACCATTACCTCCGCGGCTACCACCTGTCATTGGAAGGGCCACCGTCTTAATATCATCGATACCCCGGGCCACGTGGACTTTACCGTTGAGGTAGAGCGTTCTCTGCGTGTATTGGACGGTTCTGTTACCGTTCTGTGCGCCAAGGGCGGCGTTGAGCCTCAGTCTGAGACCGTATGGCGTCAGGCTGATAAGTACCGTGTACCCCGTATGGCATTCATCAATAAGATGGATATCATGGGTGCTGATTTCTATCGCGTTGTCGGTATGATGAAGGATCGTCTGAAGTGTAATGCCGTTCCCGTTCAGCTTCCCATCGGTTTCGAAGATACCTTCCGCGGTATCGTCGACCTGATCGAGATGAACGCAGAGGTTTACTATGACGATCAGGGTAAGGACTTCCGTGAGGAGCCCATCCCCGAGGATATGAAGGATAAGGCCCAGGAATATCATGATGCTTTGATCGAGGCAGTTGCCGAGACCGATGAAGAGCTGATGATGAAGTACCTGGAGGGCGAGGAGATCACCAAGGATGAGATCCGCGCTGCTATCCGTAAGGCAACCATTGATAATACCATGGTTCCCGTCTGCTGCGGTACTGCTTACCGTAATAAGGGTGTGCAGATGCTGCTGGATAATATTGTAGCTTATATGCCCGCTCCCACCGATATCCCTGCTATTAAGGGTACCGATGAGGACGGAGAAGAGATCGAGTGTCATGCAGATGATAAAGAGCCGTTCGCTGCTCTTGCATTTAAGATCATGACCGACCCCTTCGTCGGTAAGCTGTGCTTCTTCCGTGTCTATTCCGGTATGCTGAATGCCGGCAGCCACATTTATAATTCCACCAAGGGTTCCAAGGAGCGTATCGGCCGTATCGTTGCCATGCACGCCAACAACCGTCAGGAGATCACCGAGGTTTATACCGGTGATATCGCTGCCGCCGTTGGTTTGAAGAATGTCACCACCGGTGACACTCTGTGCGACGAAAGCCGTTCCGTGATCCTGGAGTCTATGGAATTCCCGGATCCTGTTATCCGTGTAGCTATCGAGCCCAAGACCAAGGCTTCCCAGGAGAAGATGGCTGTTGCTCTGGCTAAGTTGGCTGAAGAGGATCCCACCTTCCGTACCTGGACGGATGAAGAGACCGGACAAACCATCATCGCCGGTATGGGTGAGCTCCATCTGGAGATCATCGTAGACCGTCTGCTGCGTGAGTTCAAGGTTGAAGCTAATGTCGGTGCTCCTCAGGTAGCTTATAAGGAGACCATTAAGTCCGCTTGCGCTTCCGATATGAAGTATGCCCGTCAGTCCGGCGGTAAGGGTCAGTACGGTCACGTTAAGATCCGTGTTGAGCCTAACGAATCCGGCAAGGGTTATGAGTTCATCAACGAAGTTGTCGGCGGTGCCATCCCCAAGGAGTATATCCCCGCTGTTGATGCCGGTATTCAGGGTGCAATGCAGGGCGGTATCATGGCAGGATTCCCTGTCGTTGACCTGAAGGTCACTCTGTATGATGGTTCCTATCATGAGGTCGACTCCTCCGAAATGGCATTTAAGATCGCCGGCTCAATGGCTATCAAGGATGCAATGAAGAAGGGTAACCCCGTTTTGATGGAACCCATCATGTCCGTTGTCGTTGTTACTCCCGAGGAGTATATGGGCGACGTTATCGGCGACCTGAACAGTCGCCGTGGTCAGGTGCAGGGTATGGAAGCCATCCCCGGTGCCCGCCAGATCGACGCTTTGGTACCTCTGAGCGAGATGTTCGGTTATGCAACCGACCTGCGCAGTAAGACCCAGGGCCGTGGTCAGTATACCATGCAGCCCGACTCTTACCTTGAGGTTCCCAAGAATATTGCCGAGAAGATCATCACTTCCCGTCAAAAGAGTGAATAATTGTTAAAAAACTCTTGCAATATCTAATATTTTATATTAAAATAGGCTTATCTTACTAATAAAAACATTCAAGGAGGAAACTCAAAATGGCAAAGGCTAAATTTGAGAGAAACAAACCCCATGTAAACATTGGTACCATCGGTCACGTTGACCATGGTAAGACCACTCTGACTGCTGCTATCACCAAGGTGCTGTCTTTCAGAGGTCAGGCTTCTTATTCCGAGTACGGTGATATCGATAAGGCTCCCGAAGAGAGAGAAAGAGGTATTACCATCAACACCGCTCACGTTGAGTATGAGACCGACTCCCGTCACTATGCTCACGTTGACTGCCCGGGACATGCTGACTACGTTAAGAACATGATCACCGGTGCTGCTCAGATGGACGGTGCTATCCTGGTTGTATCCGCTGCTGACGGCCCCATGCCCCAGACCCGTGAGCACATCCTGCTCTCCCGTCAGGTTGGCGTGCCCAACATCGTTGTCTTCATGAACAAGTGCGATCAGGTTGACGACGAAGAGCTGCTGGATCTGGTCGAGATGGAAATCCGCGACCTGCTGAACGAGTACGAGTTCCCCGGTGATGATATCCCCATCATCCGCGGTACCGCTCTGGGTGCTATCGAGTGCGAAAGCAACGATATCAACGATCCCGCTTATGCTCCCATTGTTGAACTGATGAACAATGTTGACGAGTATATCCCCACTCCCGAGAGAAAGGCTGATCAGCCCTTCCTGATGCCCGTTGAGGACGTCTTCACCATCACCGGTCGTGGTACTGTTGCTACCGGCCGTGTTGAGAGAGGTCAGCTGAAACTCAACGAGGAAATCGAAATCGTTGGTCTGGCAGACGAAGCTCGCAAGACCGTCGTTACCGGTATCGAGATGTTCCGCAAGTTGCTGGACTATGCTGAGGCCGGTGATAATGTAGGCGCTCTGCTGCGTGGTGTTAACAGAACCGACATTAAGCGTGGCCAGGTTCTGGCTAAGCCCGGTTCCATCAACCCCCACACCAAGTTCAAGGGTCAGGTTTACGTTCTGACCAAGGACGAGGGCGGCCGTCACAGCCCCTTCTTCACCAACTATCGTCCCCAGTTCTATTTCAGAACTACCGACGTTACCGGCGTTATCACTCTGCCCGATGGCGTAGATATGTGTAAGCCCGGCGACAACGTTGTTATGGACGTTGAGCTGATCACTCCGATCGCTATCGAAGTTGGTCTGCGTTTCGCTATCCGTGAGGGTGGCCGTACCGTTGGTTCCGGTGTTGTTACCGAAATCTACGAATAAGCAAATATTTAAATAATTCTTCGGGGCGGGGTGTAATTCCCCACCGGCGGTACAGTCCGCAAGCGCTTGTCGCATGATCAGGTGAGATTCCTGAACCGACGGTATAGTCCGGATGGTAGAAGATTATAAAATATGCAATAGATATCCCCGATAGTTTATTCTATCGGGGATATTTTTTAATTTAGTGAGGTTCCGTAATGAAAAAGATCCATGTTCGTTCCTTGACCGCTACTGCTCTTTTTGGTGCAGTAGGCTTTGTGCTGATGATGCTGGAATTTGGGATTCCCATCGTCCCTTCCTTTATTAAATTTGATTTTTCCGAGCTGCCCGCTTTGATCGCTGCTTTCGCCTATGGCCCTTGGCACGGTGTTTTAGTCTGCTTTGTTAAAAATGTACTGCATCTCTTTTTTACCAATACCGCCGGGGTAGGGGAACTGGCAAATTTCCTGATGGGTGTCTTTTTGGTTGTTCCCGCGGGATTGTTCTATCGCCGTCATAAAAGTCGCCGTACCGCTCTTTTAGGGTCTTTGATCGGCTCTTTGGCGATGGGGGGTGCCTGTGTTGCGATCAACTACTTCATCACCTATCCCATCTATTACAAGATCATGATCCCCAAGGATGTGATCCTTGCTGCCTATCAGGCGATCCTGCCGGCTGTCGATAGCATTTTGGAGTCTCTTCTGATCTTTAATTTGCCTTTTACCGCCTTTAAGGGAATGGTGGTGTCGGTATTTTGCTTCGTTATCTATAAAAAACTATCTCCTATTTTAAAAAGATAAATCTTGACAAATATCTCTCTATAGAGTATGATATATACCGTAAATTAAATATGTCTTATCAAGAGTGGCAGAGGGAACAGGCCCGATGAAGCCCGACAACCTGCTTGAATACCGAAGGTATTCTTAGCAAGGTGTCAAATCCTGCGGAGAGTTTTCCGAAAGATAAGTTTTTAATGCGCTCTTGATTTCAAGAGCGCATTTTTTTTGAGAAATCAAATGGAAAGGACGTTGAAAATGGGAAGAAATTATCTGTTTACCTCCGAATCTGTTACTGAGGGACATCCCGATAAAATTTGTGATAAGATCTCCGATAGTATTTTGGATGCCATTTTGGCACAAGATCCCATCGCCCGTGTGGCTTGTGAGACCACTGTTACCACGGGCACTGTTCATGTTATGGGCGAGATCACAACCACTGCTCAGGTGGATTATCAAAGTATTGTTCGCGAGACCATCCGTGATATCGGCTATGATCGGGCGAAATACGGTTTTGATTGCGATACCTGCGGTGTAATGGTCACTTTAGACCGTCAATCCCCTGATATCGCTATGGGTGTGGACAAAGCCTGGGAGGCTAAGGAAGGCGCCGAAGATGCCGCCATGTCTACCGGAGCCGGGGATCAGGGTATGATGTTCGGCTATGCTTCCGATGAGACGGAGGAACTGATGCCCTTGGCCATTTCTCTGGCGCACAAATTGGCTAAGCAGCTGACCTTTGTCCGCAAAGAAGGAATTCTCGATTACCTGCGTCCTGACGGTAAAACACAGGTGACGGTGGAATATGAAAATGATCAGCCGGTACGAGTGGATACAGTTGTGGTATCTTCTCAGCATAGCCCTCTGATCTCTCTGGAGACTCTGCGCCGGGATATTCTGGATAAGGTGATCCGTCCCATTATCCCTGCAGAATTGCTGATCGACACGAAATTCTATATCAATCCCACCGGTCGTTTTGTGGTGGGCGGCCCTCAGGGGGACAGCGGCCTCACCGGCCGTAAGATCATAGTCGATACTTATGGCGGCTACGGTCGTCACGGCGGCGGAGCCTTCTCCGGAAAGGATCCCACTAAGGTAGACCGTTCCGCTGCTTATGCCGCCCGTCATGTGGCCAAGAATATCGTTAAGGCCGGCCTTGCAAAAAGATGTGAGGTGGAATTGGCTTACGCCATCGGTGTGGCGAGTCCCGTCTCCGTTTCGGTGGATACCTTTGGTACCGCCGCTGTTCCCGAAGAAAAGATCCTAGAGATTATCCATCATTTCTTTGATCTGCGTCCCGCCGCCATTATTAAAAAATTTGATCTCCGCCGTCCGATCTATGCTGCTACTGCAGCCTACGGGCATATGGGCAGAGAGGATCTGAATCTTCCCTGGGAGGATACCTCTCTCGCAGAAGAGATCAAAGCCTATATGAAGTAAGCACCAAAAGACAAAACTCCTCATAAAATATTATGAGGAGTTTTGTTTTTGGAGGCGTTTATGTTGTTTCATATTCTTTGGGTATTAGTTTGTTTTTTTGCCGTCATTGGAATTCTGGAATGCCTGTTGGGTATTTTGAATTGGTTTTCCTTTCACCGTGTATCCTGTGTTAAAGCGATCACCGTGCAGATACAGGTGGAAGGTGAGATGAAGAATGTGGAATATCTGCTTAATTCCCTTTGCCTGAAAGCGGAAAAGGTCGATATTGGTGCGGTAGAAGCAAGAGTGGAACTGATCGACCGGGGGGTGACTTCTGAAACAAGATTGGCTATTCGCGATTACTGTGAAAAAAATCCCTGGGTCATATTTACAGAACAACACAATAATGATATAATAAACAAATAAGATTTTGTCAAAAAAGGAGGTGTCCGCCGTGGAGGAATTACAGATCGAAGGTACTGTAGAAGAGGTGATCTTCGAGAATGAAAGTACCGGCTATCGAGTCTTTACCCTGGATTGCGACGGCACTTCTGTTATCGCGGTCGGCACCTGTGTTTCGATTTATCCAGGCGAACTGGTTAATGCCGTCGGTAGCTGGACGGAGCACACTACCTATGGCCGTCAGTTTGTTTGTGCCGAAATTGAAAAAAGCTTTCCCGGCGAGCTGGACGGCATCACAAAATTTCTTATCAGCGGTGCCGTGCGCGGTATAGGCCCCGCTACTGCCCGCAAAATCGTGGAGCGGTTCGGAGAGGATAGCTTTGATATTATGGAGCATGAGCCTTTACAGTTGACCCAGATTAAGGGCATTACCAAGGATCGCGCTCAAAAGATCAGCGATGCTTTTCGGGAGACTCTGGGTACTCGCGAGACCCTGATGACCCTTCATGAGATGGGAATCACCCCTGCTTTTGCGGTGAAGATTGCAAGAGAATACGGTGCCTTTGCGCCTCAGGCGGTGCAGCAAAATCCGTATCGTCTTTGGGAGGATATCGAAGGTTTTTCCTTTCAAAACGCCGATAATCTGGCACTTTCCTTCGGCATGTCTCCCGCAGACGAGCTGCGGGTAGGATATTGTGTGAAATATATTCTGACTCATAATCTGCAGAATGGCCATTGTTTTCTTCCGAAAGCCAAGCTGCTGCCTTTAGGTGCCCAGTATGTGGATGTCAATGAAGAAGAGGTGGAGATCGCCGTCGAAAATATGTGCGAGCGCCACCAACTGGAGCAGGCAGTCATTAATGACCAGGAGGTCATCTACCTGCCTGCCTATTATAAGGCAGAAACCAATATCGCGAATAAACTAAAGCTGATGTTGCAGTTCAGCCGTCAGGAGATCAAGGATGTGGATGCCCGTATCCGTAAGAGTGAAAATGCACTGGGTGTATTGTATGATGAAGGCCAGCGGGATGCCATCCGTACTGCGGTGGAAAACCGGGTAATGGTATTGACCGGCGGCCCCGGCACCGGCAAGACTACAACCTTGCGGGGGATGATCGCCCTTTTTGAGAGCCTGAATTATCGGGTGGCTCTTTGTGCCCCTACCGGCCGTGCTGCCACGAGAATGAGCCAAGTCTGCGACCGTAAGGCTAAGACCATTCACCGCCTGCTGGAGATCCAACCGGGTAGTAAGGTCTTTGTTCACAATGGCTCGAACCCTTTGAAATGTGATGTGCTGATCGTTGATGAGATGTCTATGGTGGATACGCTGCTGTTTGATGCCCTTTTGGAGGCATTGCCTTTGGGCAGCCGCCTGATCATGGTCGGGGATGCTGATCAGCTGCCCAGCGTGGGGGCAGGAAACGTGCTGTCCGACCTGCTGCATTGCGGCAGTATCCCTATCGTCTCCCTTGTGAAGATCTTTCGTCAGGCTAAAACCAGTATGATCGTCCGTATCGCCCACCAGATCAATCGGGGCGAGCGTCCTCCCCTGGAGAATAGCGGCGATTTCTTCTATATTCCTAAAAAAACGCCCCAGGGTACCTTGGAGGCTGCCGTAGAGATGGTGGTCAACCGTATTCCCCGCCGCTACGGTTCTACTGTTTTGGACGGTTTGCAGGTGATCATTCCCACCCGTAAAACGCTTACCGGCACAATCAATTTCAACAGTGTAATTCGGGATCGGGTCAATCCGGAGCAACCGGGGAAAAAGAGCGTCCACTTTCGGGATCAGGTGTTCCGGGAGGGGGATAAGGTAATGCAGATCCGTAATAACTACGATCTGCCGGTCACTACGAATGAAGGGAAGGACGAGGCCGGTGTTTTCAACGGTGATATCGGTATTGTGGTAGGCATCTATCCTCGGGAAAAGCAGATGAAAGTCCAATTTGAGGACAAGATCGCTACCTATGGCTATGATCAGCTGGACGAACTGGAACCGGCCTATGCTATTACCGTTCATAAAAGTCAGGGCAGTGAATTTGATGCAGTGGTGCTGGTAATGGGCGAGACCACACCCTTGCTTCAATACCGTAATTTATTGTATACCGCCGTTACCCGCGCAAAAAAACTGCTGGTGGTTATCGGCAGCCGTCAGGTGTTCGATAATATGGTGGCGAACAATAAACAAAAACGCCGCTACAGCGGCCTGAAATATCTGTTAAAGTCATGGTAAAGAAACTTATTTTTCCGCCCCGCTGTCCCTTCTGCGGAAGGGTGGAGAAAAACAGTCGGCCCTGCGAAAAATGTCTCAAATCAGCAAAAGAGCTGTCCGATGCCGTTTGTCCTAAGTGCGGCTCCTTTCCGGAATTTTGTAAATGTACCTCACGCAGCTTTTCTTTTAAGCGTAATGTCAGCGCCTTCGCTTATGAAGGTGGACCTCGCTTGGCACTGCTGCGCTTTAAAGAACGCAATGCTCCTCAACTGTCGGAATTTATGGCCAACCGTATGTACCACCATATCGTCGGGCGCTATAAAACATCCTTTGATGCGATCACCTATGTTCCGCAGACCCGCCTTAAAAGCCTTCGCCGTGGCTATTGCCCGGCTGAGATCCTGGCAGGGCAGTTGGCCGACCGGCTGCACTTGCCTTTGATTCAACCCTTGATGCGGGTAGGAAACCGACAACAGAAATATCTTTCTGCTGCCGGCCGCTATAAAAATGCCGGACGGAATTACGCGCTTTGTAAGAATATTTCTCTTCGCGGAAAAGTTTTGCTGATTGATGATCTTTTTACCACCGGAGCCACTCTGGATGCCTGTGCCTCGCTGCTCAAAAAGGCAGGAGCATCGGAGGTTTGTACCGCCACCTTTTGCATTGCTGTAAAAAAGAGTTGAATTTTTGTGTATTTAAAGATATAATAATAAAAGGAATTATATGTAAATTTGGAGGATCCGTATGTTAGGACATGATATCGGTATCGATCTCGGTACTGCGACCATCTTAGTCTTTATTAAAGGAAAGGGCATTGTACTCAAAGAGCCCAGCGTGGTAGCGATCGATAAAAATCAGAACAAAGTATTGGCAGTGGGGGAAGAGGCTCGCCGCATGGTCGGCCGTACTCCCGGGAATATCGTGGCCGTCCGTCCTCTGCGGGACGGTGTGATCTCCGATTATGAGGTCACCGAAAAGATGATCAAATACTTTATTACTAAGGCCTCCAAAAATTCTTATTTCAAGCCCCGCGTCATCATTTGCGTTCCCTCCGGCGTAACCGAAGTGGAGGAGATGGCGGTAGAAGAGGCCGCCAAGAATGCCGGGGCAAAGTTTGTCTCTCTTATTGAGGAACCTAAGGCAGCGGCCATCGGTGCGGGTAGTGATATCAATAAGCCGAACGGCCATATCGTGGTGGACGTAGGCGGCGGTACTGCCGATATCGCAGTACTGTCTTTGGGTGATGTGGTGCTGTCCGACTCCGTTAAAATGGCGGGCGATAAGTTCGATGAATCCATCATCCGTTACCTGAAAAAGAAATATAATCTGTTGGTGGGCGAGCGTACTGCCGAGGCCATTAAAGTGGAGATCGGCTGTGTCTATCCCAGAGCTGAGGTGGAAACGATGACCATCAAGGGCAGAAGCCTGCTGACCGGTCTTCCTCAGTCCATCGAGATCCGCTCCGATGAAATTATGGAGCCTCTGCAGGAATGTGCTTTTGCGATCATCGATGCTCTGCATAATGTGTTGGAACGTACCCCCCCTGAGCTGGTAGGGGATATTTATCAAAACGGAATTTGTATGACCGGCGGCGGTGCGCTGATCCGTGGCTTTGATGAACTGATCTCTCAGAAGATCGGGATCCGTGCCTATGTTGCAGAGGACGCTGTTTCCTGCGTTGCCATCGGCACCGGAAAGGCGCTGGACTATTTGGATAAGATGGAAGCTTCTCATCGCGGCTCTAAGCGTTTCGGCAATTATTAAAATTATAAATAAAGCGGCAGACACATAGTGTCTGCCGCTTTGGCTTTAATCAACTAAGATTTTTGCAATGGTATTTACATTGCCGGCTCCCATCAGTATGGCAAAGTCGCCTTCCCTGAGGTGTTCCTTCAAGTAAGAGGCAATGTTTTCAAATTGACTGATGTAGACAGCTCCCGGTATTTTATCTCGCAGGGTCAGAATGTTGACTCCCACCTTGTTGATCTCTCTTGCAGCATAAATATCAGTAAGGATCGCCTGATCGGCAATGGCCAGCACCTCCGCAAATTCATCCATTAAATAATAAGTGCGGGTGAAGGTATGAGGCTGAAAGACCACATAGACCTTGCCGGCGGCAGCCGCTTTTGCACTCTCTAAGGTGGCACGGATCTCGGTGGGATGATGGGCGTAATCATCTAAGACCACCGCACCGTTGCAGGTTCCCTTGTGCTCAAATCGCCGGTCTGCACCGGTGAAGGCCTCTAAGCCGTCTTTGATGGCTGCAGGGGAAAGTCCGCACCAAAAGGCAACGGTTGCTGCCGCTAAGGCATTGTAAATGTTGTGTTTTCCGGGGATCCGCAAAGCAACATGGAGGCGTTCTTTTCCTTTAAATACAATGTCGAATTCGGGATATCCGTTGTTTAATACGGCATTGACCGCTCTGCAAGCGTTTGCTTCGCTGAGACCGAAGGTCAGGATGGTTCCTTTATAATATTCCCGGACCTCTTTGCAATTGGCATCATCTCCGTTGACTACCAAAAAACCGTCGGCCGCAATATTGTCGGTAAAACGGTTAAAGGAGGCTTTAATGGCATCCAGATCTTTGAAAAAATCCAGGTGGTCCTCGTCGATGTTCAGGATCACTCCGCAATGGGGATAGAAATGATGGAAGGAGTTGACATATTCGCAGGCCTCATAAATGGTATATTCGCTTTTTCCTAAGCAGTAGTTGCCGCCGATGGCCTTGAGATTGGCACCCACTAAAACGGTGGGATCGCAGGAAGCTGCCGCAAAGACGGAGGCAGTCAGGGAAGTGACGGTGGTTTTTCCGTGTGTGCCGGAAATAGCTATCGATTTTTGAAACTCCGCCATCATATAACCCAGCAATACGGCCCGCTCCATCATGGGAATATTGTTTTCCCGGGCATAGACCAACTCGGGATTGTTGTCGGAAATGGCGGCGGTATAAACCAAAAGATCGCAATCTTTTGCATTTTCAGCTTCATGCTTGTGATATACAATAATACCGGCCTCTTTCAGCTTGGCGATGGTGGGGTTGTCACCGCTGTCGGAGCCGGTGACGACTTTGCCCTGTTTTTTAAGGATCAACGCCAAAGATGACATGGAAACGCCCCCGATCCCTACAAAATGGAACCGGGAAAAGCTCTTGTATTGATCAAAGTTTTGTGGTATAATATTCAAACATAACCCCCCTTATTAAAAGGTCTATACTTATTATAATATATACCGATCAAAAAATAAACAAAAATTTACAATTCAGAGGAAAAAGAATGAAAAACAATAAAAGCGGCGGTTTCGTCGGATTTTGGGAACAGAATAAAATGATCATTATCGGTCTGATCGGCGTTGTACTGTTGATTTCTTTCTTCAATGTACAGAATGTTTTACTCCATTATGAAACCGAAGATGGGGAGCAATATGTGGTACGTCTGGATTATACCGTGTTTGGTATGTGCATGCGATGTGCTTCCGGCAGTACCAATGCGAGTAATATTGTTGTGATGGATAGCTTCACCTTCAAGGGGCGTACCGATACGGTCGGCAGAGCAGCAAACGCACTGGTTGAATTGTCCGGAACCGAAGAGGGTACCTTCCAACTTCAGGTCAACGGTGCGGTATTGAATAATGAGCAGGTAGAAAGCAATTTGGTCGCTCATCTGCAAGCCTTGGGTTATAGAGCGGAGATCATCGAGTGACTTTCCCCATATTTCATAGATAAATTGTCGATTTTTTGTGTAAAAAAACATTTTTAAAAAAATCTCAAAAAAACCCGAAAAAACTGTTGACAAACTTCTCAAGATTTGATATTATATTCAGGCACTCGTGAGAAGAGCGAGGAAGCAGCGGACTTTGAAAATTAAACAGCATCATTTAGAAGGACCCGTTAATTGAGAAATCCGGGGCTTGAGAAAAGCCTTGGTGAAAGCGATTAACAAACTTTTAAAAGCCAGAAAGATTCTAGTAATTAGAGATTTGTTATGAGCTGGATTAATAACTTGAATTAAATTTTTTTTAGAGAG
>JAFUNM010000004.1 GCA_017482195.1 Clostridia bacterium
ACTCTGTTAATACTAATACTTTACTTTTGAAGAACTATATGGTATAATAGAATCATCTTGAGAAAGGGATGTGGTGATACCATATGAGTAAAGAAATCTACCTGAGCGAAGAACAGCAAGAATACTTGAAGCGCATAGTGAAAACAGGTGTTCATCCGGCAAAAGCAATTATTAGAGCAAGAGTGCTGCTTATGCTGGACCGAACGGGAAAAAGCGATCATGTACGGTATAATCGTACAGCTGAGTATGCAGGCATATCTGTCCAAGCGGTGTATAATATGCGTGATGAATTTCTATCTAACCGGGACATTGATGCCTATCTCACTCGGAAGAAGAGAGAAACACCGCCGGTTCCTGCAAAGGTAGATGGCAAGGTAGAAGCAAGAATCACAGCGCTTGCTTGCAGCAAAGCTCCGGATGGTCGGTCAAAATGGACGCTCAGGTTGTTGTCAGAAAAAGCAGTAGAGCTAAACATCATTGAAAGCATTTCTCATGTCCGAATTCAGCAAATTTTAAAAAAACAGGGTATAAGCCTCACATAAATAAAATGTGGTGTATACCTCCGAAGCAAAATGCAGAATTTGCTGCTCATATGGAGGATGTGCTTGAGGTATATTCTCGTCCTTATGATGAAAAAAATCCCGTAGTTTGTATGGATGAGAAGCCATACCAGCTTTTAGACGAATATATTGAACCGATTCCCATGGGGAAAGATAACCGCACCCAAAAATACGATTGTGAATATGTGCGAAAAGGGACATGCTCTATTTTCATGTTTACTGAACCCTTGGCCGGATGGAGAGAAGCACATGCCCTGCCACACAGAACTGCGATTGATTGGGCACATCAAATGAAATGGCTGATAGATGAAGAATATCCAAATGCAGAAAAGATTGTTTTGGTAATGGACAATCTGAACACACATGCAACAGCCTCATTCTATAAAGCTTTTCTGCCACCTGAAGCCCAGAGGCTTGCACAAAAATTGGAGATTCACTACACTCCAAAACATGGATCCTGGCTCGATATTGCTGAAATAGAACTATCCGCATTGACTACACAAAGTCTCCTTGGTGTAAGAATACCGTCCCTTGATGCACTCAATGATATACTTGCAAAATGGCATACAAACCGAAACAATACGCAGAAAGGTGTTTCGTGGCATTTTACATGTTGCGATGCTCGCATTAAGCTCAAACACCTCTATCCAGAAATAAAGTTTTAGAATTAACATAGTACTACGAAGTCTATCGAGGTGCGGCAAACAGTTCGATAAACATCTATTTGACTCTATTTCAAATCCCATCGGCGGAGCCGACATCAGTTTTTAGTTCTTAGCTATTAGTCATTAGCTCGCCGATAAATATCTATTTGACTCAATTTTAAATCTCATCAGTGGAGTCGATTCCTTCGCCATCCACCGTTCACCCAAAAGAAGCTGCCCTCGTTTTTGTGGGGGCAGCTTCTTTTTTCTTTACTCTTCCTTGCCGTGGGACAGGAGCAGATTTGTGATGATGCCCAGGATCAGGGCACAGGCGATGGAGGTCAGGGTGACCTTGCCGAAGGAGACGGAGAGGTTGCCGATACCGGCAATGAGGATCACAGAGACCGTGAAGAGGTTCTTACTCTGACCCAGATCCACCTTCTGCACCATTTTCAGACCGCTGACGGCGATGAAACCGTAGAGTGCCACGCAGACGCCGCCCATGACGCAGTTGGGGATGGAGGCCAGGAAGGTGACGAAGGGGCCGAAGAAGGAGATGACGATGCACATCACAGCAGCGCAGGTGATGGTGATGACGGAGGCGTTACGGGTGATGGCAACGCAGCCCACGGACTCGCCGTAGGTGGTATTGGGGCAGCCGCCGAAGACAGCACCGGCCATGGAGCCAACGCCGTCGCCCAGGAGGGTACGGTGCAGACCGGGCTCTTCCAGCAGGTCGCTGCCGATGATGGTGGAGAGGTTCTTGTGGTCGGCAATGTGCTCAGCGAAGACCACGAAGGCAACAGGCACATAAGCAACAGCCAGGGTAGCGATGAAGCTGCCGTCGATCTCCTTGATGCCTTCCACAGCCTTCAGGAAAGTGAAGTCGGGGATTGCGAAGACATCCAGGCCCTTAAAAACGGAGAAGTCGATGATCTGCAGGGCTACATTGTCGGTGTAGATGCCGATGACAGTGAAGATCGCAGCGGCGCAATAGCCAACCAGGATGCCCAAGACAAAGGGGATGAGCTTTGCCATCTTCTTGCCGTAGACGGAGAAAACCATTACGGCGAAGAGGGTGATAAGGCCGCAGAGCAGAGCGATATAGGGGCTGCAGCCGGAGACCATGGAAGTCTGATCGACGATCTGACCGTTATCGATGATCTGAGCGACAGATTCTACCATAACCTTGCCCTTGGTCAGGTCACCAATGGCGTTGCCCGCCAGAGAAAGGCCGATAATAGCAACAGTGGGTCCTATGACCGCAGCAGGCATCAGCTTATTGATCCACTTGACGCCAACCAGCTTGATCACAATAGCGATAACTACGTAAACAAGACCGGCAAACACTGCGCCAATGATCAAACCAGCATGACCGGCGGAAGAAGAAACCGCACCGCCGAAAGCTGCGAACATAGAACCCAGGAAAGCAAAGGAAGAACCCAGATAAACAGGGCTTCTGAACTTGGTAAAGAGCTGATAAACCAGAGTGCCGATGCCTGCGCCGAAGAGAGCAGCGGACTGGCTCATGCCATTACCGATAATGGTGGGAACTGCGATGGTTGCCGCCAAAATCGCCAACACCTGCTGAAATGCGAAAATCAGCAGCTGAGGAAACTTGGGCTTGTCTTTGATGCCGTAGACGAGTTTCATGAGTTGACCTCCTCAAAAAATTTTTAAACGGCCACATATTAGCATCCATTTCAATAAAAGTCAAGGCAGTTTTTATTTTTCGTCAAGAATCGAGAATTTTCGGTTCCAAGTGAGAAATATTTCGTGGAAAAATACACAAAAAGTGCCTTGGTTGGCGATCCGAGGGACAAAGGCCAGGGGCAGAATACCGAGGCTTCCGTACTTCCACAGACAGAGATTTTCGGGCGAAGCGGAGGACGAATAGGGAATAGATGGTGAAGGAAACAGCAACAAACAGGAATTTAGGCTATCGGCTTAAAACAGCACAAACCTAAATGTTGTATAAGTCCGAAATATTGGACATCTCAAATGATATAATGGCACAGTAAAGGTGGTGCCATTATGTAAAAAAAGAAAGCAGCAAACAAGTCCATCAAGAGAGCTATGAGCTATGCGCAGTTTCTCAAGCGTTTTCCTAACGATAAAGCCTGTGCCGAGTATCTGTACAGCGTTAAGTGGCCTAAGGGCTTTGTCTGCCCTGTGTGCGGTCACCGGCATGGTTATG